>CAMLIZ010000061.1 GCA_946480245.1 uncultured Pseudomonadota bacterium
CTGTCGTGCTGGCCGGTGCACCCCCCCGCAGCTCGAAACGGGCGCTCGGCCAGGCTTCCAGCACCACTTCCTGCCCGGGCGGCAACGCCACGCTGTCGCCCGGTTGCAGCCAGCAGTCGTCCGGCGTGTCCTGCAGCGAACCTGCGCTGGCGGTCAGCCAGATCTGGCCGTCGTTGACGCGAAGCCAGCGCGCCTGGGGCGCGGCGGCCAGGCGCATGGCACGCCCTTCGGCGAGCGCCAGCCGCGTCGTGGATTGTTGCAGTTGAGTCATCGACACCGTGCTCATGAGCGACTCCTTTCGCTTCTCGTATGCTGGGCATTCTGAGTCAAACCGAGGGAAAACACTAATGAGTTCAAGCGCCATCACTGATTCTGATTTGGAATGAGTCAACCGATCCGCCACCGACCATTGAGCATCGGGCCGCTGCGTGCCTTCGAGGCCGTGGCGCGCCGCCTGAGCTTTCGTGCCGCGGCAGAGGACCTGCACCTCACCCAGTCGGCCATCAGTCGGCAGATCCGCTCGCTGGAGGACGAGCTCGGCGCGCCACTGTTCCTGCGCGGCACGCGCCATGTCGAGCTCACCGGGGCCGGCACCGCGCTGCTGCAGAGCACGGCGCCGCTGATCGACCGGCTCGACGCCACCGTGCGGCAGATCCGCCTGGCGCGCGGCCGGCGCTCTGTCAGCCTGACCACGTTCGCGTCGTTCGCCTCGCTGTGGCTGATTCCGCGGCTGCAGGCGTTCCACCGCGAGCACCCCGGCATCGACATCCGCGTGTCGGCCAGCGACATCCTGACGGACCTCGACGATCCCGAGCTGGACATGGCGATCCGCTATTGCCACCCCGACGCGGCACCGCCCGGTGCGGTTCGGCTGTTCGGCGAGGTGCTCACTCCCACCGCTGGCGCCGCGCTCATGGAGCAGGCCCGCAGCGGCCAGGTGCCGCCGCTGCGCGTGCCGGCCGACCTGGTGCGCCATACGCTGCTGGAGGAGGACGACCAGCGTCCGAGCGCCGAGTACCTGAGCTGGCGCTACTGGCTGCACGAGCAGGGCGTGGCGCAGTTGCAGCCGCAGCGCTGGATCTACCTGAACTTCACGTACCAGCAGATCCAGGCCGCGCTGGCCGGACAGGGCATTGCGCTGGCCCGCATCGCGATGGTCAGCGAGTCGCTGGCGCGCGGCGAACTGGTGGAGCCGTTCGGCCCGGAACGTCGCATCCACTCGCCCTACGCCTACTGGGCCATCCGCACGCGCGGCAGCGCCGAGCGACCCGAGCTGAACGAGTTCTTCGAGTGGGTGCTGCAACAAGCTGCACAAACACGGGCGGCGATCGGCGAACCTTGAGTGCCATCGCGCATCAAAGCGCTGCGCTACAGTGGTTTGCACCTTCCTTCACCCGATGCCCGCCTCGTCCTCCTCTGCCTTCTTTCACCTGCCTCGCCGCCTGAGCCGCTTGGCCCTGGCGCTGCTGGCCAGCACGCTGCTCGCCAGCAGCACACCTGCGCTCGCCCAACCCACCGCGGCCGACACCATCGTGCTGGATGCACGCGACGCGTTCGCCCGCCATGACCGCGTGCGCCTGGCCGCGGCTCGCGCGGCCGCCAATGCGATGCAGCACCCGCTCGCCCCATGGGTCGACTACTGGGAGCTGAGCGAGCGGCTGCCCGAGGCGCAGCAAGCCGAGGTGGACGCCTTCTATGCGCGCTGGCGCGGCACCTACGTCGAAGACCGGCTGCGCAACGACTGGCTGCTCGAACTCGGCCATCGCCGCGACTGGGCGAACTTCATGCGTGACTACCCGGCGTTCCGCATGAACGACGACCGTGAGGTGGTCTGCTACGCCTTGCTGGCGCAACACCTGGCCGGCGAGGACGTCACCGCCGCTGCGCGCGCGGCCTGGTACGCGCAGCGCGACGTCGACGAAGGCTGCGTGCTACTCGCCACCACGATGGTCGAGGCGCGTCGCTTCGACGCCGACGACCTGTGGCGCGCGGTCCGCCAGGCGGTGGATTCGAACCGGCTGCGCGTGGCCCGCTTCGCCGCCACCTTGATCGACGACAGCGCCACCAAGGCGCTGAACGAGGCGCTGGACCAGCCGGCGCGCTACCTCGCCCGACGCGGTCGGCTGGGCACGCGCGCGCAGGCCGAGCTGAGCGCGGTTGCGCTGCTGCGCCTGGCCTCCAGCGACCCCGGTGCTGCGGCCGAGCAGTTGCAGCAGCGCTGGCAGCAGGTGCTGCCGCCCGACTTGTCGGCGTTGGTGTGGGCCAGCGTGGCGCGGCAGGCCGCGTGGAAGCTGATGCCCGAAGCGGTGGGCTATTACCAAACGGCCTGGCAGGCCGCGCACCGGCCGAAGCAGGCGGCACTGCCATGGAGCGACGACACGCTGGCCTGGGCCGTGCGCGCTTCGCTGCGCGCCGGCAACGGACCCGCGCGCTGGCCGGCGGTGCTGCAGTACATCAACGCCATGAGCGGCGGCGAACAGCGCGAGCCGGTGTGGGTGTACTGGAAGGCGCGTGCGCTGGCCTCGCTCGCGCCCGCCGACGACAGCGGCGAGCCCGCGCGCCTGCTCAGCCGGCAGCTGCTTCAGGGCATCGCCGGCCCGCTCGGCTTCTACAACCTGCTGGCTGCAGAAGAGTTGGACCAGCCGATCGTGCTGCCGCCCAAGCCCGAGGCGTTGAGCGCCGAGGAACGCGCCAGCGCCAATGCCACGCCCGGCCTGACCCGCGCGCTGCAGCTCGCCGGCCTGGGACTGCGCGACGAGGGCCGGCGCGAATGGAACTTCACGCTGCGCGGCATGAGCGACCGCGAGCTGCTGGCCGCAGCTGCGCTGGCATGTGACCTGGCCGACTGGCAGCTGTGCATCAACACCAGTGAACGCACGCGCGAAGAGGTGAACATCGCGCAGCGCTACCCCACGCCCTACCTCGACGAGATCGCGGCGCAGGGGCGCGCGCTCGACCTCGATCCCACTTACGTGATGGGTCTGATCCGGCAGGAGACGCGCTTCATGCCCACGCTGCGCTCCGGCGCGGGCGCGTCCGGCCTGATGCAGGTGATGCCGGGAACCGCGCGCTGGATCGCGCGCAAGATCGGCATGGCGTATTCGCCGCAGATGATCGCCGACCCCGAGGTCAACCTGCGCCTGGGCACCAGCTATCTGAAGAAGGTGCTGGATGATTTCGGCGGCTCGCAGGCGCTGGCTGCTGCCGGCTACAACGCCGGCCCCAACCGCTCGCGCCGCTGGCGCGACGGCCCGGTGCTGGAGCCCGCCATCTGGACCGAGAACGTGCCGTTCAACGAGACGCGCGACTACGTGAAGAAGGTGCTGGCCAACGCCACGATGTACGCGCTGCTGATGGGTCGCCAGCCCGCGTCGCTGAAGGCGCGGCTGGGCCCCACCATCGGCCCCGCCGACGCGGGCCCCGCCGACCCCGACCTGCCCTGATGCGCTGGCGGCATCGGCCGCTTGCGCAACCGGCATCACGCGCCGGCGGTGCCTGCGTACGATGCGCGCTCCCCTACATCAGGAGGCACGCGTGAAGCTTGTCATCGGCAACAAGAACTACTCGTCCTGGTCGCTGCGGCCCTGGCTGGCGCTGCGCCAACTCGGCATCCCGTTCGAGGAGATGAAGCTGCGGCTGGATTTCAGCGAGGGCTCGGCCTTCAAGACCACCACCGCGCGCCTGGGCGGGCCGGGCAAGGTACCGCTGCTGGTGGAGGACGACGGCTTCGTCGTATGGGACACGCTGGCCATCATCGAGCGTGTCGCTGAGTTGTTTCCCGAGCGCGGCGTGTGGCCGGCCGATGCACGCCAGCGGGCGCGCGCCCGCAGCCTGTGCGCCGAGATGCACTCGGGTTTCGGCGCGCTGCGCACCCATTGCGACATGAACATCGAGGCCGACCTGGCCGAGGCGGGCGCGCGCATCTGGGCCGAGCAGGCCGAGGTGCGGCGCGACGTGGCACGCATCGAGCAGCTGTGGCGCGACGCCCTCGCCGCGTCCGGCGGCCCGTTTCTGTTCGGCGCCTTCAGTGCTGCCGACGCGTACTTCGCGCCGGTGTGCACGCGCATCCGCACCTATGGGCTGCCGGTAAGCCCCGACACCGCAGCCTACGTGCAGCGCGTGTGGCAGCTGCCCGCCATGCAGGCCTGGGTGGCCGACGCGCTGGACGAGCACGACTTCATCGAAGAAGACGAGCCGTACCGCAAGGTGCGCTGAGAGCACCCGCAGGCGCCGCCCCTACACTGCCGGCATGCAGTGTTTCATCGTGGGCGGCGCGGTGCGCGACCAACTGCTCGGCCGGCCGGCGAGCGACCGCGACTGGGTCGTCGTGGGTGCCACACCGGCCGAGATGACGGCGGCTGGCTTCCTGCCGGTCGGGCGCGACTTTCCGGTCTTTCTGCATCCGCAGACCAAGGAGGAATACGCGCTGGCGCGCACCGAACGCAAGACCGCGCCGGGCTATCGCGGCTTCGTCGTGCATGCCGACCCCGGCGTGACACTGGAAGACGACCTGCTGCGGCGCGACCTCACGATCAACGCGATGGCGCTGGCCACCGACGGCTCGCTGATCGACCCGTTCGGCGGCGCGCGCGACTTGCAGCAGCGCGTGCTGCGCCATGTGTCGCAGGCCTTCGTCGAGGATCCCGTGCGCATCCTGCGCTTGGCGCGCTTCGCGGCGCGCTTTCCGGATTTCAGCGTGGCCGACGAGACGCGCACGCTGATGCGGGAGATGGTGGCCGCCGGCGAGGCCGACGCGCTGGTGCCCGAGCGCGTGTGGCAGGAGCTGGCGCGCGGGCTGATGGAGTCGCACCCCAGCCGCATGTTCGAGGTGCTGCGCGACTGCGGCGCACTGGCCGTGCTGTTGCCGGAGGTGGACCGGCTGTGGGGCGTGCCGCAGCGCGCCGAGTACCACCCCGAGGTGGACACCGGCGTGCACCTGATGATGGTGCTCGACATGAGCGCCCGCCTGGCCGCGCCGCTCGACGTGCGCTTCGCCTGCCTGTGCCACGACCTCGGCAAGGGCACCACGCCGGCCGACCTGCTGCCGCGACACCTGGGGCACGAGGCGCGCAGCGCACGGCTGCTGCAGACGGTGTGCGAGCGCTGGAAGGTGCCGACCGCCTGCCGCGAGCTGGCCGAGGTGGTGGCGCGCGAGCACGGCAACGTGCATCGCAGCGAAGCGCTGAATGCCCTGTCGGTGATGCGCCTGCTGGAACGCTGCGACGCGTTGCGCCGGCCCGAACGCTTCGAGCAGGCGCTGTTGGCCTGCGAGTGCGATGCGCGCGGCCGCCTCGGCATGGAGGATCGGCCCTATCCGCAGGCCGCGCGGCTAACGATGGCGCTGCGTGCGGCGCAGGCGGTGGATGCCGCTGCGGTAGCGGCGGCAGCGGCCGAGCGCGGCGCTCGGGGCCCGGCGATCGGCGACGCGGTGCGGCGCGAACGCGTGGCCGCGATCGGCCAGGCACTCGCCATCGCTTGAGCCCGGCTACAGCCGATGCGTGCGGTCGCCGGCCGCAAAGCCGATCGGCTCGAAGCGGCAGGCCTTCGCGAAGCCGATCACCTTGAACAACTCGCCCATCTCGTGCTCCAGCAGCAGCTTCTGCGCGGCCGCCCGCGCCGGCAGGTCGGCTTGCTCCAGCAGCTCGGCGATGCCGCAATTGATCAGGAAGCGCGCCTGCGAGGTATAGCCCAGCACGTCGAAGTCGGCCTGCTGGGCCGCCAGCGCGATGCCGGTGAAGTTGACGTGCGCGGTGATGTCCTTCAGGCCCACGTCCGCCAGCGGGTCGGTGTCGGCGCGGTGCGCGCGGTGGCACATCACCGTGCCGCCGCTGCGCTGCGGGTGGTAGTACTCGGCTTCCGGGAAGCCGTAGTCGATGAAGAAGGCCGCACCGCGCTGCAGCCGCTCGGCCAGCGTGGCAATGAAGGCTTCGGCCTGCGCATGGACCTCGGTGACGGCGCCGGGCGCAAACGGCCCCTCGACCGGCGGGCGCAGCGCCGTGGGCCGATCCGCCCAGGTGAAGCGCTCGCCGTCCAGCGCCACGCCGCGCTCCAGCCACTGGTTGCCATCGAGGTGCAGCAATTGCACCGGCATCGCGTCCAGCACCTCGTTGCCGACGATCACGCCCTGCATCTGCTCGGGCAGCGCATCGGCCCACTGCACCCGATGGCCGAACGCAGCCAGCCGCGCCTGCTGCCGCGCGCGCAACACGCCCGACAGATCGACGATCGTGTAGCGACGCACGCGCTCGCCCAGTGCCTGCAGCAACTGCTCGGCCAGCGCACCCGAGCCGGCGCCGAACTCCCACAGCTCGTCGCAGCCACAGGCATCGAGTGCCTGCGCCAGCTGCCGCGCCAAGGCCCGGCCGAACAGCGGCGACAGCTCCGGCGCGGTGACGAAGTCGCTGCCGGAGCCGGGCATCGTGCCGAACTTGGCCGAGGCGTTGGCGTAGTAGCCCAGGCCGGGCTCGTACAACGCCATCGCCATGAAGCGGTCGAACGGGAGCCAGCCGCCCGCCCCGGCAATGGCCGTGCGCAGTCGCGCCGCTAGCCGCGCCGATACACTGTCGGGTCGTTCTGCCTCGTGCATCGGGGCATTGTAGAAAGCCATGTCGTCCCGCCCTGTTGCCCTCGTCACCGGCAGTGCCCGCCGGCTCGGCCACGCGATCGCACTGCACCTGGCGCAGCACGGCCGCGACATTGCGGTGCACTACCGCGGCTCGGGTGACGAAGCCCGGCAGACGGTGGCCGAGCTGCAGCAGGCCGGCGCCCGCGCGCATGCATTTGCCGCCGACCTGTCCGACGAATCCGCCTGTCGCGCGCTGCTGCCCGCGGTGGCTGCGCACTTCGGCCGCATCGATGCGGTGGTGAACAACGCGTCGCTGTTCGAGCACGACGACGTCGCCAGCTTCAGCTACGGCGCGATGGAGCGCCACTGGCGCGCCAACACCGCGCCCGCCATCGTGCTGGCGCAGGCACTGCAGCAGCACCTGGCCGCACGCAACGCCAGCGGCTGCGTGGTGAACCTGCTCGACCAGAAGCTGTGGAATCCCAACCCCGACCACGTGTCGTACACGCTGTCGAAGGCGGCGCTGCAAGCGGCCACCGTGCTGCTGGCGCAGGCGCTGGCGCCCGCCGTGCGCGTGTGCGGCATCGCGCCCGGCATCACCTTGCCGTCGGGCCCGATGGACGAGGCCGAGTTCGCCGCTGCCCACCGCATGACGCCGCTGCAGCGCTCGTCCACGCCCGAGGACGTGGCTGCCGCAGTGCGCTACCTGCTCGACGCACCGGCCGTCACCGGCACCACCTTGCTGGTCGACGGCGGCCAGCACCTGGCGCGCCAGCCGCGCGACGTGTACTTTCTCGCGCAAGCGGCCAAGGACTGACCCGATGACTTCTCCCCTGCATTTCAGCGCGCTGCGCGACTGCCGACGCCTGTTCCTTCGCAACTACGAGGTCTGGATCAACATCGGCGTGCACGACTTCGAGAAGCGCGGCGAGCAGCGCGTGCTGATCAACGTGGACCTGTTCGTGCCGCTGGCGCTGTCCACGCCCGCCAAGGACGAGCTGGAGGAAGTGGTGGACTACGACTTCATGCGCCGCAGCATCGCGCAGCGCGTGAAGCAGGGGCACATCCATCTGCAGGAAACGCTGTGCGACGAGGTGCTGGCGCTGATGCTGGCGCATCCTTCCGTGAAAGCCGCGCGCGTGTCCACCGAGAAGCCCGACGTGTACCCCGACTGCGACGCCGTGGGCGTCGAGGTGTTCGGGATGAAGGATTGAGCCGATGAATGCAGTGACGCAGGACGACATGCCCGGGCAGGTGGAGACCCCGGGCGAAAAGAAGGCCGCCTTCGAAGCCAACAAGCTCAGCAAGCGGCTGCACCGGCAGGTGGGCCAGGCGATTGCCGACTTCAACATGATCGAGGCCGGCGACAAGGTGATGGTGTGCCTGTCCGGCGGCAAGGACAGCTACGCGCTGCTCGACATCCTGATCAACCTGCGCCAGCGCGCGCCGGTGGCCTTCGACATCGTGGCGGTCAACCTCGACCAGAAGCAGCCCGGCTTTCCCGAGCACGTCCTGCCCGAGTACCTGCGCAGCATCGGAGTGCCGTTCCACATCGAGACGCAGGACACCTACTCGATCGTCAAGCGCCTGATCCCCGAGGGCAAGACGATGTGCAGCCTGTGCTCGCGCCTGCGCCGCGGCATCCTGTACCGCGTGGCCAGCGAGCTGGGCGCCACCAGGATCGCGCTCGGCCACCACCGTGACGACATGGTGGTGACCTTGATGATGAACATGTTCTTCAACAGCCGCTTGAAGGGCATGCCGCCCAAGCTGGTGAGCGACGATGGCCGCCACGTGGTGATCCGCCCGCTGGCCTACGTGGCCGAGACCGACCTCGAGCGCTGGGCCGTGCACCGGCAGTTCCCGATCATCCCGTGCAGCCTGTGCGGCAACCAGGAGAACCTGCAGCGCGTGCAGATCAAGCAGATGATCCGCGCCTGGGACAAGCAGCACCCGGGGCGCATCGACAACATGTTCACCGCGATGGGCAACATCGTGCCTTCGCACATGATGGACCGGCGCCTGTACCCGTTCACCAGCCTGCAGGCCACCGGCCTGGCCGACCCCGCCGGCGACAAGGCCTTCGACGAGGACGACGATGGCTGCGGCCCGCCCGAGGCCGCGCCGATGCTGCTGCACCCCAAGCCGCCCGCGCGCTCGTAAGTACCGTCGTCCGGAACGCCCTTTGCCGCGTTCCGGCAGACACCCACCGGAGAACCAAGATGTTGCAAGCCCGAATCGCCCTTGGCGCCGCCGTGCTGGCCCTGGCCGGCTGCGCATCGATGAACAGCGTCACCAGCGACGTCGCCACCTATGGCGAGTGGCCGGCCGGCCGCGCCCCCGGCAGCTACACGATCGAGCGCCTGCCGTCGCAGCAGGCGCGCAGCCGCGAACTGGGCGCGATGGAAACAGGTGCGCGCCGCGCCCTGGAGCAGGTGGGCTTCCAGCCCGCCGCGAACGCCGCCGAGGCCGACGTGGTGGTGCAATTGGGCGGGCGCATGACGCGCACCGACTACACGCCCTGGGACGACCCGATGTGGTGGCGCTGGGGGCCGCACTACTGGCGTCGGCCCGGCTACTACTGGCGCCCGGGCTGGGGCTGGCCGCCGGAGTACGACACGCAGTACGACCAGGAAGTGGCATTGCTGATCCGCGACCGCCGCACCGGCACGCCGCTGTACGAGGCCCACGCCACCAACGAGTCGATCAGCCAGCCGAGCGCGGCCGTCATCGGCGCCATGTTCGAAGCCTCGATGAAGGACTTCCCCAACGCCGTGCCGAAGGCGCACCGCGTGTCGGTGCAACTGCCAGAGACGACCAAGTAGCGCGTTTGCGCGGGCCAGCCCTGCCGCGCGCTAGCGGCGCTCCGCCACCAATTCGCGCAGGTCCTTCTGCCAGCCCTGCAGCCGCTGCAGCGCACGCTGGCGCTGCCCGGTGCTCATGCTGGCGTGCATTTGCGCGCTGAGCGCGCAGTTGTAGTCCCACACCCGCTGCTGCTGCTCGCGATAGGCCTCGCGCGGCGAGCGCTCGGCATGCTCGCCGATGCGGCGCAGCGCGGCCTGCGCCTGGGCCATCAGCTGCGGCGCCGTCTGCCCTGCCGCCCGTGCGGCCTGCAACTCGTGCAGCGACTGCACGATCTCCTGCTGCAGCAGGCGGCGCTCGCCGAGCCAGCGCTCCGCGTCATAGGGCGACGCGGCTTCCAGCTGCAACAGGCGCTCGCGCTGCGCATCGTCGAGCGGGCCGTACACGCGCTCGAAGCTCTCGCGCGTCTTCTTGGTGCGCGCCTTCACGCGGTCTTCCAGCCGCGGCGGCAGGAATTCGTCGCTGAACTTGGCGTCGTTCTTCGCGAAGCGCTTCTCCAGCGTGCGCGTCTGCTGCGGCGTGAGCGTGAGCGCCACCTCCGCCAGCGACGGCACGGCCTGCTCGTAGGCTGCCTGTACCTCGTGCTTCACGTCCTCGGCGAGCGCGCAGAACGCCTGCGGCGCGACCGCCGGCTCCAGCACCTGCGTCTGCGCCCGCTCGAGCAGGCGGATCACCTGCGGCAGCTGCTCGCGCCGGTTCCAGTCGAACCACAGGCCGACCAGCTGGCGCACGCGTGGCGCCTGGCGGTCGTCGAAGTCGACATAGCCGTCCATCCACCAGTACAGCAGCGTCGGGCCCTGGTGGTAGCCGAGCTTGAGCGCGAGGCTGCAGCCGGCCAGCAGGCTCACCAGCATCAGGCCGGCCGCGATAATCGCGCGTCTGAACAAGGATTTCCGCATGTCGCTCCAGATCGTGATCATGGCCGCGGGCAAGGGCACGCGCATGAAGTCGCAGCGCCCGAAGGTGCTGCACCGGCTCGCTGGCCGGCCGCTGATTTCGCACGTGCTCGGCACCACCGCCGCGCTCCAGGCAAGCCGCACGATCGTCGTCACCGGCCACGGTGCAGACGCGGTGGAATCGGCAATCGCCGGGCCCGGCATCGAGTTCGTGCGCCAGATGCCGCAGCTGGGCACCGGCCACGCCGTGCAGCAAACGGTGCCCCGCCTGCAGGATGAGGGCATCACGCTGATCCTCAATGGGGACGTCCCGCTGATCGGTGGCGAGACGCTGCGCGCGCTGGTGCGGGCCTGCGGCGGCGAGCGCCTGGCGCTGCTGACGATCGCGCTGCCGGACCCCACCGGTTACGGCCGCATCGTGCGCGACGCCTCGGGCGAGCGCGTGCTGGCCATCGTGGAGCACAAGGACGCGACGCCCGCACAGCGTGCGATCAGCGAGGTCAACGCCGGCATCATGGCGGTGCCGAGCGCGCAGCTGAAGCGCTGGGTGATGGCGCTGAACAACGACAACGCGCAAGGCGAGTACTACCTGACCGACATCGTGGCGATGGCCGTCGCCGACGCGGTGCCGGTGCTGGCCGTACCCGTGGCCGACGAGATCGAGGTGCTGGGCATCAACAGCCCGGCGCAGCTGGCCGACCTGGAGCGGCGCTACCAGCGCCGCCAGGCCGATGCCCTGATGGAAGCCGGCGTACGACTGGCCGACCCGGCGCGCTTCGATCTGCGCGGCACGCTGCAGTGCGGGCAGGACGTGGAGATCGACGTCGGCTGTGTGTTCGAGGGCGCCGTGCAGCTGGCCGACGGCGTGCGCGTGGGTCCGTTCTGCGTGATCCGCGACGCGAGCGTGGCCGCCGGAGCCGTGATCCACGCTTTCACGCACGTGGAGGGTGCCCAGGTGGGTGCCGGCGCGCTGGTGGGCCCGTATGCGCGCCTGCGGCCGGGCGCGCAGCTCGGCGAGGAGGTGCACATCGGCAACTTCGTCGAGGTGAAGAACTCCACGCTCGCCAAGGGCGCGAAGGCGAATCACCTGGCCTACCTGGGCGACGCCACGGTGGGCGAGCGCGTCAACTATGGCGCCGGCTCGATCACCGCCAACTACGACGGCGCCAACAAGCATCGCACCGTGATCGGCGCCGACGTGCACGTGGGCTCCAACTGCGTCCTGGTGGCACCTGTGACCATCGGCGAGGGCGCCACCATCGGCGGCGGCTCCACCATCGCCAAGGACGTGCCGCCCGGCCAGCTAACGGTGGCGCGCGCCAAGCAGGCAGCGATCGCCGGCTGGACGCGGCCAGTGAAGCAGAAGAAGGGCTAAGCCGGGTCGAGCAAGGTCGCGGCCAGACACAGGTCGTCCCAGGCCTTGGCCTTGTCGGGCAGGTTGCGCAGCAGGTACGCCGGGTGGTAGGTGACGACCAGTGGCACGCCTTCGTACTGGTGCACGCGCCCGCGCAGGCGGCCGATCGGCTCGGTGCTGCGCAGCAGCGCCTGCACCGCGAAGCGGCCCATCGCCAGGATCACGCGCGGCTGCACCAGCGCCAGCTGGCGCTTCAGGTACGGCTCGCACTTCACCATCTCGTCCGGCTCCGGGTTGCGATTGCCCGGCGGCCGGCACTTCAGCGTGTTGGCGATGTAGACCTGCCGCGCCGCATCACCGGCCTCGCGCGTAAGCCCGAGCGCGAGCAGCATGTTGTCCAGCAGCTTGCCTGCCGGGCCGACGAAGGGCTCGCCCTTGCGATCCTCCTGCTCGCCCGGCGCCTCGCCCACCACCATCAGCGGTGCGTGCTCGTTGCCGACGCCGAACACCGTGTTGCGCCGGCCTTCGCACAGCCTGCAGGCGCGGCATTGCGCGACAGCCTCGCGCAGCGCGGGCCAGTCCATCGTGTCCACGGCGCTGGCGGGCGAGCGCGGCTGCGGCGGCGCTTCAGCCAGCGCCACCGCCGGTGCTTCATCGCTCACCGCCTCCGCCTCGGCCGTCACACGCTGGCGCTGCGGCGCCCACACCGTGAGGCCCATTTCCGCAAGCATGCGGCGCTGGCGCTCGCTCCAGCTCACGGCGTGACTCCCAACGCCGGCTCGATGGCCAGACTCATCACCATCGCGTCCTCGCGAGCGCCCTGCGGTGCCGGGTAGTAGCCTCGGCGCACACCCACCTGCATGAAGCCATAGCGCTCGTAGATGCCACGCGCGCGTGCATTGCTCTCGCGCACCTCCAGCCACACCGAGGCGGCATGCGCGGCGCGCGCGTGCCGCACCAGGCGGTCCAACAGGCGCCGGCCCCAGCCCTGGCCCCAGTGCCGGGGCGCGATCGTGAGGTTGAGCAGGTGCAACTCGTCGACACCCTGCATCGCCACCTGGTAGCCGATGACGCGCCGCTCACCGTCCAGCAGCACCTCGGCCAGGTAGCCCGCGGCCAGCGAATCGATGAAGTTGCCGCGCGTCCAAGGGAAGTCATAGGCGCTCGCCTCGATCGCCGCCACGGCATCGAGATGGCGCACGGTCATCGGCTGCGCCTGCACGCCGGGCTGCGGCATCGCGCTCATCGGCTCGCCTCCGCGGCGCGCATCGCCTCGCGTTCGGCGGTGGTGGACGCCACCTTGTCGCGCAGGTACAGCGGCAGCGCCTCGGCCGCATCCACCGCCGCTCCGCTGCGCCACGCGGCCTGCGCCAGGCGCAGCAAGGCTGCAGGCCGGTCGTGCTCCTGCGGCACGCGCAGCGCGGCACCGGTGTGCAGCCGTTCGCCGAACGCGTCCAATGCGGAGCCGGCCACCACGGCCGGCGGTGTGGCCTGCCAGCGCGCGTGCAGTGCGTCGAGTTCGTACAGCGCCGGTGCGTCCAGCACCTGCCACGCGTCGCGCTGCCACTGGTAGCGCGCGGCATAGACCTCGCCCATGCGCGCATCCATCGCCACCCAAATGTCAGCCGGCGCCGGCTCGAGGGCGCCGCGGGCATCGTCGGCCACCAGCATCAGGCTGTCGATCGGCAGCACCGGCTTGCCGGCACCGAGCGCGAGACCCTGCGCCACCGCGCAGGCCGTGCGCAGGCCGGTGAAAGCGCCGGGCCCGCGCGCGAAAGCCACCGCGTCCAGCGCCTGCCAGGCCACGCCGGCGTCGGCCAGCATGGCCACCAGCTGCGGCAGCAGCTGCGCCGAGGCCAGTGCGCCGCCGCTCTGCTCATGCGTGCAGGCATGCTCGCCGGCCTGCAGCGCCAGGCACAGGCGCTCGGTGGAACTGTCGATGGCGAGCAGGCAGGCAGGCACGGCAAAAGGCTCAGCAACGGCCGCGCGAGACGCGACCCGAACGGCGAAAAGGCCAGTGTAGCCGTGCGATCATCGACCTCATGCCGGGTCGCACGTCCTCGCTTTTTCGCTGGCTCTTCTGCTCGCTGTGCCGCGGGATGATGGCCGCGGCGCTGGTCACCGCAAGCGCTGCCGCCAGCGCCGCGCGCAGCCTGCCGGCGGAGGTGCGCCATGCGCTGGCCGACGCCGGCGTGCCGCAGAACAGCGTCGCGGTCGTGGTGCAGGAAGTCGGCGCACGCCGCCCGGCGCTGCTGCTGCACGCAGACCAGCCGATGAACCCTGCCTCGGTGTTCAAGCTCGTCACCACGTCGGCCGCGATGGACCTGCTGGGCCCGGCCCACACCTGGAACACGCCGGTGTGGTTCGACGGCCCGGTGCGCGACGGCGTGCTCGACGGTTCACTGGTGATCCAGGGCACGGGCGACCCCACGCTGGTGCTCGAGCGCGTGTGGCTGCTGCTGCGCCGCGTGCAGGAGCTGGGCGTGCGCGAGATCCATGGCGACATCGTGCTCGACCGCAGCGCGTTCAGCCCCGACCTGGTCGCGCCGGGCGCCTTCGACGGCGAGCCGCTCAAGCCCTACAACGTGCAGCCCGATGCGCTGCTGCTGAACTTCAAGTCGGTGCTCTACACCTTCACACCGGAGCCGGCAGCGGGCGTGGCCCATGTGGGTGTGGAGCCTGCCCTGGCCGGTGTGATCGTGCAGCGCACCGTGCCGCTGGCCGACGGCCCCTGCGGCGATTGGCACGCGCAACTCGCCTCCAGCGTGAGCGACGCCGAGTTGGTGGGTTTTGCGGGCAGCTACCCGGCCAGCTGCGGCGAGCGCCAGTG
Source organism: uncultured Pseudomonadota bacterium (assembly GCA_946480245.1). The sequence goes on from CAMLIZ010000061.1 coordinate 14,508, forward strand.
GGCCGTGGCCTACCCCGCCCCCGAGCGCTACAACGCCCGGCTGCTCGCCGCCCTGTGGACCGAAATCGGCGGCGTGCTGCGCGGCAGCGTGCGCGAGGGCGCCGCCCTCACGGCGCAAGCACCGACGCTGATGCTGCGCTCACCGCCGCTGGCGCAGGTGGTGCGTGACATCAACAAGTTCAGCAACAACGTGATGGCACAGCAGCTGTTCCTTACGCTGGGCGCCGAGCAGGCCGCCAGCGGCACGCCCGAGGCGGCGCGCGGCGTGCTGCAGCGTTGGCTCGTGGCCACGTTGGGGGACAAGGCGGCCGACACGGTCATCGACAACGGTGCCGGCCTGTCGCGCACGCAGCGCATCAGCGCTGCCACCTTGGCCGGCCTGCTGCAACGCATGTATGCGTCACCGGAGATGTCGGAGCTGATGAGCTCGCTGCCGCTGGCCGGCGAAGACGGCACCTTGCGCCGCATGCAGGCGCGCCCCGGCTGCGCCCACCTGAAGACCGGCTCGCTGCGCGACGTGGCCGCGGTGGCGGGCTACGTGCTGGGTGCCAGCGGCAAGCGCTACGTGCTGGTGGCGCTGATCAACGACCCCCATGCCGGCGCCACGCGCGACGCGCTCGACGCCCTGGTGCGCTGGACCTGCGACGACATGCCCTCCCGCCGATGACCCTCATCACCGCCGCCTTCACGCACACCGACTGGCTCGGCACGATCGCCGCCACCCTCACCACGGGCTCGTTCCTCCCGCAAGCCTGGCTCACCTTCCGCACCCGTGACGTGCACGGCATCTCGCTGGGCATGTATGCCAGCTTCACCATCGGCGTCGCGCTGTGGCTTGCCTACGGCGTGCTGCTCGGCCAATGGCCGATCATCGTGGCCAACGCGGTGACGTTGGTGCTGGCGGCGAGCATCCTCGGCATGAAGCTGGGGCTGCTGCCTCGCAAATGAACAAGGCCGCCGGGCCTTCACAGGTCGGCGGCCTTGCAGGGCACGAGGTTCAGAAGCTGTAGCCCACGCACACGGTGTAGACCACCGGGTTGAACTTGATGTGGGTCGTGCGCAGGATGTCGCCCCCCGGCGTGGAGGTGGTGGCCTTCAGGTCACTTTGCACGTCGGCATAGGCGACGGTGCCCACCAGCGACCACTTGTTGTCGATGCGGTACATGCCCCCCGCGTGCACGGCCGCGCCCCAGGAGTCGGACAGCTCGATCTTGGTCGGCCCGCCGCTGGCAAGGTCGCCGCCGGCCGTGCTGCGCGCACCGGTGAAGTGGGTGTAGTTGAGACCCGCGCCGACGAACGGTTCGAGCGCGCCGAACGGCTGGAAGTGATAGTTCACGAACAGCGTGGGCGACACCTGCTTCACCGACGACAGCTGGCCGAAGGGTTGAATGAACCCTTCGCCGTAGGTCTTGTGCCGTGGCGGAATGCCGAGGGCGGCCTCCACGCTCCACTGCGGCTTGAAGCGGTAGGTGTAGCCGAAGCCGATGGTGGAGGCGTCCTTCACCTCGATCTGGGCACCCGGGTCCGGCACCGGCGGACCGCCGGCCAGGGCCGGCGCCGAACTGTGCAGGTCGATGTAGGCGCCGCCCAGGTACACGGTGCTCGATTGGGCGCATGCGCCAGCAGCAGCGAAGGCCAGCGACGCCGCCGCGATCAGGGAAATCTTGTTCATGGGCAAGTCTTTCGTTCGCGTGGGAGCGGCGTCTTACAGCGCCGAGAAGAAGCCGCGCGCCAGCGCGCTGCAGAACGGGGGAACCAGCGTGCCGTGGTATTCAGCCGTCGCATTGGCGCCGGCCGCCGCCTTGGCTTGCTGGAAGCCGCCGTAGACCAAGTCGCCGGCCGTCCCCGCGGGCAGGGAGGCCCGATCCTCGAGGTTGAAGGCCGGCACCGTCACGCCCTGCGTGGCGAACAGCTGCTGAGCCACAGGCGCATTGAGCGCCCAGAACACGGTGGGGTCATTGGCGCCGCCGCACAGCACCATCGGTGCCTTGGGCTTCCACACGATCGGCGTGGCGCCATCCATGCCGACCAGCGTGTTGGTGACCGAGTCCTTGCGGTAGTTGGACGCTGCGTAGCCGGTGGCGAAGGCGTCCGTCAGCAGGCCGCCGGTGCCGAAGAGCTTGGTGAACGTGGTGTCCGGTGGCAGCTTGCCCTCCTGCAGGAGCGTGGACACCGGCGTGTCCGTCGGGAACAGGGTCTCGGCGGTCAGGTCGTAGGGGCTCTGGTAGACGTCGGACGGCTTGGTGTAGACGTTGCCGTAGGACTTCTGATAGCTGGTGATCAGCAGCGGGATGAAGATCGTTGCGCCCGCGTTCACGTGCTGGTTTGCGGTGGTGGCGGTCGGGTCCGCCGGCGTGATGTAGTCACCGAAGCCGACCAGGTTGTAGGGCCCCGACATGGGCGCTGCACCCGTCACCGTGAACTCGGACGAGTAGTCGCGCTCGATCACCTTTTGCGTGGCCATCGCCACGTGGCCGCCTTGCGAATACCCGCTGATGAACAGCTTGCTGGACGGCGTGACCGTGCTCGCAGCCGCCAGGTGCGCCTCGGCCGCGCGCAGGCCGTCGACCATGTCCACCGCCTGCGCTTCGGCGTTCAGGTAGGGGTGGTAGCTGAGCGAGGAGCGGTCATAGCCCAGGTAGTTGGGCGCGACCACGATGTAGCCCTGCGCCGCGAACATCGCCATGATCAGCGAGCCTTCGCCGCCGCCGGCATTGTTGTAGTCGCCGGTGGTGGTGTTCACCGACACGTCCGCGATGTTGTACGACTTGACCGTGGTGGTCCCGTGCGCGTAAAGCAGCACCGGGCGGTTGCCTGTGCAATTGGCCCCCGTGCCCGAGGGCACGAACACGGCTTCCGATGCGGTGGCGGCGGCACCGCTGGGGTCGCGGGTGACATACAGCACGTAGCGGATGTCGACGTTGCAGGCTGCAGGGCCGGTCAAGCCCTGGATACCGGACGCGGTGGTGCCTTGGTCGATTTGCGCGGTGGTGGCCTGGCCCGCCAGCTGCGCCGTCACGATGGTGCCGCGGCTCGGCGGCGGATCGTCGCCACCACCGCCACACGCCGCCAACATCGCGCTGACCACGACGGTCAACGCGCCTGCATGAATTCTGTTCATTGAAGCAACCCCTTGCGGACCAACCAAGAAGAATCAAACAAAAAGCGAACGCTCGTTCGCTTTTCTCCGGACCACTATACGGCTGCGCTTTCACAGGTCCGAACCGGGGAAACCCGGCAATGGATGGGCGTCTCTAGGGCCCGATCGCCCAACGCAAACGCCGCCCGAAGGCGGCGTTTGCGGCATGCGGCGCGACGCGCTTCAGAACGGATTGTTCACGGCGCGCGACGCTGCCGACGCGCCGATGCTCGATTGCGCCGTGGGGCCGAGCTGCCAGTTGCCGGCCCACAGGTAGTCGGTGGCCGTGACTGTGTTGCCCGCCGCGTCGGGGGTCGCGATCAAGCTGCTGGTGGTGCAACCGAGCAGCGCGCTCACGGCCGGGTTCTGGCACACCGCACTGTCCACGTTCACCAGGCCGTATGCCGCCGGGAACTGCACCAGGGACTGCACCACCGCGTCACCAAAGACCAGGCCGATCAGGTGGCCGTCGTTGATCAAGTTCAGCTGCATCGACACGTTGAATGCGGTGGTCAGCCGGGTCAGCAACGCCGCGCGGCCCGCGCCGTTGGCGGCGTCTTCACTCTTCGCGAACGGCGAAAAACCGAGATCGGGGATGCGCGTGATGATCACCTTGGCGCCCGTCACCGCGATGCGGTTGGCCACATCGGCCAGCGCCTTGCCACGCGCCGTGGCGAGGGTGGCCAGGTCGTCGGCCGAGGTGGTCGGGTATTGCGCATACAGGGCCAGCAGATCGTTCTGGCCCGCCATGATCGTGACGATGTCCTTGCTCGTGAACTGGCCGGTGGCGAGGAAGTTGTCCACCTGCGTCTGCACGGCAGCCACGTCGGCGCCGGCCTGCGCAAGGATCTGGCCGCTGGTGGTGGTGGCCGTGCCGGGGCACTCGGCGAACACGAGGTTGAATGCACCGGCGACCGACTGGATCCACAGCGGATCCGCCGCACAGTTGATCGTGGTGGTGGCGTTGCCCGCGCTGTCCAGCGTGAACGCGTTGACGGTGTACTTGGCGCCCACCTGCCCGGCGGTCGTGTCCTGGTTGATCACGTTGTTCTCGTCGCCGAACGAGAGGATGCGGTTCGGCACGAAACGCTCCACCTGCGTGCCGCCGCCGCAACCGGCCAACGTGACCAACGCGGCGCACAGCGCGCCGCCGACGCGGCGCTGCCAGGTCGCCTTGATGCCTCTGAACTTCATTCAATCTCCAGACATGCCGGGCTGCGCATCGCGGCGTCAGGCCGCCGCCGCACGCTGCAGCCGGTCGCGCACGCCGTCCCATTCGGGCGTGTCGGGCGGCTGCTCCACCCAGATCAGCTGCACGCCTCGCGCATCGAGTTCGCGCAGCACCGAGAACAACTCCTGAGCCGCCCGTGCCGCCTGCTGCGGCATCCTGCGGTGCTCTACAACGCCTGCCGCCGGCGGCGGGACGACCGTGCGGGAATATACCGCCAGGGTCGCCGCCGCCCCGGGGGCAAGGGCGGTCAGCGCCTGCGCCAGCGCACCGGCCTCCATCAGCCGCACACGCGCATTGGGAGCGTAGTGCGACGCCAAGGTTCCGGAGGCACGCGGCGCGGTGGCGTCGGCGTCATGCAGCGGCTCGCCGGCCGCGGCTTCGACCTGCGCGCGCGTCAACACGCCCGGCCGCAGCAGCACGGCATGGCCGCGCGTGCAATCGACGATCGCGGATTCGATGCCCACCGGGCACGCCCCGCCGTCCAGCACCAACAGGTCGGCGCCGAACTCGTCGGCCACATGCTGCGCGGTGGTGGGGCTGACGCGACCGAAGCGATTGGCACTCGGCGCTGCCACGCCCGGCACCCCGCGCTGGGCAGCAGCAAGCAGCAGGGCATGGGCCACCGGGTGCGCGGGGCAACGCAGCCCGATGCTCGCCTGTCCGCCCGCAGCCGCACCTGCGCAATCGGCGCGGCGCGGAACGATCACGGTGAGCGGCCCGGGCCAGAAGGCCTGCATCAGCCGTTGCGCCAAGGGCGACAGCACGGCCGCGAAAGCCCGCGCCGCCGCGCTGTCGGGCACATGCACGATCAACGGGTGGTCGGCCGGCCGGCCCTTGGCGGCAAAGATGCCGGCAACGGCCGCATCGTCGTCGGCACGCGCTCCCAGCCCGTACACCGTTTCGGTAGGAAACGCGACCAGGCCACCGGCCGCCAGCCGATCGGCAGCCTGCGCGATCGCGGCGAGGTCGTGGCCCGGCAACAGCGGCATCGAACGGTCAGAACGACGGCAGGCCGAGGCGCTCGGCCGCCTGCAACGCCACTGCGCGCGCTGCCTGCGCGTCAGCGGCGGTGACCGTGAGGTGTCCCATCTTGCGGCCGCGCCGCGCGCTGGCCTTGCCGTACAGATGCAGGTGCACGCCGGGCAGCGCCAACACCTCGTGCCACGGCGGCGTGCGCTCGGTGCCGGCCGCATCGAACCACAGGTCGCCGAGCAGGTTGAGCATGACGGCCGGCGAATGCAGCCGGGGTGCCACCAGCGGCAGGCCGGCCAGCGTGCGCACCTGCAGCTCGAACTGCGAGACGTCGCAGGCATCGATGCTGTGGTGGCCCGAGTTGTGCGGGCGCGGCGCCATCTCGTTGGCGACCAGCTGACCGTCGCTCAGCACGAAGAATTCCACGCACAGCACACCCACGTAGTCCATCGACGCGGCGATGCGCTGTGCGCATTGCACCGCCTGCGCTTGCAGTGCGGTGCTCACGTCGGGTGCCGGCACCTGTGTGACCGCGAGGATGCCGTCACGGTGCAGGTTCTGCTGCACCGGCAGGTGCACGGCATGGCCGTGCGCATTGCGCGCCACGATCACGCTCAGCTCGAGCGCCAGCGGCAGCATCTTCTCCAGCACGCAGGGCACCTGCCTGAGCGCGCGCCAGGCCTGCGCCAGCTCGTCGGCATTGCGCACGCGCACCTGGCCCTTGCCGTCGTAGCCCATGCGCGCGGTCTTCAGGATGCCGGGCAGCAGGTCGCCCTGCACCGCCTGCAGCTGCGCCTCGGTCTCGATCACCGCATGCGGCGCACAGGGCACGCCACAACGCACGAACTGCGCCTTCTCGGCCGCGCGGTCCTGGCACACCGCCACCGCCGCAGCGGCGGGCGACACCGCCCGGCGCGCGGCCAGCGTGGCCAAGGCGTCGGCGGGCACATTCTCGAATTCCGTGGTCACAGCGGCGCAGCAGTCGGCCAGGCGCTGCAGGCCCTGTGCGTCGAGGTAGTCGGTGCGCACCTGCTGGTCCGCCGCGGCACCGGCCGGGCTGGCGGCATCGGGGTCGAGCACCGCCACCGCATAGCCCATGGCCTGCGCCGCGTGCACGAACATGCGGCCGAGCTGCCCCCCGCCGAGTACCCCAAGCGTCGCGCCCGGCAGCACAGGCACCGCTGCGCTCACTTCAACTCCTGCGTCATCGCGCGTGCCGCCTCGGTCTGCGCACTGCGGAAGGCTTGCAGCCTGTCGCGCAGCGCCGCATCGTGATTGGCCAGCATCGCCACCGCGAACAGCGCAGCGTTGGCCGCGCCGGCGGTGCCGATCGCGAAGGTGGCCACCGGCACGCCCTTGGGCATCTGGACGATCGAATGCAGTGAATCCACACCCTGCAGGTGCCGGCTGGCCACCGGCACGCCGAGCACCGGCACCAGGGTCTTCGCGGCCAGCATGCCAGGCAGGTGCGCCGCCCCGCCGGCGCCCGCGATGATCGCCTTCAGCCCACGTGCGGCGGCGCCTTCCGCATACGCGAACATCTCGTCCGGCATGCGGTGTGCGGAGACCACACGCGCTTCATGCGGGATGCCGAAGTCGGCGAGAATCTGGGCCGCATGCTTCAGGGTGTCCCAGTCGCTGCTGGAGCCCATCACCACGCCGACCACGCAAGGGGCGCCTGTCTGTACGGACTCCAAAGGCTCGCTCCGCGGGGGCTGAAAGAGAACCTTGAATTGTAGGCCGCGCGCTCCAACGTCTCGCCCATGATCGACATCACCCTCCAAAACTTCGAAGCCGAACTGATCCAGGCATCTCTTCAGCAGCCGGTGCTGCTCGATATCTGGGCGCCGTGGTGCGGCCCCTGCCGCACGCTGGGGCCGATGCTCGAGAAGCTGGAGGTCGAGTACGCCGGCCGCTTCAAGCTCGCCAAGCTCAACAGCGACGAGCAGCCGGAGATCGCCGGCCAGTTGAGCCAGGCCTTCGGCGTGCGCTCGATCCCGTTCTGCGTGATGTTCGTCGGCGGCCAGCCGGTGGACGGCTTCGTCGGCGCACTGCCGGAGCCGCAGATCCGAGAGTTCCTCGACAAGCACGTGCCGAGCGTCGCCGAGCTCGAAGCCGAGGAGCAGACCGAGGAGGCCGTGGGCCTGGCGGCCCAGGGCGATACCGACAGCGCACTCGACCGGCTGCAGCAGGCCGTCGCGATCGACCCGGGCAACGACACGGTGCGCTGCGAATACGTGAAGCTGCTGATCGAGCAGGGGCACGTCGCGCAGGCGCGCCAGGCCTGGGAGCCGGTCGCGAGCAAGGCGCTGCTGGACGTGCGCATCGCGGCACTCGGCCAATGGCTGCAAGCCTGCGAGCAGGCGCCGCAGGCGCGCAGCGCCGACGCCCTGGCCGCTGCCATCGCCGCAAACCGGCGCGATTTCGCGGCCCGCTTCGAACTCGCGCAAAGCCACTTCGCGGCCGGCCGCTTCACCGAAGCGATGGACGAACTGCTCGAGATCATCATGCGCGACAAGGCCTGGAACGACGAGGCCGCGCGCAAGACCTACGTGGCCATCCTGGAGCTGATGGCCAAGCCGGCGCCGAAGGCGGCCGCGACCGAGGCCAAGGGCGCGCTCGAGGTCACCGGCAAGGTGGCCGCCGCGTCGGCCGACCCGGTGGTGGACCAGTACCGGCGCAAGCTCAGCATGGCGCTGTTCTAGGCGCGGCGGGCTGGGCGGTCAGTCGGGTGTGAGCCCCTCCAGCCCCTGCAGCACGATGTGCAGCGTCTGCACCTGCTGCGCCTGGTAGACCGCGTGATCGCGCTCGGCCTGCACCTGGTGCTGCGCCGCGCGCATCTCGTCACCGAACTGCCGGTACAGCTGGGCCAGGCGTGCATGCGCGAGCGCCCGGTCGTCGACCTCCGCGGCCGCCGCGCTCAGGCCCTGGGCGGCCAGTTCGGTTTCCTCACGCGCCTCGGCGTGCCGGCCCAGCTGCAGCAGGCACCAGGCGCGGTCGGCCAGCAAGCAAGGCTGCATGCGCTCGCGCCAGCCGGGCTGCAGCCGATCGCTGTGTCGGTCGATCAGCGTCAGCGCCTCGTCGAACCGGCCCTCCAGCACGAGCAGCTGCGCACGCAGCAACGGCACCAGCCAGTCGAGCGACTGCAAGCCGATGCCGGCGTCGAAGTTGCCGGCCGAATCCACGCCCATCGCCGCATGCACCGCGTCGCGCTCGACCACGTTGCCGAAGGCCGCCGCCTGCCGCGCCTGGTCCGCGCGCAGGCCGGCTTGGTTGTACATCGTCGCGCTCAGGCCCACCTCGTCGCCATCGGCCAGTGCATGCTGGCGCGCGGCGGCATACCACGGCTGCGCCAGATCGAAGCGGCCGGCGTAATGCAAGGCCACGGCAGTCGTGAGACAGGCGCGCCAGCGGGCGCCGTGATGATCGGCGGCGGCCAGGCGCAACGCCTCGGCACACAGCGCAGCCATGCGCGCCGGTTCATCGCGCAGGTAGTGCGCATGGGCCAGCCACGCGGCACTGAGTGCCTGCAGCGCATGCAGGCCGGCGGCGGCGCTGAGGGCGTAGGCGCGCTTCAGCCGGTCGTGCGCCACGGCACTGCCGAGGTGGCTGTACTGCTCGATCTGTCCGTCCGCGAGCGCGAGCCACGCGCTCACCGCCACGTGCGGCTGCTGCGCGAACTGGCGCTGGATGTCCTTCAGCTGGCCACGCGCCAACTCCACCTGCCCGTGACGCCCGAGAAAGCCGGCCCGCTCTGCGCGCAGGCAGGCCAACTGCACCGGGTCGCGCGTGCGGGCGATGGCCGCATCCAGCCGGGCCAGCAGGCGCGACCGCATCCTTGCGCGAACCTCAGCGGGTGAGGCGCTGCAGCGCCTCACGGTACTTCGCCGC
>CAMLIZ010000062.1 GCA_946480245.1 uncultured Pseudomonadota bacterium
ATGCACCGGCTCCCGGTCGCTTGGCACGTGGCACAACGCATGAATGCCGACGACAGGCGCCGCGTCGTCGCCGGCGATGCGCTCGACGGAGGCGACCTCCAGCAGCAAGCGCCCTTGGCGCGGAGCGTGTCGCACGATCAGCACGTAGCCTCCGTCGGACGCGCCCACAGCTCGCCTGTAGGGGATGGCAATGGAATAGAGGTGTTCATTTTTTGAGGCATGGATCGACGCGCTTTGCCAGGGAGAGGGGTCGTGAAAACGAGGGCCATCGTTCAGTTTCCGAATCGAAGAACGTGCACCTTCGATTCAGAATCTGCATCGAGTCGGTTCAGCTTCTGAACCCTCGCTGCGTTCTTCTTCGCGGCCAACTTCGCTTGCGTCTCGGGCCGAAGCGCTTCCAGGTGGGCGATACGGATCAGGCGCTTCGCCAGTCCAAGTTCCTTGATGGCGCGGTAGTCGTGAGTTGCCTTCATCGGCTTCAAGCCGAGCGCAGGGAACTCGTGCATTTCGACGTGGGTGAAGCGGTAGAGGCAGGCCTGCTTGCCGCCTGGCGTCAGCCCACCATCGCGTGTCTTGGCGATCAGCCCGACCACGGATAACTCGCGCAGTCCCTTCGACAGCGTGGCCGCCGACCTGAAACCGCGGTGTTTCATCGTGGAAAGCGGGGCCGAAATGTTGCCGTTGTTCGTTGCGCCCAGCTCGCGCCCGAGCGTGACGTACAACGCCTGCGCACTAAAGCTCAACGCCAACCATGCAGCGCTGTCCAACACCTCCCGGTACACCCGAAAGTGCCGGCCGAGGGGATCCTTTGGCGCGGACTCAAATCGCGCCATGGCCTGACCCCGACAAGCGGCCGCGAACGAGGCGAAGCTGGCTCGCCGGCCCGAGGTTTGGCAGGCGCATGGTTGCTACCCGAGGCAACAACTGCTCGGTCTTCAACGTTTTGCCTCACGGGTCAGCAGGTACAGCTTTGTCCTGCGCAAATGGCCGGTCGCGCTGGGCTGGGCAACCCAGTACGACGAGATGACGTGCCCCTTGCGGTCGGTGAGGTCCTTCACTCGACGAGGCGGATGCCCAACCTCCAAGACCTCGAACAAGTCCCGACAGGTCAGGCCATCTCGAAAGGTCCGCAACGCAATGAGCGTCTGCTGGCACTGCGCTTCCGTCTCGTTCGACCCGCGACGCTTGAGGAGCATGGTCAGCGCTCTACGCTTCGCTTCCGTGCGAACGTACAGGGGCAGCGCCTTGCGGCTCCTGCCGCGTCCCCAGCACACTGCGCTGTCGCCGTTCGATGCCTTGGACGTGACACCAGAAGCGCTCTTGCCGTTGCCGCGGCTGTTGAGCGCTTCGCCCTTTGTGGACTGCTTCTTGCGCCCGTTGATGCCAACTCGCTTGGGTTGCGGTGCCGCGCGCGAACATTCCTGCGAGTGCATCCCGCCGCGCTTCACCGGCTTCGGAATTCCCCTGGCTTTCGACCGCGCCACACCGTCAGCCGTGTTTTCGCCGCTCCGCTTCATCGCCGCGCCTCCTGGCGCTTGCCTTCGATCCATGCAAGAACCTCCCCGAGATTCCAGACGGTCAACTTCGAGCCCAGGCGAATGGGCTGCGGCGCGTCGCCGCTGCGAACTGCGGCGAACCAGGCACTGGCCGACATGGGGATGAGTCCCTCGCCCGTTGTCCCCGACTTCGGGGGCCGGACGATTTCACGCAGGCGAACGAATCGCGGGGGGGTCTGAGTGGGTGCGTTCAAGTCAAATCTCCGTAAGAGCCCACCGCTCCATGAGGCGCTCAAAGGGTTGACCGAACGATTCAGAATGAATGCATACGGCGCAGACGCTACGGTCCGACTCGAATGAGCGCCGTCAGGCGGCGTGCCGCAATCCTCGGGTTGCACGCGCCACACGTACAACTGCGCCGCAGTGACCTGGAGTTGGTCACTCGAGACCGTCAGCGCTGGCAGCAGTCCGACTGCAGGGGTATCTTTGGGGGTAGATTTGCCAGATTGCGCCTATGTCGAGAGGTAGATGTGAAGGACGCTCCCGCCAAGACGTCATGAAGAACGGGCTCTCGTGGCCCGTTTTGCTTTTCGGCACATGGGTGCTGGCGCGGCCGAACTTCTTGCGCGCCCGTCTGCTCCAATGCTGATGAAGCGCTTGCTGCTATGTCTCGCTCTCGCGGCCGGCCTCGCCGGTACCGACGCGGTGGCGCAAGGCCCATATCCAACCTCGCCCTGTGACGAGGCGCTGGCGGCCTTGAAATCAGCGGAAGATGCGCTGGCCGCGCAGCGTCGCGCCCAGGGGGCGGAAGCGGCCGCTGCGCGCCTGCCGCCTGCGCTGCAGCGATTGCGCCGATCGGCCGCCCACGCCTGCTTGGGCAAAGGTGCCAGCGTGGAGCCGTCGCGGCAGCGTCTGGCGGTACCTCCACCTCCTTTGCCGCCGCAACCCACTGCGGTGCTGCCACCCCCTCCCCGCCCGCTGCCTGCGCCCTCACCCGCTGCGCCGGCGCTTGTGCGGCCGCAGCCGCCGCTCGGCACCACCGTGTGCGACGCCGGCGGCTGCTGGACCAACCAGGGAACGCGCATGCAGCGCCTCGGCCCCAGCCTCGTGGGGCCGAAGGGTCCGTGCGCGGTCAATGGCGGCCTGGTTCAGTGCCCTTGAGCGGGCAGCGTGCCGTCCCCAACTACGAGCATCACACCTTCATCAGGCTGCAACACCGGCGCGTGCGCCGGGTGATCGCTGCGACCGGGATCGGTCGATAGCCATGCAGTCGCCGCGGCCGCCTCGGCGAGCAAGTCCGCTGGCAGCGGCAGCGCGTCCTCGCCGAAGTTCAGCAGCACCACCACCCGCTGCGTCTGGTACTCCCGTGCGTAGGCGAGCAGGTCGCCTTGCGCCGTCAGCGGCAGATAGTGGCCCGCATGCAGCGCCGGCAGGCTGCGTCGCCACTGCAGCAGGCGCCGGTACAGCTGCAGCATCGAGCGCTCGTCCTCCAGTTCGCGCTGCACGTTGCGCTCGGGCGCGTCCTGCCCGATTCGCAGCCAGGGCTGGCCGTTCGAGAAGCCGGCGTTCAGGCCCGGGCTCCACGGCATTGGCGTGCGCTGCGGGTCGCGCCCCAGCCCCTTGCCGGGTTCGTTCTTCTCGAATGGATCCTGCACCTCATCCGCAGGTATGGGCACATCGGTCATGCCCAGTTCGTCGCCGTAGTACAGGGTGGGCGTACCGCGCAGCGTGAGCAGCAGCATGGCGGCCAGGCGCGCGCTCGGCTCGCCCACGCGGCTGGCGATGCGCGGCTTGTCGTGGTTGCCCAGCACCCAGTTCGGCTGCGCGCCCTGCGGCAGCGCCGCCTCGTAGTCGCGCAGCACGCGCGCGATGGCGCCGGCCTGCCAGGGGGTGCCGATCAGGTGGAAGTTGAACGGCAGCTGCGCGCCTTGCAGAATGCCGTCGCTGGTGGCGCCGTAGTAGGCCACCAGGCGCGGAATCGGCAGGTAGATCTCGCCGATCAGCACGCGCTCGGCGCCCGAGGCGTTGAACTCCTCGATCACGCGCCGCATCTCGGCCACCACCTGCTGCACCTCCGGTTGATCCACGGTATGCAACGGAAGCTGCTTGTGGTGCTCGGGGTCGCGGCCTTCCACGTAGTCGGGGTTGGCTGGGTTGTCGCGGAACTGCGCGTCCTTGACCACGTGGTAGATCACATCCACGCGAAAGCCGTCCACGCCGCGGCGCAGCCAGAAGCGCAGCGCGTCGTACATCGCCGCACGCACCTGCGGGTTGCGCCAGTTGAGGTCGGGCTGTTCCTTCAGGAACGCATGCGCGTAGTACTGGCCGGTGGTGTCGTCGTAGGTCCACGCCGGGCCGCCGAAGTTGCTGAGCCAGTTGTTGGGCGGGCCGCCGTCAGGCGCCGGGTCACGCCACAGGTACCAGCCGCGCCGCGCGTTGGTGCGGCTGCTGCGGCTTTGCTGGAACCATGGGTGCTGGTCGGAGCTGTGGTTGGGCACGAAGTCAAGGATCAGCTTCAGCCCGAGCGCGTGCGCGTCGCTGACCAGCGCATCGAAATCCGCGAGGCTGCCAAACCGCGGGTCGATGCCGCAGTAGTCCGCCACGTCGTAGCCGAAATCGGCCATTGGCGACGGGTAGATCGGCGACAGCCATATCGCGTCCACGCCCAGTTGCACCAGATAGTCCAGCCGTTGCCGGATACCTTGCAGATCCCCGATGCCGTCGCCGTCGCTGTCCTGGAACGAACGCGGGTACACCTGGTAGATCACGCCGCGCCGCCACCATGCATCGCCTGCCATGCCGCTCCTTTCCAGCTCGGGTTGACCCCGGCGGGTGCGGCAATTGCCGCGCCTCGTGCCGATGATCAATGACCTCTGGTACAAGAACGCGGTCGTCTATTGCCTGTCGGTCGACAGCTTCATGGACGCCAACGGCGACGGCTGCGGCGATTTCGAAGGCCTGGCGCGGCGGCTCGACTACCTGCAGGGCCTGGGCATCACCACGCTGTGGCTGATGCCGTTCCAGCCCTCGCCGCGCCGCGACAGTGGCTACGACGTGGCCGACTACTACAACGTGGACCCGCGCTTCGGCACGTTGGGCGACTTCGTCGAGTTCACGCACGGTGCCCAGCAGCGCGGCATGCGCGTGCTGATCGACCTGGTGGTGAACCACACCTCCGACCAGCACCCGTGGTTCCAGCAGGCGCGCGCCGACCCGAACTCCAAATACCGCGACTGGTACGTGTGGTCCGACGAGGAGCCGCCGAACGCGGCCGACGGCGTGGTGTTCCCGGGCGTGCAGAAGACCACGTGGAGCTACGACAAGAAGGCCAGGCGCTGGTATTTCCACCGCTTCTACAACTTCCAGCCCGACCTGGACACCAGCAATCCGCACGTGCAGGCCGAGATCCTCAAGATCATGGGCTTCTGGACGCAGCTGGGCGTGTCGGGCTTTCGCATGGACGCGGTGCCCTTCGTGATCTCGCTGAAGGGCCCGCAGCAGACCAAGCCGAAGCTGGACTTCGACATGCTTCGCAGCTTCCGGGAGCTGCTGCAATGGCGTCAGGGCGACGCCATCATCCTCGGCGAGGCCAACGTGCTGCCCAAGGACGACCTGGCGTACTTCGGCGACGAGGGCGAGCGCCTGCACATGATGTTCAACTTCCAGGTCAACCAGGGGCTGTTCTATGCGCTGGCCGCCGCCGACACGCGGCCGCTGATGAAGGCGCTGGCCGCCACCAAGCCGCGGCCGGCGAGCGCGCAGTGGGCCAATTTCCTGCGCAACCACGACGAGCTGGACCTGGGCCGCCTGACGCCCGCGCAGCGCGAGCGCGTGTTCGACGCGTTCGCGCCCGATCCGTCGATGCAGCTGTACGAGCGCGGCATCCGGCGCAGGCTGCCGCCGATGCTGGGCAGCGACCGGCGCCGCATCGAGCTGGCCTACAGCCTGATGCTCACGCTGCCCGGCACTCCCGTGCTGCGCTACGGCGACGAAATCGGCATGGGCGATGACCTGCGCCTGCCGGAGCGCGAATGCGCCCGCACCGCCATGCAGTGGTCCACCGAGCCGCACGGCGGCTTCACCACCGCGCATGAACCGCAGGTGCCCGTGATCGAGGACGGCCCCTACGGCTTCAATCACCTCAACGTGGCGGCGCAGCGGCGTGACCCGAATTCGCTGCTCAACTGGATGGAGCGCGTGGTGCGCATGCGCAAGGAGGTGCCGGAGATCGGTTGGGGCGACTACGACGCCGTGGAGGTCGACAACCCGGCGATCCTCATGCTGCGCTATCGCTGGCGCAACAACTGCGTGCTGTTCATCCACAACCTCGACGGCAGCCCCTGCGAGGTGCGATTTCCGTCGGAGGATGCGCACGGCCGCCATGGCCTGCTGATCAACCTGCTCTCGGAGGACCACAGCCGCGCCGACGACAAGGGCCAGCACTGCGTGCTGATGGAGCCCTACGGCTACCGCTGGTTCCGCGTGGGCGGGCTGGACTACCTGCTCGAACGCAGCGACGTGTGAGCCGCACCGGGCGACGTGGCGGGCGGATCGGCCGCGGCAAGGGCGACGAGCTGCAGCTCGAACGAGAAGATCGAGCCGTGCCCCGGCGCGCTCTGCACCTCGATCTCGCCGCCCATCAAACGCACCAGCTGCTGGCTGATCGCCATGCCAAGGCCGGTGCCCACCGCCCGCGTGCGCTCGGGCCCGAACTGCTCGAATGGACGGAAGATGCGCAGCACTTGTTCGGTCGTCATGCCGATGCCGCTGTCGGCCACCTCGAAGCGCACGCGCGCGCGCCCGTCGGCCATGTCGAGCAGCGAGATCTTCAGGCTGACGCGGCCGTGCTCGGTGAACTTCACCGCATTGCCTGCCAGGTTGAGCAGCACCTGGCGCAGCCGGCGGCCATCGGCCAGCACGCCATCCGGCAGGCGCTCGTCCATCTCGCACACGAAGGCCAGCTGCGCCTGCTCTGCCTTCAGGCGCACGAGGTCGGCGACCGCCCGCGCCACTTCGGCCAGGTCCACGCGCCCCAGCTGCAGCTCCGCCTTGCCGGCCTCGTGCTTGGCCAGATCCAGCGCGTCGTTCACAAGCGCCAGCAACAGCTGGCCGCTGCTCTCGATCACGCCCAGCTGCTGGCGCTGGCACTCGGTGAGGTTGGGGGCCAGCGCCAGCAACTGCGCGTAGCCGAGCACGCCGTTCAGCGGCGTGCGCATCTCGTGGTTCATCGACGCCAGCAACGCCGCCTGCGCCGCGCGCGCCGCTTCTGCCGCATTGCGTGCCTCGGTGAGATGGCGCTCGGCCTCGCGGTGCAGCGTGGCGTCGCGCAACACGGCAACGGTCAACGCGCCGTCGGCCACTTGCACTTCGCTGACGGTCACCTCCACGGGCACCAGAGATCCATCAGAGACCACCGCCGTGGCCTGGCGCGCCACGCCGCCCAGGCCTTCGGCAGCGTGCAGGCTGTCGCCGCGCAGCAGCTCATGTACCGGCGTGCCCACGCCATCACCGGGGCGCAGGCGGAACAGGCGATGGGCAGCGCCATTGAGCTGCTGAACGCGGCCGTGCTGCAGCACGAGGATCGCGTCGGCGGTGTTCTCGAAGATCGCCTCGAGCCGCCGCCGGCTCTCCTCCAGCAGCTGGCGCGCGTGGGCCAGCTGCTGGCGGTCGCGCACGCTCAACTCCACCGCGCGGGCCATCTGCGCCACCTCGTCCTCGCCCTCCACCGGCACCTTGACCGCCTGCTCCTCGTTACCGCCGCTGCTGCGGTCGCGCAGCCACGCGCTCACCACGTGCAGCCGGCCGACCACGTGATGGCCCAGGAACCAGTGGGCGATCAGCCATGCGGCGCCGAGGCTGCCGCCGATCAGCAGCGCGACCAGCCATGCCGTGCGGCGCGAGGCCTGGGCCATGGCGTCCACGCTCGCCTGGTACGCCTGCGAGAACGCGGCCGACTGCTGCTGCGCGGCGGCCACCATCTGCGAGGCGTAGGTCTGCATGTCGGTGAGTGAGCGGTTCATCGCCTGTGCAGCCTGACCTTCGTCACGGTCGGCCACAGGCAGCTCGCGCAGTTGCGCCACCACCTGCGCCGCACTGCGGAACAACTGGCTGGATTCGTGCAGATCGAGCACCTGCGCGTCGTCGCTGACGGCCAGCCGGGCGATCAGCCGATCCAGCTCGTCCAGGTGATGCAACACGGCGTCATAGGGCTCCACTCCCTTGGCGGCGCCCTGTGCACGCGCCCGTGTGGCATACAGCTGCACCTGGCGCGTGTGCTCCAGCAGTTCCTGCGCGTCATTGAAGTAGCTCAGCCGCTCCCGCGTCGCCAGCTGCACCTGGTCGCTCAGCAACAGCAGCTCGCGAACGGCCACGCCGCCGCTGGCGAGCACGAGCAGCAGCATGGCGCCCAGCGCAAGCGCGAACTGGTAGCGCAGCGTGCGCGGCAGCAGGCTCATCGTGAGGGTGGGCGCCCGAACCACTGCGTGCGGTAGGCGTCGCGATAGCCGTTGTCCGGATCGAAAACCAGCCTGCCGCCGGCGGTGGCGGCGAGCAGCTCGCGCGTGACGAGCGTGGCCGGCGTCACGTAGCGACTCACCGGCTGCCCTGCGAACAGCCGGTTCAGCTCGTCCACCATCTGCCAGCCCTGCATGTTCAGCGGCTCCGCCACCGTGCCGGTCTGGTAGGTGCCGGAGCGCACCCTCACGAAGGCGGAGGCGCTGCCATCGCCGGCCGAGACCAGGTGCAGCCGGTCGGCCGGCACACCCAGCGCGATCAGCACGGGCACTGCGTGATCGAAGTAGATGTCGTTGATCGCCAGCGCATCGGTCCAGCGCTTGCCGTATTGGTGCAGCAGCCGGCGCACCACCGGGGGCACGTCCTGTGCGCTGGTCGAGATCGGCAGGTCGACCACTTCGAGCAGCGCCGTGCGCGGCATCGCGAGCAACGCGTTGCGCATGGCGCTCGCCTTGGCCACGGCAATGCCGAAGCGGGAGTCGGTGAAGATGACCACGCCCGCCTCGCGCTGCGGCGCGGCGTGAACCGCGGCGGCGGCCGCGCGGCCCACTTCCGTGGGGTCGGTGGACACGTTGGTGGCGACGCTCGATTGCGGCATCGGCCCCGGCTGCGCCGACACGTGCCAGCCCACCACCGGGCGCGACGGCAGGTGCCATTCGCGCCAGGTGGCGTCGAACTCGTCGGCCGGGGAGCCGCACAGGGCAAAGCCGTCCGGCTGCAGATCGACCGCGGTGCGCAAGGCGCGCCGACGCCCCTCGCGCGAGCCACCGGCGTCGACGACATGCAGGTGCCAGTCGGCCTCACGTGCGGCCTCCCGCATGCCTTGGGCCATGCCCAGCACGCCGCCATTGCGCAGGTCCTCGGCCAGCAGCGCAACACTGCGCTTGCGGCGCATGGCAGGGCCGCCAGGGGGCCTGCTGGGTGGCGCCGCCGCCGCCGGCCGGCCCACCACCAGGGCCATCACGCCTGCGCAGGCCAAGGCTCGCCTTTGGCGCTGCCATGACGCGGCGGTGAACGAAGCCTCGTTTCCCATCGGCGCACCCCTGCGGAGGGTCGGTTGGTCGGCGCAGTTTCCGCACACCGCGGAGTGCGCGACACCGCACCAGTGTAGTGCGCCGGTTGCCGCCGAACCCGAGAAATCCGACCCCGCTATCTCAGGTCAATGCGCGATCCAGATGCACGTAGCCGCCGTCGGGATGCAGCCACTGGCCCGTGGTGTGCGAGGAGCGGTCCGAGAGCAGGAACACCACGAGATCGGCAATCTCCCGGTCGGTCGTCATGCGCTGGCCGAGCGGGATGCGACGCGTGATGTCCTGCAATGCCGCCTGCGGGTCGGGCCGGCCCGAGAGCCAGCGCCGGTACATCGGCGTCATCACCTCGGCGGGCAGCACTGCGTTCACGCGAACGCCCTGCGGCGCCAGCGACGCTGCCCACTCGCGCGTGAGGCCCAGCAGCGCGGCCTTGGCGGCCACGTAGCCGCTGGTGCCGCCCTGGCCGGTGAGCGCGGTCTTCGACGAGATGTTGACGATGGCGCCACCGCGTTGCGCCAGCAGCGGGGCGCACAGGTGCGCCATCAGGTAACCATGCACGAGATTGAGTTCGAGCGAGCGCCGGAAAGCGGCGCATCCGGCCTCCAACCCCACGCCGTCGTTGAGGCCCGCGTTGTTCACCAGCCCGTCCACGCCGCCAAGGCGCGCGGTGGTTTGCGCGACCGCATGGCGGCAGGCCGACTCGTCGCCCAGATCGAGCTGGAAGAACGCAAAGCGCGGACACAGCGCACGCAATTGCTGCTCGGCCTGCGTGTCGGGCGGCTGCCGGTCGAGCACCACCGGCACGGCACCCTCCTGCGCCAGCTGCCGGCAGATGGCGGCCCCGATGCCGCTGCTGCCGCCGGTGACGATGACCGCCTTGTCCTTCAGGTGCAGATCCATCGGCTCAGCCTCGGTGCGTGTAGTGCTCGATCGACGCCGGCTTCATCTCGATCGAGAAGCCGGGCCGCTGCGGCGGCAGGTAGGCAGCGCCGCGTACCACGCACGGGTCGATGAAGTGCTCGTGCAGGTGGTCCACGTATTCGATCACGCGGCTCTCCTTGCTGCCCGCGATGCAGAGGTAGTCGATCATCGACAGGTGCTGCACGTACTCGCACAGCCCCACGCCGCCTGCGTGCGGGCACACCTTGAGCCCGTACTTGGCGGCCATCAGCATCACCGCCAGAACCTCGTTCAGGCCCCCCAGGCGGCAGGCGTCGATCTGCACCACGTCGATCGCGCCGCGCATGATCATCTGCTTGAACACGATGCGGTTCTGGCACATCTCGCCGCTGGCCACCTGCATCTTGCCTTTCATGGCCTCCCGGATGCGGCGGTGGCCCTCGACGTCGTCGGGGCTGGTGGGCTCCTCGATGAACCACGGCCTGGCGAAGGCCAGGTGCTGCAGCCATTCGATCGCCTGTTCCACCTCCCACACCTGGTTGGCGTCGATCATCAGCTGGCGCTCGGGGCCCAGCACCTCGCGCGCCAGCGCCACGCGGCGGATGTCGTCCTGCAGGTCGCGGCCCACCTTGAGCTTGATGTGGTTGAAGCCCGCATCCACCGCCTGCTGCGCCAGCCGGCGCAGCTTCTCGTCCCCGTAGCCCAGCCACCCGGCCGACGTGGTGTAGCAGGGGTAGCCCGTGGCCTGCAGGTCGGAGCGCCGCTCGGCCTGCGTGGGTGCCTGGCACCGCAGCAGCGCCAGCGCCTCGTCGGGCGTGATGCAGTCGGTGATGTAGCGGAAGTCGACGAGCCGCACGATGTGCTCGGGGCTCATGTCGGCCACCAGCTGCCACACCGGCTTGGCCGTCGCCTTGGCCCACAGATCCCATGCCGCGTTGACCACCGCCCCCGTCGCCAGGTGCATCGCGCCCTTGTCGGGCCCGATCCAGCGCAGCTGGCTGTCGGAGGTCACGCGGCGCCAGAAGCGGCCCATGTCCTCGGCGATCCACTCCAGCGCCAGGCCCACCACCAGGTGCTCCATCGCGCGGACGGCGGCGCAGCAGATCTCGTTGCCGCGCCCGATCGTGAAGGTCAGGCCGTGGCCCTCCAGGCCGGGCTCGTCGGTCTCCAGCACCACGTAGGCGGCGGAGTAGTCGGGATCGGGGTTCATCGCGTCCGAGCCGTCGAGGAAACGCGAGGTCGGAAAGCGCACGTCGGCGACGCGCAGCGCGCGGATGGTGGTCATGCGGCCCGGCCTTTCCTGGCCCCTGGGTCGTAGCGAAGCAGCTTCAACTCAGTCCTTTCGATGCAGGAGTCAGATCGTCACGCCGCCGTCGATGGACACGGCCTGGCCGGTGACGAAGCGCGACTCGTCGCTCAGCAGGTACACCACCACCGGGGTGATGTCTTCGGTGGTGGCCAGGCGGCCCATCGGCTGGCGTGCGATGAAATCCCGCTCGGCCTGCACCGGGTCGGCCGCGCCGGCAATGCGGCCGCGCAGCGACGGGGTGTCCACCGTGCCGGGGCACAGCGCATTGCAGCGCAGCCCCTGCTTCACGAAATCCGCCGCGATCGACTTGGTGAGCCCGATCACCGCGGCCTTGGTCGCGCCATAGGCGAAGCGATTCGGAAAGCCCTTGATCGACGACGCCATCGAAGCCATGTTGAGCATGGACACCGGCGCGCCGCCCGAGGCCCTTTGCAGCATGCCGGGGAGGAACGCGCGCGCCACGCGGTACATGCTTTTCACGTTGAGATCGAAGCTGAAATCCCATGCCGCCTCGTCACAGGCGAGGATCGAACCTTCATGCACGAAGCCGGCGCAGTTGAACAGGCCGTCGAGTGGCGCAAGCTCCTGCGCCAGCGCCTGCACGGCGCCTGAATCGCGCACGTCCAGCACGCGCGTTTGCAGCGCGGGCGCCTCGCGGGCCAGCGCTTCGAGCAGCGCAGCTTGCACATCGGTCGCGATCACGCGGGCGCCCTCGCGTGCACAGGCCAGCGCACTGGCACGGCCGATGCCTTGGCCGGCAGCGGTGATCAGGATGGTCTTGTCTTGCAGTCGCATCGTCAGTCCTCGTATCCGTGGGGTGGCTGCATCACAGAACGGCGCCGAGCTGCCAGGGAACGAACTCGTTGTCGCCCACGCCATGCTGCTCGCTGAGCGTGCGCTGGCCGGAGGCGGCGGCCAGCATGAGCTGGAAGATGCGCTCCCCGGCCTGCGCAACGCCGAGCGTGCCATCGATGATCTCGCCGGCGTTGAAGTCCATGTCCATGCTCATGCGCCGGTACATGGCCGTGTTGGTGGCCAGCTTCAGCGAAGGCGTCGGCTTGCAGCCGAAGGTGGAACCGCGCCCGGTGGTAAAGCAGATCAGGTTGGCGCCGCCGGCCACCTGGCCCGTGGCAGACACCGGGTCATAGCCAGGTGTGTCCATGAACACCAGGCCGCGGCTGCGCACCGGCTGCGCATACTCGATCACATCCATCAACCGGCTGCCGCCGCCTTTGGCCACCGCGCCCAGCGACTTCTCCAGGATGGTGCTGATGCCGCCGGCCTTGTTGCCCGGCGAGGGGTTGTTGTTCAGGCTGGCCCCGTGGCGGGCGGCATAGGCCTCCCACCATTGCAGGCGCGCCATCAGGCGCTGAGCGACCTCCGGCGACGCTGCGCGGGCGATCAGCAGGTGCTCGGCGCCATGGATCTCCGGCGTTTCCGACAGGATGGCGGTGCCGCCCTGCTGCACCAGCAGATCCACCGCCGCACCGAGCGCTGGGTTGGCGCTGATGCCCGAATAGCCGTCCGACCCGCCGCATTGCAGGCCGACCACGAGATGCGCGGCACTCACCGTGCTGCGCTGCGCGAGCGCCGCGTCGGCGAGCAAGTCGTGCACCACGGCCTGGCCGCGCTCGACGGCTTCGCGCGTGCCGCCCGCGTCCTGGATCGTCAGCGTGCGCAGGCGCCCGCCGAGCAGCGGCTGCAGGCCGTCCACCAAGGTGTCGATCTGGTTCACCTCACAGCCCAGGCCGACCAGCAGCACGCCCGCGAAGTTGGGATGCGCTGCATAGCCGCGCAAGGTGCGCCGCAGCACCTCGATGCCTTCGCCTTCGGCGCCCATGCCGCAACCGCTGCCGTGCGTGATCGCCACCACGCCGTCCACACCGGGGTATGCGGCCAGCGCCGGCCCGCTGAACGCTTGCGCGATCGCCTTGCACACCGTCGCCGAGCAGTTGACCGTGGACACCACGCCCACGTAGTTGCGCGTGCCCACGCGACCGTCGGCCCGGACATAGCCTTCGAACGTGGCCGCGCCGGCGGGCTGCGCCGCAACGGGCGGTGCCTCTACCGCAGCACCCGCTGTCAGCACGCCGCCAAGCTCGACGTTGTGCACGTGAACATGCTCGCCTTCTTCGATGCGCGTGCTCGCGACGCCGATCGCCTGGCCGTACTTCAGCACCGTCTCGCCGCGGTCGATCGGCCGCAACGCGATCTTGTGACCCGCCGCGATGGCCGCGCGCACGCGCAGCGGCGCGCCATCGTGCTGCGCGAGGGTGCTGCCCTCGCCGAGCGCAACGCGCGCCACGGCCACGTTGTCGCCCGGGTGCAGCACGATCAACTCGCTGCCTGGGGCCTGCTCAGTCGACATGGAACACGCACTCCATCGAAGCCCAGTGCTCGCCTTCGGCACGGCTGGGCAGCGGGCGTTGGCAGGGGCTGCAGAAGGTCCACCAGCGCTGAGTCTCGGGGTCGGCCGCGATCGCGGCCATGTCCGCTGCGAAGTCGCTGCCGTGGTATTCCCAGTAGCCGAACAGCAGGTTCTCGGGTTCGCGCAAGAAGATGCTGTAGTTGCGGATGTGGAAGGCCGCCAGCCGTTGCAGCACCGCCGGCCACACGGCCGCATGGAGCCGCTTGTATTCGGCGATGCGCTGCGGCTCGATGCCGATCACCATGCCCATTCGCTGCATTGCTGCTCCTTTGCTCAACGTGCGGCCAGCACGGCCTGCAGGCGGGGTTGCGACAGGCCCGGTGCATGGCGCTGCGCCAGCTCCACCAGCGGCTGCAGGCGGCGTGCCTTCTTCAGTTGGTGGTGCTGTGCGATGTCCGCGATGCGGTGCGCCAGGAACGGGTTGAGCAGACGATCGCGCAGCACGACCAGGTAGCGGCGCGCCTCGTCGCCCTGCCCCAGCGCGTCGAACACCGGCAGCACCTCGTGATGCCAGGCGTCCTCCAACGTGCCGCGCAGGTGGGTGTCCTGCATGGCCTGCTGCACCGTCATGTCCTCAGCGAGGCGCCGCTGCAGCCACAGGTGCGCCAGCAGCGTGTGGCCGAGGTTCAGCAGAAACAGCTTCAGCCGTTCGAAGTGCGCCAGATCGTCGGTCAATGTGATCGCCTCATGTCGGCACGGCAGCCGAAGCCGCGGCTGCTGCTCGATGGCCCACAGCGCATACGGCTCGGCCACAGCACCCACGGGCGCCAGGGCCTGCGAGACGATGCGATCGACCAGCGAGTTGGCCCATACCGGTTGGTGCTGCAGCCAGTCGACGAAGGCCTGCGGGCCGCCCCACTCGCGTGCCAGGTCCACCACGATGGCGCGCAAGCGCTCGCCGTTGCGCGACACGAGCTCGCACGGCAGCAGCGTCAGTTCGGCCTCGGGTCGCGCCTGCCAACGGTCATGCAGCAGCACCAGCAGCTTGGCCGGAAACGAGGCCGGCGCCGGCGCGTCGTCGGCCAGCAGGGCGGCGCCGTCTTGCGGCGCCAGCTGCCAGCCGCTGTCGCCGGTGTTGGACACGATCACCTGCACCGGCCCGCGCACCCGGTCGCGCAGCGCCGGCCAGTGTGCGTTGGCGTCGAACGCCTCGCGCACCGATCGGCAGACCTTGCGCCATTGCACCGCTTGCCCGTCGACCAGACCACGCACGATCACGTCGAAGCCCGACGCGTGCGCCAAGGCCTGCGTGCGTGCGCTGCTGACCGGACTGGCGGTGGTCTGCACAACCGTGATGCCGCCCAGCGCCTCGCCATGCTCGGCCGCCTCGCTGACGAACAAGTCCACATGCGCCTGCAGGAAGCGGCTGGTGCCGAACTGCAGGATCGGATGGCCCGTCATGGCGCGCTCAGCACTCCACGATGGCCTTGATCACGCCTTCGGCCGGGTCCAGCAAGCGCGCAAAGCTGCCCGGCACGTCGGCCAGCGCCATGCGATGCGTGGCCAGCGCGGCATCGGGCACCTGGCCCCGGCGCATCGCCTCGATCACGGTCTGGAAGTCTTCGGTGGTGGCATTGCGGCTGCTGAGCAGCGTGGCCTCGCGCTTGTGGAACTCCGGATCGGAGAAGCGGATGTCGCCCTGCACGATGGACACCAGCACATAGCATCCGCCGTGTGCGACGAAGCGGAACCCACGCTCCATCGCCGCCGCGTTGCCGCTGGCGTCGAACACCACGTCGAAAAGCTCGCCGCCGCTCAGGCGCGCAAGCTCGGCCTCGTCGCTTTCGCCCAGCGGCACGGCGGCCGACACACCCACGTGCCTGAGCGCGAACTCGAGCCGATCGGCGCGCCCGTCCAGCGCCGTCACGTGGGCACCGCGCAGGCGCGCGAAGATCATCGTGGCCAGGCCGATCGGGCCCGCGCCGACCACGAGCACTCGCTGCCCAGCGACCACTGCGCCTCGGCGCACCGCGTGCGCGCCGATGGCCAGGAACTCGACCATCGCTGCCTGGTCCAGTGAAATGCCCACGGCCTTGTGCACGAAGCGGCGCGGCACGCTGAGGTATTCGGCAAAGGCCCCATCGCGATGCACGCCCAGCACCTGCATCTGCACGCAGCAGTTCGGCTTGCCCTGGCGGCAGGCCACGCACCGCCCGCACGACAAGTAGGGCATCACATAGACCGCGTCGCCCGGCGCAAGATCGCCGTCGGGGTCGGCCTCCTCCACCACTGCAGAGAATTCATGCCCCATCACGCGCGGATAGGCGAGATAGGGTTGGTTGCCGGTGAAGATGTGCAGGTCGGTGCCGCACACCCCCACCCGCTTCACCCGCAACAGATGTTCCCCGGCCGCGCGCTCGGGGCGCGGGCGCTGCAGCGCGAGCAGGTTGCGGGGCGAATTGCAGACAACGGTCAACATGAATGCATCGAATCCTGGAGGCGGTACAGGCGCACCGCATTGCCACCGAACAGCCCTGCCCGACGTGCGTCCGAAGACACCTCATCGATCGCATCGAACAGCGCGCGGCTCATCTCGAGCCAGCCCGCGTAGTCACCCGCCAGTTGCAGCACGGGCCAGTCGCTGCCCCACACCAGGCGTTGCGGGCCGAACAGATTCCACAGCGCCTGCACGTAGGGCCGCAGTGCCGCGGCGCTGCACCGCGGTCCGGCCTCGGTGAGCAGGCCCGACACCTTGCAGGCGACATGCGGCAACGCCGCCAGACGCGCCATGCGGTTGCGCCACGGCTGCTCGCCGCCGGCCGCGATGGGCGGCTTGGCAGCGTGGTCGATCACGATCGCCAGGTCGGGGTGCCGCGTGGCGAAGGCATGCAGCGCGTCGAGATGCCGCTCGAGCACCAGCGCGTCGAAGACGAGGCCGTGGTGCGCCATCGCGCGCGCCGCGAGATCGACTGCCGGGTCGGCGATCCAGGCATCGTCCGCCAGGTCCTGCAGCATCGGGCGCAGGCCCTTGAGCCGGGGATGCGCGGCCAGTGCAGCCACGCGCGCCGCGGCATCGGGCGCCTTCATGTCCACCCAGCCCACCACGCCCCAGACGAACGGGTGCGCATCGGCCAGCCCGAGCAGGAACTGCGTGTCGGCCTCGCTGGGCAGCGACTGCACGAGCACCGTGCCGTCGATGCCGGCCTGCCGCCGCAGCGGCTCGAAGTCGGCCGGCAGGAAATCGCGGTGGATCGCTTTGAGTTCAGCCGGCGGCCAGTGGCCCTGGCGGTCGGCCAGACGCCAGAAGTGCTGGTGTGCGTCGACGCGCGGTGTGCGCTGCATGGCGTGCGTCAATACAAGACGTTCTTCGCTTCCGGCTTGTCGATGTTGTCCTTGGTGACCATCACGACGCCAGTGTCCACGAACTTCGGCACCTTCTTGCCTGCGATCACCTGGGCCACCGTCTTCACGCCAAGGAAGCCCATCTGATAGGAGCCCTGCACGGCGATGGCCTCCAGCGTGCCGTCCTTGACGAACTTCTGCAGGTCCTCGTTGCCGTCGAAGCCCACCGCCGCCACCTTGCCGGCCTTGCCGGTCTGCACGAGTGCGCGGCCCATGCCGACCGCGGTGGGCTCGTTGGCGCCGAAGATGCCCTTGAGATCCGGGTTGGAGGCCAGCACGTCGGTGGTCTGGTTCAGCGCCGTGGCCATCTGCGACTGCGAGTAGAACGGCCCGACGATCTGCAGCTTCGAGTGCGCCCGGATGTACTTCTTGAAGCCGCCGACGCGGCCCACCTCGGAGCCCGCGCCGGCCACGTACGACATGATCGCGATCTTGCCGGTGGTGCCGACCTTGGCGATCAGCTTCTTGGCGCACAGCTCGCCGGCGAGTTGGTTGTCGGTGGCCAGGAACGACTGGTAGTACGGCTTGCCCGCATCGGAGACCATCGAGTCGATCAGCACGACCGGGATGCGCGCCTCCCACGCCTTCTTGATGGCCGGCAGCAGCGCGTCCGGGTCCGAAGGCGCAAGCACGATGCCGGCCACCTTGCGGTTGACCGCGTTCTCCACCAGGTTCACCTGCTCGGCGATGGCCGACTCCGAGGCCGGCCCCGAGAACGACATGGTGTCGCCTTTGACCTGCTTGATGGCGTCACCGGCGCCCTTGTTGACGTTCTGCCAGAAGGTGGAGTTGGTGGTCTTGACGATCACCGCGATCTCGCCGGCCGAGGTGGTGCCGGCGGCGAGCGCCAGTGCGGCCAGTCCGAGCATGCGGGCAAACAGGTTCTTCACTGCGGTCTCCTTGTGTGGGGTCGTGGGTCAGGTGGCGTGGCGAAAGATGCGGCCTTCAGCGGCGCCGGTTGCGCAGCTGGTCGATCCAGACGGTCAGCAGAATCACCAGGCCGATGATGATTTGCTGGGTGAAGGCGGACACGCCGTTCATGTTCAGGCCGTTGCGCAGCGTGCCGATCACGAACGACCCGATCACCGAGCCCGAGATCGTGCCCACGCCGCCGATCAGCGAGGTGCCGCCGATCACCGCCGCCGCAATCGCGTCGAGCTCGTACATCACGCCTTCGTTGGGTTGCGCGGTCACCAGGCGCGACATCAGCACGCAGCCCGTCAGGCCGGCGAGCGCGCCCGAGAACACGTAGGTGAACAACGTGACGGCGCGCACGCGCACGCCCGACAGGCGCGCGGCTTCGGCATTCGAGCCCACGGCGTAAATGTGGCGCCCCAGGCGCGTGCGCCCGAGCAGCACGGCGGCCGCCACCGCGATCACCGCCATCAGGATCACCGGATAGGGAATGCCGGGGAAGGTGATGTCGGGGAAGCCCTGGGCATCGATGTGCTCGATGCGCAGCAGCGAGCCATTGCCCAACTCGCCGAATGCGTCGCCCAGGCCCGACACCGCGCGTGCCCCGGTGATCTGCAGCGCCACGCCGCGGGCCACGAGCATCATGCCGAGCGTGGCGATGAACGGCGGAAGCTGGGCCCGCGTGACCAGCAGGCCGTTGACGGCGCCGCACATGGCGCCTGCCAGCACGCCCAGCGTCATGGCCAGCGGCACCGGGACGCCCGCCTTGGTGGCCAGCGCTGCCAGCACGCCGGCCAGCGCGAGCACCGAGCCTACCGACAGGTCGATGCCGCCGGCGATGATCACGTAGGTGGCGCCCACGCCGAGCAGGGCGATCGAGGTGACCTGCAGCGCCACCGTCATCCCGTTGCCGATGCTGAAGAAGGCGTCGCTGGTGAGCGAGAACACCAGCGCGAGCAGGAGCAGGCCCGCGAGGGCCGCAAACTTCTGGAGCAGGTCCTTCTGGCGATCGGTCATGAGGTCATCAGTTCGAGGGCGGCACCGCGCCCCGAGGCGTGGTGCATGACTTCTTCCTGCGTGGTCGAGCGCGTGCGCAGCATCGCGGCCATGCGGCCTTCGTGGAACACCGCCACGCGGTCGGTCAGCCCAAGGATCTCCGGCAGCTCGGAGCTGATCAGCACCACGCCCACGCCGTCGGCAGCGAGCTGGTCCATCAGCTCGTAGATCGCGTACTTGGCGCCGATATCGATGCCGCGCGTCGGCTCATCGAAGAAGATCACGCGCGCGTCGCGGAACAGCCACTTGCCGATGACCACCTTCTGCTGGTTGCCGCCGGACAGCAGCCGTGCTGACTGGTGCGGCCCGGGGGTACGGATGTCGAGCTTGCCGATGTAGTGCCGCGCCACGTCGGCCTCGGCGGCGAAGTCGATGAACCCGGTCTTGCGCGACACCGCCGCCATGTTGGCCAGCGTGATGTTCTCGGCCACGCTCATCTTCACCGCGAGGCCATGCGCCTTGCGGTCCTCGGAGACATAGGCGATGCCGTGGCCGATCGCGTCGATCGGCGAGCGGATGTCGAGTTCGGCACCGTGCAACCGGATGCTGCCGGCGTCCTTGGGCTCGGCGCCGAAGATGGTGCGCGCCACCTCGGTGCGCCCCGCGCCGATGAGGCCCGCGAAGCCGAGGATCTCGCCGCGCCTGAGCTCGAAGTCGACCGGCGCGAACACGCCGCGCCGCTGCAGGCCGCGCACCTCGAGCAAGGTCTCCTCCGTGGGACGGCTGCGGCGCGGCGGGAACTGATGATCGAGGTCGCGGCCCACCATCTGCGCGACGATGCGGTCCACGCTGGTCTCGCCAAAGGCGCAGCTTCCCACCAGGCGCCCGTCGCGCAGCACGGTGACGTGGTCGACGATGCGCGCCATCTCGTCCAGCCGGTGCGAGATGTAGACGATGGCCACGCCGGCCTCTCTCAACTCGCGGATCACCTTGAACAGCTGCGCCGTCTCCGCCTCGGTGAGCGACGAGGTCGGCTCGTCCATGATCAGCACCCGCGCGTTCATCGACAGCGCCTTGGCGATCTCCACCATCTGCTGCTGCGCCACCGACAGCGCGGTGACCTGTGCGTCGGGATCGATCGCCACGCCCAGCCGCGCCAGGCAGCGCTGCGAGTCGACGCGCAGCCGCTTGCGGTCGATGAACCAGCCACGCGTGGGCTCGCGGGCAAGAAGGATGTTCTCCGCCACCGACAGGTGCGGGATCAGGTTCAGCTCCTGGTGAATCATGACCACGCCGTGCGCTTCGGCCGACCGCGGCGACGCGAAGCCGAGCGCCTTGCCCTCGAAGTGGATGGTGCCCGCGTCGGGCTGGTACACGCCACTCATGATCTTCATCAGCGTGGACTTGCCGGCACCGTTCTCGCCGCACACGGCATGCACCTCGCGGGGCCGCACGGCGAGGTGCACGCCGTCCAGCGCCTTGACGCCCGCAAACGCCTTGCAAATGCCGGCCAGCCGCAGCAGCGGTGCAGGCTGTGCGGAATCTGCACTCGACGAAGGGCCGGACGTTTCGGTCATTTGGTCAGGCCACTATGCCATATGCCTTAATTGGCCTTACCAGTAGAAACCCAAACGCGCACGCCGGCGCGCGGTCATCTCGGCTCGGTGCCCGCGGACTGCTCGATCCAGCGCTCACGCGAAGCCGTGAGATGGCCGAACACGGCCGCCATCGCTTCATGCGGGTCCGCCGCTTCCAGCGCGCGGTAGATCGCGTCGTGCTCGCGCAAGGCCACCTGCCAGGTATGCGCGTTCTCGGCACGGCGGCTCATGCGCGACGAGATCGGCCCGTGCCGGCCATCGAACAACTCACCGACCATGCGCACCAGAACGGCATTGCCGGTCATCTCGGCGATCGCCACATGAAAGCGACGATCCGCCTCCAGCGGCGAGTGCCCGCGCTGCACGTCGTGTCGCATGGCATCCAGCGCGGCCCTCAGGCGTTCCAGCCCGGCTTTGGTGACGCGCGCGGCCGCCAGCGCGACGACGGCGCCTTCGAGCACCGAGCGCGCCTGCATCAGCTCGCTGGGGCTGTCACCCAGCGCGACAGGCTCGCCGCTTTCAGCCGGCGGCGCAGCGCAAACGTAGACGCCCGAGCCCATGCGGATCTCCACCCGCCCCTGGATCTCCAACGCGATCAGGGCTTCGCGCAGTGAGGGGCGCGAGACGCCCAGCTGCAGCGCCAACTCACGTTCAGGCGGCAGCCGCGTGCCAGGAGCGAAGCCGCCCTCCTCGATCACGCTGCGGATCTGATCCGCGACCTGCTGGTAGAGCCGCCGCGAATCGACTTGCTTTGCGTTCGGTGGCACGTGCACTCCTGTTGCTGCGCTGCGCATTGGTCAGGCCAATTGCTCGCGGCAGCATAAACGCAGGCCGGCAGGCTGCAAACCCGCGCAGCTTTGCACGCGACTCCGGGTAAGCACCGAATTCATTCGTTCGATGCGCAAACTAATATGCTCACGACTCATCGCTGAACCTCCGCAGCGCCACGCAACCTTATGGCTGAAGTTCTCAAGCTCCGCTCGCGCCACAAGGCCGATGGCGCCCCGCCCATCCCCTCTGCACGCGAGACTGCAAGCCCGCGCTTGCGCTTCGGCCGATGCGAAGTGCGGCCAGCGTCGCGCGAAGTGCTGGTCAACGGGCGGCCGCGGCAGATCCAGCCCCGCCCTTTCGACCTGCTGGTCTACCTGATCGAGCACCGGGAGCGCGTGCTCTCGATCGACGAGCTCCTCGATGCCATCTGGGGCCGCCAGATCGTGCAGCCGAGTTCGCTCACGGTGGCCATCAACCGCATTCGCAGCGTGCTGGAAGATGAAGGTGCCGAGATCATCCGCACGCACCACCGCGTGGGCTACCGCTTTGTTGCCGAGCTGGCGGCCGAGCTGGCGGCCGAGGGTACCGTTACCGTGATGCCACTGCCGCGCCGCCCAGTCCGATCCTGAGGGGCGCAACCGTGAACACCTGGCGTCAGCTGATCATCGTGTTGATGGTCGCGGGCGGCGCATTGCCCGCGCTTGGAGTCGATGCAACCACTGCAGCGCGGGCACGGGCGGATTTCGCCCGGCCGATCGTGCTGGCACCCGACGACGTGCGCGCGTTTGTCGCGCCACCCGCCGCCTTTGACAAAGAGCGGCCCGGCATCGCGCGCGGCCGCGTCGAGTCCTTCAGCTACGACTCGCGCGTGACCGGCACGCGCCGCGTCGCCAGCGTCTACCTTCCGCCAGGCTACTCGCCCACTCGGAAGTACCCGGTGCTGTACCTGCTGCATGGCATCGCCGGCAACCAGGACGAATGGCGCGGCTATGTGCACGCCACCACGATCCTCGACAACCTGATGGCCGACCGCAAGATCGTGCCGATGATCGTGGTGATGCCCAACGGCCGCGCGCTGCCCGACGCGCTGCTGCCCGATCCCGCCGCAGCACGACACCTGCTCGCGCTGCTGTACCTTTCATGTGGCAACCAGGATGGTCTGATCAGCGTCTCGCAGCGAATGCACCGCGCGCTGAAGAAGCGCGACATCGCGCATGTGTGGAACGTGGACGAGTACGGACACGATCGCCAGAGCTGGGCGGAGAACCTGTATCACTTCGCGCAGCGGCTGTTTCGCTGATGAAATGACGGCTCGCCAACCTGGTGCCGCGCGCACCTCTTCGCTGATCGCTGATGCCACTTGCGCAAGAAGCTGCCAAATCTTCGCAGCGGTAAGAACGCGGTTATGCGTTTCTCCTGCGGCCGCGCTACCGTGCCGAAGCGCCGTGCATCACGGCTGGAGAGGAAGCAGGACGTGCGAGCAATTCGTCGTTTGACGCTGGGGCTGGTGATCGGCATGTACGCAGTGGCAGCTGACGCAGGGGGGGCGGCAATCCGGCCGGTGCAACTGGACCTCGCGCGCGCCACCACCCCGGTGGACCGGTTCTTCGACCTGTCGGTCGGCGCCGACTATCCCGGCACCACCGGGCGCCCTGAGAACCTGGCGCAGCTGAAGCTCGCCGTCGACGAGCTCGGGTTCCGCTACGTTCGCTTTCACGCCATCTTTCACGACGCGCTGGGCACGGTGCGCAAGGCCGATGGCCGCATCACGTACAACTTCGACGGCATCGACAAGCTCTACGACGCGCTGCTCGCGCGCGGCATCCGGCCGCTGGTGGAGCTCGGCTTCACGCCGCAAGCCCTGGCCACGTCGCCACAAACCATCTTCTACTGGAAGGGCAACACCTCGCACCCCGAGCCCGGCCCGTGGGCCGAGCTGATCGACGCATTCATGCGCCACCTGATCCAGCGCTACGGTGCCGACGAGGTGCGCAAGTGGCCCTTCGAGGTGTGGAACGAACCCAACCTCGACGGCTTCTGGGAACACGCGGACCAGAAGGCCTACTTCGAGCTCTACGCGAACACGGCACGCGCGCTCAAGCGCGTGGATCCCGCGCTCCAGGTGGGCGGCCCCTCGACCGCCGGCGCGGCCTGGGTGCCGGAGCTGCTGGCATATGCCAAGGCCAACGACGTGCCGGTGGACTTCATCACCACGCACAGCTACGGGGTGGAAGAAGGCTACCTCGACGAGTACGGCCACTCCGACCGCAAGCTGTCGCCGAACCCTGACTCGATCATTGGAGACGTGCGGCGCGTGCGCAAGGAGATCGATGCATCGGCCT
>CAMLIZ010000063.1 GCA_946480245.1 uncultured Pseudomonadota bacterium
ACGCCGAGATCGCGGTGATGGGCGCCAAGGGCGCGGTGGAAATCATCTTCCGCGAGGACAAGAACGACCCGGCCAAGCTGGCGGCGCGCGAGGCCGAATACAAGGCGCGCTTCGCCAACCCGTTCGTGGCCGGTGCGCGCGGCTTCATCGACGACGTGATTCAGCCGCACGAAACGCGCAAGCGCATCTGCCGCTCGCTGGTGATGCTGCGCGACAAGCAGCTCGACAACCCGTGGCGCAAGCACGGGAACATTCCGCTCTGAAGGCGCCGCACATGTTCAAGAAGATCCTGATTGCCAACCGCGGCGAGATCGCCTGCCGCGTGATCAAGACCGCCAAGAAGATGGGCATCGCCACCGTCGCGGTGTATTCCGAAGCGGACAAGGATGCGCGCCATGTGGAGTTGGCCGATGAAGCGGTGTGCATCGGCCCTGCGCCAAGCCGCGACAGCTATCTGCAGGCCGACAAGATCATCGCCGCCTGCAAGCAGACCGGCGCCGAAGCCGTGCACCCGGGCTACGGCTTTCTCTCCGAGAACGAAGGCTTCGCCAAGCGCGTCGAGGAAGAAGGCATCGTCTTCATCGGGCCCAAGCATTACTCGATCGCGGCCATGGGCGACAAGATCGCGTCGAAGAAGCTGGCGAATGAAGCGCGGGTCAACACCATCCCCGGCTACAACGACGCGATCGACTCGCCGGAACAGGCGGTGAAGATCGCCAAGGACATCGGCTATCCGGTGATGATCAAGGCCAGTGCCGGCGGCGGCGGCAAGGGCCTGCGCGTGGCCTTCAACGACAAGGAGGCGTTCGAAGGCTTCAGCTCCTGCCGCAACGAGGCGCGCAACAGCTTTGGCGACGACCGCGTGTTCATCGAGAAGTTCGTCGAGGAGCCGCGTCACATCGAGATCCAGGTGCTGGGCGACGCCCACGGCAACGTGATCTACCTGTGGGAGCGCGAGTGCTCGATCCAGCGCCGGCACCAGAAGGTGATCGAGGAGGCGCCCAGCTCCTTCATCAGCGAGGCCACGCGCCGCGCGATGGGAGAGCAGGCGGTAGCGCTGGCCAAGGCGGTGAGGTACCAGAGCGCAGGCACGGTGGAGTTCGTGGTCGGCAAGGACCAGAGCTTCTACTTCCTGGAGATGAACACGCGTCTGCAGGTGGAGCACCCAGTCACCGAATGCATCACCGGGCTCGACCTGGTGGAACTGATGATCCGCGTGGCTGCCGGCGAAAAGCTGCCGCTGGCGCAGGATCAGGTGCAGCGCAAGGGCTGGGCGATGGAGTGCCGCATCAATGCGGAAGACCCGTTCCGCAACTTCCTGCCATCCACCGGCCGGCTGGTGAAGTACCTGCCGCCGTCCACCACGATGGAGGCGGCCGAGCGGGTGCCTGAGGTGGGGGTGCGCGTGGATACCGGCGTGTTCGAGGGCGGCGAGATCCCGATGTACTACGACTCGATGATCGCCAAGCTGATCGTGCACGGCACCGACCGGCACGACGCGATCCGCCGCATGCGCGACGCGCTGGATGCGTTCGTGATCCGCGGCATCTCGAGCAACATCCCGTTCCAGGCCGCGCTGCTGGCGCATCCGAAGTTCGTGTCGGGCGACTTCAACACCGGCTTCATCGCCGAGCATTACGGCAAGGGGTTCCGTGCCGAAGACGTGCCACACGACGATCCGCTGTTCCTGGTGGCGCTGGCCGCGGCAGCGAACCGCCGTTTCCTGGAGCGCGCCGCGGGCATCAGCGGGCAGTTGCCGGGCCACGGCGTGCAGATCGGCGAGGACTACGTGGTGCTGGTCAGGGGCGAGGGCGGCCGCCACGAGGCGCATTCCGTCAAGGTGACCAGCAACGGCGTGCTGGCAGTGGCGCTCGGCGACAAGCGCTATGAGCTGGCCAAGGACTGGCGCTTTGGCGAGATTCGCGCCACCGGCCACTGCAACGGCGTGCCGTTCACCGCGCAGATCGAACGCCACGGCGTGTGGATACGCGTGGCGCATGGCGGCAGCCGCATCGACACGATGGTACTGTCGCCGCGCGCGGCCGAGCTGGCGCGCCTGATGCCGTACAAGGCGCCGCCCGATACCAGCAAGCTGCTGCTGTCGCCGATGCCCGGGTTGCTGGTGGACGTGGCCGTCACGCCGGGGCAGGAGGTGCGCGCCGGCGAGCGGCTGGCCGTGGTGGAGGCGATGAAGATGGAGAACATCCTCACCGCCGCTCAAGACGGCGTGGTGAAGGACGTGATCGCCAAGAAGGGCGAGAGCCTCGCCGTCGACCAACCGATTCTGAGCTTCCAATGAGCAAGCCGTTTCGCATCCTCGGCCTCCAGCAGATCGCGATCGGCGGCGCGGACAAGCAGCGCTTGCGGGCGCTCTGGGTCGACGTGCTGGGCCTCGCGGTGAAGAGCAGCTTCATCTCGGAGCGCGAGAACGTCGACGAGGACATCTGCGCGCTCGGGCAGGGGCCGCATGCGGTGGAGGTCGACCTGATGCAGCCGCTCGACCCGAACAAGAAGCCGGCAGTGCATGCGACCCCGCTGAACCATGTGGGCTTGTGGGTCGACGATCTGCCCAGGGCGGTGGAATGGATGAGCGCGCGCGGGGTGCGCTTCGCGCCGGGCGGCATCCGCAAGGGCGCGGCCGGCCACGACATCTGCTTCATCCACCCCAAGGGCAACGACGAGTTCCCGCTGGGCGGCGAAGGGGTGCTGATCGAGCTGGTGCAGGCGCCCCCGGAGGTGATTGCCGCGCTGGGATAAGAGGTTTCGCGTTTGACGAAGCGTTAGTTCACAATCGCCCAAACACGGGCGAATCCACGAAGGCTAAGGTAGCGCCTTGCGAGGTGTCCGTGGTGCACGCTTACCGGCGCGGTCCACACGGCACGGTCTCCACGTTCACCAGCGTGAGAGGGCGGCGTCCGCATGGCGCCTCGCCCCCGCCCCGATGCGCTTCGACCTCCTCACGCTGAACCTTGTGCTGGCCATTGCCGAAACCCGCAGCATCACGCGCGGCGCCGAACGCGAGCATCTTGCGCTGGCTGCCGCCAGCAAGCGCTTGTCCGATCTGGAGACGCGGCTGGGCGTGAGCCTGTTCGAGCGTCGCGCGCGCGGCGTGGAGCCCACCGAGGCCGGCCGCGCACTGGTGCGCCACATCCGCTCGCTGAATGCGTCGCTGCATGCGCTGGAGAGCGAGGTGGTGGAGTTTTCACGCGGGGTGAAGGGCCATCTGCGCGTGGTCGCCAACGTGTCGGCCATCGCCGACTGCCTGCCGCCCGACCTGGCAGCGTTCTCGCAGGCGCACCCGCTGATCCGCATCAGCCTGGAGGACCAGACCAGCGCCGACGTGCAAGCCTCGGTGGCGGAAGGCCGCGCCGACGTGGGCATCTTCGTACCGCCGCTGCTGGAGACGCGGCTCAGCACCTGGCGCTATGCGCACGGCCAGCTGTCGGTGATGGTGCCGCTGGATCATCCGCTGGCGGCGCGCCATGCCGTGGCCTTCGACGACCTGCTGGACTACGAGATGGTCGGCCTGCACAGCGGCGCGGCGGTACAGGAGCAGCTGCAGCGGCTGGCGGCGGCGCGCGGCCGCATCCTGAAGGCGCGCCTGCAGGTGCGCGGCTTCGACGCGATCGCGCAGCTGGTGGAGGCCGGGCTCGGCGTATCGGTGCTGCCCAGCGCGGCGATCGAGCGCTTCGGCAAGCTGTTCCGCGTGAAGCGCCTCGCGCTGAACGAGGACTGGGCGGAACGCGACTACCTGCTGGCCGTGCGGACCCAGGAGGTGCTGCCCACGGTCGTCAAACGTTTTGTCGAGGCCTTGTGCCCCGATGCCACAATTTCACTCTCGAAGGCGAACCCATCATGAGCGGACGCACCCTCTACGACAAGATCTGGGACGAGCACGTCGTCCACACCGAAGAGGACGGCACCGCCGTGCTCTACATCGACCGCCACTTGGTGCACGAAGTCACCAGCCCGCAGGCGTTCGAGGGCTTGCGGCTGGCCGGCCGCAAGGTGTGGCGTGTGAGTTCGGTGGTGGCCACCGCCGATCACAACACGCCCACCACCCACTGGGAGCGGGGCTACGACGGCATCGCCGACCCCATCAGCAAGCAGCAGATCACCACGCTGGACAGCAACATCGCAGCCTTCGGCGCGGCGGCCTACTTTCCGTTCATGGACAAGCGCCAGGGCATCGTGCATGTGATCGGGCCCGAGCAGGGCGCCACGCTGCCCGGCATGACCGTGGTGTGTGGCGACTCGCATACGTCCACGCACGGCGCGTTCGGCGCGCTGGCGCACGGCATCGGCACGAGCGAGGTCGAGCATGTGCTGGCCACGCAGACGCTGTTGGCCAAGAAGGCGAAGAACATGCTGGTGCGCGTCGACGGCCAGTTGGCGAGGGGCTGCAGCGCCAAGGACATCGTGCTGGCCATCATCGGCCGCATCGGCACGGCCGGCGGCACCGGATACACGATCGAGTTCGGCGGCAGCGCGATCAGGGCGCTCAGCATGGAAGGCCGCATGACCGTGTGCAACATGGCCATCGAGGCCGGAGCGCGGGCGGGCCTGGTGGCGGTGGACGACACGACGCTCGCCTACGTGAAGGGGCGTCCGTTCGCGCCCAGCGGCGTCGAGTGGGATCAGGCCGTGGCCTACTGGCGTACGCTGCACTCCGATCCCGATGCCAAGTGGGATTCGGTAGTCGAACTCGATGCCGCCCAGATTCGGCCGCAAGTGACCTGGGGCACCTCGCCCGAGATGGTGGCGTCGATCGAAGACCGCGTGCCCGATCCCGACAAGGAAAAGGACCCGAACAAGCGCAGCGCGATCGAGCGCGCGTTGCAGTACATGGCGCTGGAGCCGAACAAGCCGCTGGCCGACATTCGCATCGACAAGGTGTTCATCGGGTCGTGCACCAACAGCCGGATCGAGGATCTGCGCGAAGCGGCGGCCGTGGTGCGCCGCGTGGGTGGCAAGGTGGCGTCGAACGTGAAGCTGGCGATGGTGGTGCCCGGCTCCGGCCTGGTGAAGCGCCAGGCCGAGGCCGAGGGACTGGACCAGGTGTTCAAGAGCGCCGGCTTCGAGTGGCGCGAACCGGGCTGCTCGATGTGCCTGGCGATGAACGCCGACCGGCTGGAGCCGGGCGAGCGCTGCGCCTCCACCAGCAACCGCAATTTCGAGGGCCGGCAGGGGGCTGGCGGCCGCACGCATCTGGTGAGCCCGGCGATGGCCGCTGCGGCCGCCATGCAGGGCCATTTCGTCGACGTACGCCGCATGGCCTGAAGGATCCACACTCATGGACAAGTTCACCGTTCACCAAGGCATCGTGGCGCCGATGGATCGCGAGAACGTCGACACCGACGCGATCATCCCGAAGCAGTTCCTCAAGTCGATTCAGCGTTCGGGCTTCGGGCCCAACCTGTTCGACGAGTGGCGCTACCTGGATCATGGCGAGCCGGGGCAGGACCCGGCGCTGCGCAAGCCGAACCCGGACTTCGTGCTGAACCAGCCGCGCTACCAGGGCGCGTCGATCCTGCTGGCGCGCCGCAACTTTGGCTGCGGTTCGAGCCGCGAGCATGCGCCGTGGGCGTTGCAGCAGTACGGCTTTCGCGCGTTGATCGCGCCCAGCTACGCCGACATCTTCTTCAACAACTGCTTCAAGAACGGCCTGCTGCCGATCGTGCTGCCGGAGCATGTGGTGGCGAAGCTGTTCGACGAAGTGTTCGCGTTCCCCGGCTATCAGCTCACCGTCGATCTGGGGCAGCAGGTAGTGTGCAAGCCCGACGGCGAGGCGATTGCCTTCGACGTGCAGCCGTTTCGCAAGTACTGCCTGCTGAACGGCTTCGACGACATCGGCCTGACCTTGCGCCATTCGGACAAGATCAAGGCCTTCGAGGCCGAGCGCCTGGCGCGCAAGCCCTGGCTCAACCATCGCCTGCCGGGCTGAGCCGTGTTGAAGCGCTGGTTCCATCGCGCAGTGTTGCATCGCCTGTGGGCGACGTACTTGTGCATGGGGCTGGCGTTCTTCCTGTTCGGCGCCGGCACGCTGAACATCGTGTACCTGCTGCGCGCCAACGCGGACCTGCTGTGGAGCTACGGCTGGCAAGCGGTGATGGACGGCGGCCTGCAGCAACTGCTGGAACTGCTGATCACGGGCTATCTGGCGATGGCCGCGTACGTCGTCTTCAAGGCGTGTGAATACCGGCTGGTGAACTGGCTGAAAGACGAGCCGGCGAGGCCGGCCCGCATCGAGGAAACCGAAGAATGAAGATCGCAATCCTGCCGGGTGACGGCATTGGCACCGAGATCGTCGCAGAGGCCGTGAAGGTGCTGAACGTGCTCGACCTCAAGTTCGAGACCGAGACCGCGTTGGTCGGCGGCGCCGCCTACGAGGCGCATGGGCATCCGCTGCCCGATGCGACGCTCAAGCTCGCGAAGGAGGCCGACGCGGTGCTGTTCGGCGCCGTCGGCGACTGGAGGTACGACAAGCTCGAACGCGCGCTGCGTCCGGAGCAGGCCATCCTCGGCCTGCGCAAGCACCTGCAGCTGTTCGCCAACTTCCGTCCCGCGATCTGCTATCCGCAGCTCACCCACGCCTCCAGCCTCAAGCCGGAACTGGTGGCGGGGTTGGACATCCTGATCATCCGCGAGCTCACCGGCGACATCTACTTCGGTCAGCCGCGCGGTCGGCGCGAATCGCCGGATGGCGCGTTCAAGGGCGCGCCGGAAGCGTTCGACACCATGCGCTACAGCCGGCCGGAGATCGAGCGCATCGCGCACGTGGCCTTCCAGGCCGCGCGCAAGCGCAGCAAGCGGGTGACCAGCGTCGACAAGGCCAACGTGCTGGAGACCTTCCAGTTCTGGAAGGACGTCGTGACCGAGGTCGGGCGGCAGTATCCCGAAGTCGAACTCGACCATATGTACGTCGACAACGCCGCCATGCAGCTCGTGCGCGCGCCGAAGAAGTTCGACGTGGTCGTGACCGGCAACATGTTCGGCGACATCCTGTCCGACGAGGCGGCCATGCTCACCGGCTCGATCGGCATGCTGCCGTCGGCCTCGCTGAACGCCGAGAACAAGGGCCTGTACGAGCCCAGCCACGGCAGTGCACCGGAC
Source organism: uncultured Pseudomonadota bacterium (assembly GCA_946480245.1). Next base: position 7,114 of record CAMLIZ010000063.1, read on the forward strand.
ATTGCGGGCAAGGGGGTGGCCAATCCTTTGGCTACAATCCTGTCCGCTGCCATGATGCTCCGCTTCTCCCTCCACCAACCCGAAGCCGCCGCACGGATCGAATCCGCGGTGCAGGACGTGCTTGCGTCCGGCCTTCGCACGGGAGATATCTGGTCGGAAGGCACGACCCGGGTGGGCACGCGCGAGATGGGTGACGCGGTTGTCGCGGCCCTGACCACCAAAACCATTACCAAGAGCTAGCAAGCTCCGGTTCGTCTCGCCCCTACACCTTCAGGAACCCGGCGAACGAGCCGGGCGGATGAAGGTTATCAACCACAGCGGACGAAGAGGCGAAAGTGATGAAACTCGTAGGACTGGTCGGATGGCGCGGCATGGTCGGCTCCGTGCTGATGGACCGCATGCAGGAAGAGGGCGACTTCGCCCAGATCGAGCCGGTGTTCTTCAGCACCAGCAATGCCGGCGGCGCGGCCCCAGCGATGGCGAAGAACGAAACCACGCTGAAGGATGCCTACGACATCGAGGCCCTGAAGCGCTGCGAGATCATCATTACCGCCCAGGGTGGCGACTACACCACCGAGGTGTTCGGCAAGCTGCGCGCGGCGGGCTGGAACGGCCACTGGATCGACGCGGCTTCCACCCTGCGCATGAAGGACGACGCGGTCATCGTCCTCGATCCTGTCAACCTGCCCGTGATTCAGAACGCGCTCTCGAAGGGCGGACGCAACTGGATCGGCGGCAACTGCACGGTGAGTTGCATGCTGATGGGCGTGGGCGCGCTGTTCAAGGCGGGCCTGGTCGAGTGGATGAGCACGCAGACTTACCAGGCGGCGTCCGGTGGCGGTGCGCAACACATGCGCGAACTCCTCACGCAGTTCGGCACGCTGAACGCCGAAGTGAAGGCGCTGCTGGCCGACCCGAAGAGTGCGATCCTCGAGATCGATCGAAAGCTGCTTGCGAAGCAGCAGGCGCTGAGCGAAGCCGAAACGGCAAACTTCGGCGTGCCGTTGGGCGGCTCGCTGATCCCGTGGATCGACAAGGATCTCGGCAATGGCATGTCCCGCGAGGAATGGAAGGGCATGGCCGAGACGAACAAGATTCTCGGCCAGGGCGAGGCGTTTGGTACCTCGGCTGTGCCGGTCGACGGCTTCTGCGTGCGGGTGGGCACGATGCGCTGCCACAGCCAGGCCCTGACCTTTAAGCTCAAGAAGGACGTGCCGCTGGCTGATGTCGAGGCCCTGATCGCGAACGACAACGCTTGGGTGAAGGTGGTGCCCAACAACCGCGAAGAGACGATGCGGCAACTGACGCCGGTAGCGGTGACGGGCACGCTGACAATTCCGGTGGGTCGGCTGCGCAAGATGGCGATGGGGCCGGAGTACCTTGGCGCCTTCACCATCGGCGATCAACTGTTGTGGGGTGCGGCGGAGCCGTTGCGCCGCATGCTGCGCATCCTGCTCCAGGACTGATCGCCGGGCGCCTTCTCGAACTGAATTGCTGGAAGACGACGCACGTTGTCTTCCAGCAACGGATATTTGGCACATACGAGCGGGCAGATCGCACGCAAAATCGAACGTCAGGTTTTGCGTGAGCTTGTCAGCCTATATGCTTGATGTTATTGTAGTTTCTACCGTTACAGCCTGGAGAAGGCGCGTGCGGAAAAGCACAGACGACGTCGTTGGCGGCGGACTCATACGCGAAGTCCGCCGATTGCATTTGGGAGACGCCTTGAAAGACAGCTCGATGAACGCAGGGCGATTTGCCCTGTCGGCGGTGGCCGCGGCCGCCCTGTGTATGGCAGCGGCCAATACCTGGGCCCTTGGGCTCGGGCGGCTGTCGGTGCAATCGGCGCTCGGCGAATCCCTGAAGGCTGAGATCGACGTGACCAGCCTCACGCCAGAAGAGGCCTCGACGATCAAGGTTCGGATCGCCCCGGTGGACGCGTACCGTGCGGCCGGGGTCGACTTCAATTCCGTGCTCACCAGCGCACAGGTGGCCGTGCAGAACCGGCCCGATGGCCACACGGTGCTGCGCCTGACCAGCGATCGCGCTGTGCAGGAGCCTTTCGTCGATGTGATTCTCGAGATTTCCTGGTCCAGCGGGCGGCTGGTGCGCGAGTACACCATGCTGTTCGATCCGCCGACGCGCACCGCACCGCCGGCGATGGCGGCCGCCCCGGTGGCGCCGTCGTTCTCCCCCGCGCCATCCCCCGCGCCCGCCGCAGCGCCAGCAGTGGCAGCCGCGCCTGCGCCGCGGCCCGCGCCTGCCGCCGCTCCTTCCGCTTCGCGCTCATCGGCCGCCCGAGCGCCCGCGTCGCGCACTGCGCCGGCACCCGCTGCGGTGGCCGCCGCACCCGCGCCCGCCGCAGCTGCTGACGGCTACACGGTGAAGCCCGGCGATACGCTGTTCCGGATCGCCGCCAAGACGCAGCGAACCGGTGTGTCGTTGGACCAGATGCTGGTGTCGCTGTATCGCGGCAACCCGCAGGCGTTCATCAACAACAACATGAACCTGCTGAAGGCTGGCGTGGTGTTGTCGGTGCCGTCGGCTGAATCGGCGCAGCAGGTGTCCGAGTCGGACGCACGCCAGGTGATCCAGGCGCAAAGCGCCGACTTCGGCGCGTATCGCCAGAAGCTCGCCGGCGCAGCCCCAATGGCCCGCACCGAGGAGCCGTCGCGCCAAGCCGTTGGCAAGGTGCAGGCGGCGGTGGAGGACCGCAAGCAGACCGCGCAGCCGTCGCCCGACAAGCTGCGCCTGTCGCAGGGGGCGATGAAGGCGTCGTCGCCCGAAGCCAAGATCTCGAAGGAAGCGGAGCGCAAGGAGGCGGCCACGCGGGTGGCCGAACTGTCGCGCAACGTCGAAGAGCTGCGCCGGCTCTCGGGCGCCGCGAGCGCAGCGTCCAAGGTGGCGCCTGCACCCGCCCCCGCAGCCAAGACCGCGCCTGCACCCTCGGTGCCGGCGCTTTCGGTGCCGGTGAAGCCGCCCGTCGCCGCGCAGACACCCGTCCCGGCACCTGCGCCGGTTCCCGCACCTGCGCCGGTCGCGTCCGCGCCCGCGCCGGTCACGCCCGCGGCGGTTGTGGCATCGCAGCCCAGCCCGGTGCCGGCGGCTTCTGCGGCCGCCCCTGCGCCGCGACCCGCCGCATCACGGCCGCGCGTGGTGCCCAGGCCGGCGCCGGTGGAGGAGCCCAGCTTCTTCGACAGCCCGTTCGTGCTCCCTGGTGCAGCCGCGCTGGTGCTCGGCCTGGCAGGCCTCGGCTTCTATCGCTGGCGCAATCGCGCACGCAAGGACAGCGGCGAGACGTCGTTCCTGGAGAGCCGGCTGCAGCCCGATTCGTTCTTCGGCGTCAGCGGCGGCCAGCGCATCGACACGCGTGACGCCAACGGCGTCTCGTCGTCCATGAGCTACTCGCTGAGCCAACTCGACGCGATCGGTGATGTGGATCCGGTGGCCGAAGCGGACGTGTACCTCGCCTACGGGCGCGACCTGCAGGCCGAGGAGATCCTGAAGGAGGCCATGCGCGGCAACCCGGACCGCCTGGCGATTCGGACCAAGCTGCTCGAGGTGTATGCCAAGCGGCGCGACACCAAGGGCTTTGAGCAACTGGCGACGCAACTGTTCGGCCTGACGCATGGCGAGGGCGAGGACTGGTTGAAGGCGCAGGAGCTCGGGCGCTCGATCGATGCCGAGAACCCGCTGTACCAGCCGGGCGGGCGCCCGGTTACGCCGGAAGGCGAGATGCCGATCGAGCCCATGGACGCCAGCACGATGCCGCGCTCCGTGCTGCCGGCTGACGCCGGAGCCTTCCGCGGCTCCGGCCCCGCAGCGTTCGACGACGAAGTGGCGGGCGGACTGGATCTGGATCTGGATGCCGGTGCGGCGGAGCCGCCTTCGCATGCGATGGAGGCCACCGAGCCGATCGCCTCTGCCCACGCAGACCGGGATGCGGGCGATTCGAGTCTCGATTTCGAGCTGCCGGAGGTGGACCTCGATGCCCACCAACAACACGCGCCCACCGCGCCTGCGCCAATGGCGTTTGCGCCGACCAGCGAACCGGCCGAGTTCGACATGAGCTCGCTCTCGCTCGATCTCGACACGCCACACGCCACCGCGCCGGCGCCCGCCCCGGCTGCTCCTTCAGTTGCGGACGGGCTGGCCGATCTGGACCTGCCTGGGGTCGAAGTCGAAGGTGTGGCTGATGGTGCTGACCCGCTGATGCGCAAGCTCGAGTTGGCCGAGGAGTTCCGTCAGATCGGCGACATGGAAGGCGCACGCGACCTCATCGAAGAGGTAATCGCCAAGGCCAGCGGGTCGCTGAAGACCAAGGCCCAGGGCATGCTGGAAACGCTCGCGTAGCCCGGCCACGGCAGTGGCCCGAATTGCGCTCGGCGTCGCCTACCGCGGCGAGCGTTATCACGGCTGGCAGAGCCAGCCCGACGGCCGCACAGTGCAAGACGCGCTCGAGCGAGCGTTGTCGGAATTTGCTGCGCGGCCCATCACCACGTTGTGCGCTGGCCGCACGGACGCCGGTGTGCATGCCTTGAACCAGGTGGTGCATTTCGACGCACCGGTGCAGCGCGAGCCGTTCTCGTGGGTACGCGGTACGAACCGCTACCTTCCTGAGGATGTGGCCGTGCAATGGTGCCAGGCCGTGCCGCCCCACTTCCATGCGCGCAACAGCGCCCACGGGCGCCGCTATCGCTACCTGCTGCTCGAGTCGCCAGTGCGGCCCGCACTCGAGCGCTTCAGCTGTGGCTGGAGCTTCCGCCCGCTAGACGGCGACGCAATGCGACTGGCGGCCGAGCATTTGCTCGGGGAGCACGACTTCTCCAGCTTCCGCTCGTCGGAATGCCAGGCCGCATCGCCGGTCAAGACCCTGCGCTCGCTCACGGTCACGCGCCAAGGTGCGTACTGGCGCTTCGACTTCGACGGCAACGCGTTCCTGCATCACATGGTGCGCAACATCATGGGCTGCCTGATGGCGGTGGGCAGCCGCGCACGCGCGCCGCACTGGGTGGCCGACGTGCTGGCGGCCCGTGATCGCGACGCTGCGGCGCCCACCTTCGCCCCTGACGGACTGTATTTCGCGGGGCCATACTACGATCCGGCGTTCGGCATTCCTGAGCGCACTCCGGCCATGGACTGGTTGCCATGACAGCGCCACGACGCACTCGCATCAAGATCTGCGGCATCACCCGCGAAGCCGACCTCGCGGAGGCGGTGGCTGCCGGCGCCGACGCCGTGGGCTTCGTGCTGTATGCAGGCAGCCCGCGCCACGTGAGCGCGGCGCAGGCCGCGGCGCTCGCGCAGCGCTTGCCGCCGTTCGTCACGCCGGTGTGCCTGCTGGTGAATGCGTCGGACGACGAGGTGCGGCTTGCCGTGCAGGCCGTGCCGAACGCGCTGCTGCAGTTCCATGGCGACGAGACGCCGGCGCAGTGCGCGGCTGCGGGCCGACCGTTCCTGCGCGCCGCGCGCATGGCGCCGGGTTTCGATTTGCTAGACTTTGCGGCGCAGTACGCACACGCCACCGGCCTCCTGCTCGACGCTCATGTCGAAGGCTACGGTGGCGGCGGAAAGGTTTTCGATTGGTCTGCCATTCCACCCAACGTGCCCACTCCGGTCGTTTTGTCTGGTGGGTTGAATCGTGCAAACGTGATCGATGGGGTGTTGCGCGTCCGGCCATGGGCCGTTGACGTGAGCTCCGGTGTGGAAAGCGCGAAGGGCATCAAGGATGCCGCGCTGATGCACCGGTTCTGCGAGGCGGTGCGCGAGGCGGATGCCCGCATCGCCGATGCCAGCACCTGAAGGAATCGATCGATGATGAACTACCAGCAGCCCGACGAGCGCGGGCATTTCGGCCCCTATGGCGGCAGCTTCGTCGCGGAGACGCTCGTGCACGCACTGGACGAGCTGAAGGCCGCCTACGCCCACTACCGCAACGACCCGGCGTTTCGCGCGGAATTCGAGTACGAGCTCAAGCACTTCGTCGGCCGGCCCAGCCCGGTTTACCACGCGGCACGCATGAGCCGGGAGATGGGCGGAGCACAGATCTACCTGAAGCGCGAGGATCTCAACCATACCGGCGCGCACAAGATCAACAACGTGATCGGCCAGGCGCTGCTGGCGCGCCGCATGGGCAAGCCGCGCGTGATCGCGGAAACCGGCGCCGGGCAGCATGGCGTCGCCAGTGCCACCATCTGCGCCCGCTATGGACTGGAGTGTGTGGTGTACATGGGCAGCGAAGACGTCAAGCGCCAGTCGCCCAACGTCTATCGCATGCACCTCCTCGGCGCCACGGTGGTACCGGTGGAGTCGGGCAGCAAGACCTTGAAGGACGCGCTCAACGAGGCGCTGCGCGACTGGGTCACCAACGTCGAGAACACCTTCTACATCATCGGCACGGTGGCCGGCCCCGCGCCGTATCCGCAGATGGTGCGCGACTTCCAGCGCGTGATCGGCGACGAGTGCATGCTGCAGATGCCCGAACTTACTGGCCGCCAGCCCGATGCGGTGGTCGCCTGCGTGGGCGGCGGCAGCAATGCGATGGGCATCTTCTATCCCTACATTGCGCATGAAGGCACGCGCCTGATCGGCGTCGAGGCGGCGGGGCTGGGCCTGGAGACCGGGCGCCATGCGGCGTCGCTGTCGGGCGGCTCGCCCGGTGTGCTGCACGGCAACCGCACCTACCTGCTGCAGGACGACAACGGCCAGATCATCGAGACGCACTCCATCTCGGCGGGGCTCGACTACCCGGGCGTGGGCCCCGAGCATGCCTACCTCAAGGACATCGGCCGCGCCGAGTACGTGGGCATCACCGACGACGAGGCGCTGGCCGCGTTCCACTACCTCTGCCGTACCGAGGGCATCATCCCGGCGCTCGAATCCAGTCATGCGGTGGCGTATGCCATGAAGCTCGCCAAGACGATGCGGCCGGACCAGCAGATTCTCGTGAACCTCTCCGGTCGCGGCGACAAGGACATCGCCACCGTCGCCGAACTGGACAAGGTCAAGGGGGTGGTGTCGTGAGCCGCATCGCCGCTACGTTCGAAAGGCTGAAGGCCCAGGGCCGCAAGGCGTTGATCCCCTACATCACCACCGGCGATCCCTACCCCGATGCAACGGTCGACATCATGCTGGCGCTGGCCGAGGGCGGCGCCGACGTGATCGAACTCGGTGTGCCCTTCTCCGACCCCATGGCCGACGGGCCGGTGATCCAGAAGGCCTCGGAGCGTGCTCTGGCCAGGGGCATCGGCCTGCGCGACGTGCTGGCCTGTGTGCAGGGCTTTCGCGCGCACAACAGCCACACGCCGGTCGTGCTGATGGGCTACGCGAATCCCATCGAACGCCATGACCAGCGACTGGGCGAGGGCGCTTTCGCGCGCGACGCGGTGGCCGCCGGCGTGGATGGTGTGCTGGTGGTCGACTATCCACCGGAGGAATGCGAAGGCTTCGCACGACGCCTGCAGGCGGTGGGGCTGGATCCGATCTTCCTGCTTGCGCCCACCTCCACCGAGACGCGCATGCAGCAAGTGGGGCGCGTGGCCAGCGGCTATGTGTACTACGTGTCGCTCAAGGGCGTGACCGGCGCCGGGCACCTCGACACCGCGGCGGTGGCGCGCATGCTGCCGCGCATCAAGGCCCACGTGAAGGTGCCGGTGGGCGTCGGCTTCGGCATCCGGGACGCGGCTTCCGCGAAAGCGGTGGGAGCCGTGGCCGATGCCGTGGTCATCGGCACCCGCCTGGTTCAGATCCTGGAAATTCAAACGCGCGACAATGTCGCCCCGGCCGCCAAGGCGTTCGTCGCCGAGATCCGCGCCGCCCTCGACAGCCTCACCGAAGGAACCCCTGCATGAGCTGGCTCGAAAAACTTCTTCCTCCCAAGATCCAGCAGACCGATCCCAGCGAGCGCCGCTCGGTGCCGGAGGGCCTGTGGATCAAGTGCCCCTCGTGCGAGACGGTGCTGTACAAGACCGACCTGGAACAGAACGTCAACGTCTGCCCCAAGTGTGGACACCACCACCGCATCGGCGCCCGCGCACGGCTCGACGCCTTCCTCGACGCCGAAGGGCGCTACGAGATCGGCCAGGAGGTGATCCCGGTCGACGCGCTCAAGTTCAAGGACAGCAAGAAGTACCCCGACCGCTTGAAGGATGCACTGGAGAGCACCGGCGAAACGGACGCACTGATCGTCATGGGCGGTGCGGTCATGAGCGTTCCGCTGGTGGTCGCCTGTTTCGAGTTCGACTTCATGGGCGGCTCGATGGGCTCGGTGGTCGGCGAGCGCTTCGTGCGCGGCGTCGAAACCGCCGTCGAGCAGAAGGTGCCGTTCGTGTGCTTCACGGCCACCGGTGGCGCGCGCATGCAGGAGGGTTTGCTCAGCCTGATGCAGATGGCCAAGACCAACGCCGCGCTGACCCACCTGGCGAAGGCGCGGCTGCCGTACATCAGCGTGCTCACCGATCCCACAATGGGTGGCGTGTCGGCCAGCTTCGCCTTCGTGGGCGACGTGGTGATCGCGGAGCCCAAGGCGCTGATCGGCTTTGCCGGCCCGCGCGTGATCGAGAACACGGTGCGCGAGAAGCTGCCAGAAGGCTTCCAGCGCTCGGAGTTCCTGATCCAGAAGGGGGCGCTGGACATGATCGTGGACCGCCGTGAGTTGCGGAAGACGATCGCCCATTGCCTGGCGATGCTGCAGCGGCAAAGTGCCGACGCCGTGGCCTGAAGACACCCGACCCACTCCACAGGGCGGCCGCGAGCCGCCCGTTTTGCTTCCATGACGCTGCCCCGCACGCTTGACGACTGGCTTGCCCACTGCGAGCGCCTGCACCCCAAGACGATCGACATGACCCTCGATCGCGCCGCGGTGGTGCGCGATCGCCTCGGTCTTGCGTTCAGTGCACCGGTGATCACGGTGGCCGGTACCAATGGCAAGGGTTCTACCTGCGCGATGCTGGAGGCGATCGCGCTGCAGGCCGGCTATCGCGTGGGCCTGTACATCAAGCCGCACCTGGTGCACTTCGAGGAACGGTGCCGCATCGATGGCGCGTCGGCAGATGCGCAAGTGCTGCTGCCGCACTTCGAGGCGGTGGAGGCGGCGCGCGGCGATATCACGCTCACCTACTTCGAGTTCACGACGCTGGCGATCCTGCGCGCGTTGTCGCATGCGCCGCTGGACCTCGTCATCCTCGAGGTCGGGCTCGGTGGCCGGCTTGACGCGGTGAACGTGATCGACGCCGACTGCGCGGTGATCACCAGCATTGCGCTCGACCACACCGAATACCTCGGCCCCGACCGCGAGAGCATCGGTGCCGAGAAGGCCGGCATCCTGCGCACCGGCCGGCCGGCGGTGTGCAGCGATCCGCAACCGCCGCAAAGCGTGCTCGACCGCGCACGCGAGATCGGCGCCGACCTGCGCGTGAACGGGCGTGACTTCCACTTCACCGGCGACCGCCAGCAATGGTCCTGGCGGGGCCGCAGTCGGCGTTTCAGCAGCCTTGGCTACCCGGCACTGCGGGGCGCCAACCAGTTGCTCAATGCCGCGGGCGCGCTGGCCGCCTTCGAGGCGCTTCATGACCGGGTGCCGGTGAACGCGCAGGCGGTGCGCAACGGCCTGGCCACCGTCGAGCTGCCGGGCCGCTTCCAGGTGGTGGCGGGGCAGCCGGCGCTGGTGCTCGACGTCGGCCACAACCCCCAGGCGGTGGCGGTGCTCGCGCAGAACCTCGACCAGATGGGCTTCTTTCCCCGCACCCACGCGGTGTTCGGCGCAATGCGCGACAAGGACCTTGCGGGCGTGCTGAAGCCGATCGCATCACTGGTCGATGCCTGGTACCTCACGGACTTGCCGATCAGCCGCGCAGCCAGCGCGCAAGAACTGTTGCCCATTGCCCAGCGCGCGATTGCCGGGCGCGAGGTGCCGGTGAGTTGCCACCCGGAGCCGGTGCAGGCGCTGCAGGCGGCCCTGAGCCACGCGGACCCCGCTGATAGAATCGTGGTCTTCGGTTCGTTCTACACGGTGGGCGGCGTGCTGAAGGCGGGCTTGCCCCGGCTGGGCGCCAAGCATCTGGTGTGAGCACCGGTCCAGCCCCTCGCTTCAGGCCTGCAACGGGCCGCTCCCGTACCCCCGCCTCGCGCCACGCATGGGTCTGAAGTCCTTCTTCCAACGCAAGTCGACACCGAGCAACGAGTCGCCGCCGCGCGGTCGTCGTGGAGGTGCCGCAGACGCGGCCGAGGCTGTGCAGCAGGCACGCACCAAGGCCCGCCAGCGCCTGATCGGTGCCGTGGTGCTGCTGGGCATCGGTGTCATCGGCTTCCCGCTGCTTTTCGAGACGCAACCGCGTCCAATACCCGTCGACCTTCCGATCGAGATTCCGCGCAAAGAGGGTGTCGCGCCGCTGCCGTTGCCCGGGCCGCGGCCCGCTGCGGTCGCGCCGCAGCATGCGGATGCCAAACCAGCCGCGGCGAGCGCCGCCGTGATCGACGAAAGCGCCGCCGATGCCGGACGCGAGCTGGCGCCGGCCCCTACTGTCAAGCCGGCCGCGACGCCAGCAACGCCCAAGGTGGCGGCGGCTGCCTCCAAGCCCGCCGAGAAGCCGGTCGCACGCGCACCGGAACCGGCAGGCAAGCCAGCCACACGGTCGGCCGAGGATGCCGCGCGCGCCAAGGCGCTGCTCGACGGCAAGGCCGCCCCAGAGAGTGGCCGCTTCGTGGTTCAGGTGGGCGCCTTTGCCGAGAACAGCGCTGCGCATGAGACGCGCGTCAAGCTCGAAAAGCTCGGCATCAAGACCTACACCCAGGTGGTGCAAACCGATGCCGGCAAGCGCATCCGCGTGCGCGTGGGCCCCTTCGCCACCCGCGACGAGGCCGATCGTGCCGCCGCCAAGATCAAGGCGGCCGGCCTGGCGGCGGCAGTGCTCACGCTGTGATACCTGCACATGGACGGGATCAGCCCTCTCGACTGGCTCCTGCTGGGGATCCTCGGGCTGTCGGTGCTGATCGGTGTGTGGCGCGGGCTGGTGTTCGAAGTGCTGTCGCTGATCGGCTGGGTGGCCGCCTACTTTGCGGCGCAATGGTTTGCACCGCTGATGGCGCCGCACCTGCCAGTGGGCGCGGCCGGCTCCGGGATCAATCATGCGGCGGCCTTTGCCGTCACCTTCATCCTCTCGTTGATCGCGTGGGGGCTGGCGGCACGGCTGGTGCGGCTGCTGGTGAGTGCGTCGCCGCTGAGCGTGATCGATCGCGTGCTCGGCGCAGGTTTCGGCCTGATGCGCGGGCTTGTGCTGCTGCTGGTGATCGCCACCTTGGTGGCGATGACGCCGGTATCGCGCTCGCCGTCGTGGAGTGGGTCGTACGGTGCGGCCGTGTTGAACGTGATGCTGCAGGGGATCAAGCCGGTGCTGCCGGTGGAGATCGCGCAGCATCTGCCTGCGTGATCTGAGTTTTTCCGAAGGACGGAAGTATGTGTGGCATCGTCGGTGTGATCTCGAAGGCGCCGGTCAACCAGTTGATCTATGACGCGCTGCTGCTGCTGCAACACCGCGGACAGGATGCAGCCGGCATCGTGACGATGCAGGGCACCAAGTGCTTCATGCACAAGGCGCGCGGCATGGTGCGCGACGTGTTCCGCACGCGCAACATGCGTGCGTTGCCAGGCACTGTGGGCCTGGGGCAGGTGCGCTACCCCACCGCCGGCAACGCCTATAGCGAAGAGGAGGCTCAGCCCTTCTACGTGAACGCGCCGTTCGGCATCGTGCTGGTGCACAACGGCAACCTCACGAACGCCCAGGCAATGAAGGCGGAGCTGTTCGAAATCGATCGCCGCCACATCAACACCGAGAGCGACACGGAGGTGCTGATCAACGTGCTCGCCCACGAACTCGAGCGCGCGGTGCGTGACGTCACGCTCACGCCCGACGCCGTGTTCAAGGCCGTGGGCGAGGTGCACAAGCGCATCAAGGGCTCGTATGCCGTGATCGCGTTGATTGCCGGTCACGGGTTGCTGGCCTTCCGCGATCCCTTCGGCATTCGCCCGCTCTCGTTCGGGGAGGTGCAGACCGATGAAGGCATCGAGATCATGGTTGCCAGCGAGACGGTGGCCCTCGAAGGCACGGGCCACAAGGTGGTGCGCGACGTCGCGCCGGGCGAGGCGATCTTCATCGACATGGAAGGTCAGGTTCACGCGAAGCAGTGCGCCGAGAACCCGACCCTCAATCCCTGCATGTTCGAGTTTGTGTACCTCGCGCGGCCCGATTCCGTGATGGATGGCATCTCGGTGTACCAGGCGCGACTCAACATGGGCGAGACGCTGGCGCAGCGCGTGATCTCCACGATGCCGCCGTCGGAGATCGACGTGGTGATCCCCATCCCCGAATCGAGCCGGCCGAGCGCGATGCAGCTGGCGCACAAGATCGGCAAGCCGTATCGCGAGGGGTTCGTCAAGAACCGCTACGTCGGCCGCACCTTCATCATGCCGGGGCAGGGCGTGCGCAAGAAGTCGGTGCGTCAGAAGCTGAACGCCATCTCGTCCGAGTTCAAGGGCCGCAACGTGCTGCTGGTGGACGACTCCATCGTGCGTGGCACCACGAGCAAGGAGATCGTCCAGATGGCGCGCGAAGCCGGCGCTCGCAAGGTGTATCTCGCCTCTGCCGCGCCGCCGGTGCGCTATCCCAACGTCTACGGCATCGACATGCCGACCAAGAGCGAGCTGATTGCGCACGATCGCAGCATCGAGGAGATCCGCCAGTTCATCGGCGCCGACGCATTGATCTACCAGGATGTGGACGCGATGAAGCGCGTCGTGAAGGCGCTGAACCCGTCGCTGCACGGCTTCGAAGCCTCGTGCTTCGACGGCACCTACATCACGGGCGATGTGAGTGCGGCCGACTTTGCAGCGATGGAAAGCCAGCGCGCGGCGCAGCCAGAAGAAGACGAAGGCACCGAGCGCACGCGCTTGGCGCTGCAGGGCGCCACGGAGGGCAACTGATGGCGGATGCGGCCAAGCGCCTGCCGCGTGTCGACCTGCCCGAGCACGTGCGGCCTGACACGCTGGCCGTGCGCGAAGGCCTGCCGGCGTCAGCGTGGGGCGAGAACTCCGAGGCGCTGTTCCTGACGAGCAGCTTCGTGCACCCCGATGCGGCCACAGCGGCGGCGCGCTTCGCGAACGAGGAGGAGGCTTTCGTCTACAGCCGCTTCTCGAACCCCACGGTCACGATGATGGAGCGCCGGCTCGCCGCGCTGGAGGGTACGCAGGCCTGTATCGGTACCTCCAGCGGCATGGCTGCGATCCTGTTGCTCGTGATGGGGCTGCTGAAGTCGGGCGATCACGTGATCTGCTCGCAAAGCGTGTTCGGCTCCACGATCAAGTTGCTGCAAGGAGAGTTCGGCAAGTTCGGCGTGCAGACAAGCTTCGTGTCGCAGACCGACCTGAGCGAATGGGCTGCGGCGGTGCGGCCGAATACCAAACTGCTGTTCGCCGAAACGCCGAGCAACCCGCTTACCGAGGTGTGTGACATCGCCGCGCTGGCGCATATCGCGCATGAGCACGACGCCTTGCTGGCAGTCGACAACTGCTTCTGCACCCCTGCGCTGCAGCAACCGGCGGCGCTCGGCGCCGACCTGATCATTCACTCCGGCACGAAGTATCTGGACGGGCAGGGCCGCGTGATCGCCGGTGCCATTTGCGGCCCCCAGTTGCTGATCGAGGGCAAGCTCGTGCCAGTGATGCGAAGCGCGGGCATGAGCCTGTCGCCCTTCAACGCGTGGGTGGTACTGAAGGGCTTGGAAACACTCAGCATCCGCATGCAGGCGCAGAGTGCGCGCGCGCTCGAACTGGCACGCTGGCTCGAAGCGCAGCCGCAGATCGAGCGTGTGTACCACCCGGGCCTGGCGTCGCATCCGCAGCATGCGCTCGCGATGGCGCAGCAAGGCGGGGTGGGCGGCGCGGTGGTGTCGTTCATCGTGAAGGGCCGTGACACCGAGTCTGCGCGGCGCCATGCATTTGCGGTGGTCGACGCCACGCGCATCTGTTCGATCACCGCCAACCTCGGCGACACCAAGACCACCATCACGCATCCGGCCAGCACCTCGCACGGCCGCCTCACCGAAGACCAGCGCCTGGCGGCCGGCATCACGCAAGGCATGCTGCGCGTGGCCGTGGGCCTGGAGGACGTGGAAGACCTGAAGGCCGACCTCGCCCGCGGCCTCAACACGATCGCTTCATGACCCAGAAGATTCGCACGCGCATCGCCCCGTCACCCACGGGATTTCTGCATCTCGGTACCGCACGTACGGCGCTGTTCTCGTGGGCCTATGCAAGGCACCACGGTGGCGAGTTCGTGCTGCGCATCGAGGACACCGACGTCGCCCGATCCACGCAGGATTCGGTGCAACAGATCCTTGCGTCGATGCACTGGCTCGGGCTCGAGTACGACGAAGGTCCGATCTATCAGATGCAGCGCCTGGCGCGCTACCACGAGGTGGTGGATCAGCTGATTGCCGCAGGCAAGGCTTACCGCTGCTACTGCACCCCTGAAGAACTGGATGCGATGCGCGAAGCGCAGAAGGCGCGCGGCGAGAAGACCCATTACGACCGCCGCTGGCGCCCTGAAGCCGGCAAGGCCTTGCCCTCGGTGCCGGAGGGCGTGAAGCCTGTGGTGCGCTTCTGCAATCCCACGCACGGCGAGGTGACTTGGGACGATATGGTCAAAGGGCCGATCACGATCAGCAACCGGGAGATCGATGACCTGATCATCCTGCGACCCGACGGCGTGCCCACGTACAACTTTGCGGTGGTCGTCGACGACTGGGACATGGGCATCACGCATGTCTTTCGAGGTGACGAGCACGTGAACAACACGCCCTGGCAGATCAACATCTTCCAAGCGCTCGGAGCACCGTTGCCCAAGTTCGGTCATGTGCCTGTGATCCTCGGCGACGACGGGCTCAAGCTGTCGAAGCGCCGCGGCGCCGTCAGCGTGACGGCCTACGAGGAGGCCGGCTACCTGCCGGAGGCGATGCTGAATTACCTGGCGCGCCTGGGTTGGAGTCACGGAGATTCGGAGCTGTTCACGCGCGAGCAACTGGTGGCGTGGTTCGACGGATCGCACCTGTCAAAGAGCCCCGCGCAATGGGATCCTGCCAAGCTCGCGTGGGTGAACGCGCAGTACCTGAAGCAGGCGGACGATGCGCGCCTGGCGTCGCTCGTGGCGGGGCAGTTGCGAGGGCGGGGCATCACGATGGCCGGTGCCACGGCGCTGCCCGCCATGTGCGCGCTGTTCAAGGACCGCTGCAGCACGACTGTCGAATTGGCCGATTGGCTGGCGATGTATTTCGTGCCCCTTCAGCCGAGTGAACAGGATCTCGCCGCGCACGTCACTGACAGTGTGAAGCCCGCGCTGCGCACGCTTGCGGCGCAGCTGCAGCAGTGCGAATGGGACAAGTCGGCGATCCAGCATTGCATCAAGCAGACGATCGCGCAGCACGGGCTGAAGATGCCGCAGCTGGCGGTGCCGGTGCGCGTGCTCGTATGCGGCCGCATGCAGACGCCGTCCATCGACGCCGTCCTCGCGCTGTTCTCTCGCGAAGAGGTGGTGGCTCGCTTGCAACGGCTTTGAAACTCTGCCTATAATCGCGGTCTCGCTTGAACAGCGCGTTCCCGAAATTACGGGGGTATAGCTCAGCTGGGAGAGCGCTTGCATGGCATGCAAGAGGTCAGCGGTTCGATCCCGCTTACCTCCACCAAATCCTTAGGGGCAGGTGGCGCGCGGTTCAGGTGGATGAAGGAATTGAGTCCCCTTCGTCTAGAGGCCTAGGACACGACCCTTTCACGGTTGTAACAGGGGTTCGAATCCCCTAGGGGACGCCAAGTTTGGCTGCGCTTGGCCGGTAATCCGGCGAATGCAGCTACCGCGTGGAGTGGTAGTTCAGTTGGTTAGAATACCGGCCTGTCACGCCGGGGGTCGCG
>CAMLIZ010000064.1 GCA_946480245.1 uncultured Pseudomonadota bacterium
TGTCCTTGCCGTAGTGCGCCTGGGCGCCCGACACGGGGCCAACGTGGCCGATCTTCACGACCATTTCCTGCGCGCCAGCCGCACCTGCGGCCAGGATGGCGGCCGCCGCGACGATCGCGTTCAGTTTGATATGCATTAGGAGACCTCCAGAAGGAATGAGTTGAGAGCGTCGTTGGGGGTATTTCTCAACGGGCGGAACAATACCCCAAAACCAGGCAGGAACTACCCGGGTAACTGCTTAATGCCGAGCCTATGCAGCGGCTGTTCGAGATAACGCAACAAGCCGGATTTCGGCCTACCTCGTTTTCACCGAGGTTCAACGGCCCCGCTGGCGTTCCAGCTCTTGTGCCACTGCGCGCGCCACCGCATCTCGCAAGGTCGATGCCAATTCGTCGCGTGCCTCGCGCACCAGCGTGTCGGACAAGCGCGCGAGCAGTGGCGCCAGTGCGTCGCGCAGCCGGTACTCGAGCATCAGGTCGAGCTGGCGCTGCACGTCCTGCAGCACGCGCTGGGCAATCGCCGCTTCGTCCATCGGCATCGGCGGCGCCGCGGCCTGTTGCGTCTGCGCAGGCACCGGCGTGGGCGCAACCAGCACCACTTCGGTCAGTGTCGGCACGCGGCGGGGCGCGGGCTGTGGAGTCACGCTCACGCGGCAGCTCCCACACGATGGTGCGTCACGGGCCAGCCATCAGCCTCGTAAGCCTTCCAGCGGCGGCGTGCGGCTTGTACATCGTCGGGTTCGGTGGACACCACTTCGATGATGCGTTGGAAGCCGGCGTCGTCAGGCCAGCGTTGCGCGCCCAGGTTGACCAGCACGGCCGCTTCGGGCGCGCGCGCGCCGGGCTCCAGCAGCCAGACCGGCGTACGTTGCTGCATGGACGCGGCCTGGCTGCCAGGCGACAGCCGCAAATGCGGCACGAACTCCTGTGGCTCGAAGGTCCACAGCAGCTGGTCGAGGCGCTGCAGCAGCGGCGGTGGGGCAGCCACCGCCACCCGCGCGCCCTGCCGATAGGCCTTGCGCAGCAGCCGGCAGGCGTGCGTGAGCTTGTCCTCCACTCCAGTGTGGAACGCCACGTCGCTCACGCCGGCACCCCGCGCGGTCAAGCCTGCGACAGCACGAAGTGCGTGAGCAGCGGCACCGGGCGGCCGGTGCTGCCCTTGGAAGCGCCGCTCTTCCACGCGGTGCCCGCAACGTCCAGGTGCGCCCACCGGTACTTGGCAGTGAAGCGCTTGAGGAACATCGCTGCGGTGATGGCGCCGCCCGCACGGCCGCCCACGTTGCCCATGTCGGCGAAATTGCTCTTCAGCGCCTCGTCGTATTCCTCGTCCAAAGGCATGCGCCAGCACGGGTCCAGCGCTTCGCGGCCCGCGGCCTGCAGCGCCGCGGCCAGGTCGTCGTCGGCAGTGAAGAGGCCCGAGTTGTGATGGCCCAGCGCGATCACGCAGGCGCCTGTGAGGGTGGCGATGTCGACCACCGCCGCGGGCTTGAAGCGCTCGGCATAGGTGAGCGCGTCGCACAGGATCAGCCGGCCCTCGGCGTCGGTGTTCAGGATCTCGATGGTCTGGCCCGACAGGCTGGTGACCACGTCGCCCGGCTTGGTGGCGCGACCGTCGGGCATGTTCTCGCAGGCCGGGATGAGGCCCACGAGGTTGACCTTGGGCTTCAGCTCGGCGATGGCGCGGAAGGTACCGAGCACGCTGGCCGCGCCGCCCATGTCGAACTTCATCTCGTCCATCTCGGCCGACGGCTTGATCGAGATGCCGCCGGTGTCGAACGTGATGCCCTTGCCCACCAGCACCACCGGCGCCTTGCCCTTGCCCCCGCCCTCATAGCGCAGCACGATGAACTTCAGCGGCTCCTCCGAGCCCTTGGCCACCGCCACGAAGGCGCCCATGCCGAGCTTCTCGACATCCTTGCGCTCGAGCACTTCCACCTTCACGCCGAAGCCCTTGCCGAGTGCCTTGGCCTGCTCCGCCAGATAGGTGGGCGTGCACACGTTGCCCGGGCGGTTGGCGCATTCGCGTGCCAGCGTCACGCCGTGCGCGATGGCTTGTGCGCGCGCCAGCGCCTTCTGCAGCACCGCGACCTCGGCCTTCGCGCACAGCAGCGTCACGCGCTCCAGCTTGGGCGCCTCGCCTGCGCTCGGTTTGGTTGCGCGGTACAGGTAGGCCGCATCGTTGACCGCCGCCACCAAGGCCTCGGCCTGGGCTGCCTGCACGCCTTGTGCACCGACGACCGCGACCGCGAGCTGGCGCACACCGAGGCCCTTGACCGCGCCCACGCCGCTGGCGGCCGCCGCCTTGAAGGCCTTGGCCGAATCGTCGGCCGACACCGCCACCACCACACGCGCTGCCTTCATGCCGGGCACGCGATGCATGTACAGGCTGCGCCCGTTCTTGAGCGCGAGATCGCCCTGCGCCACCGCCTCCTTGATGGCAGGCGCCAGCGGCGCCTCCAGCGCGGCCGGCACGGCGTCGCCGACGATCATCACGAGCAGTGCGTCGGCTGCCGCGGCAGCCAGGCCACCGGTGCCGAGGGTCTGGGTACGGAAGTCCATAATGCGTCGATCACGAGCGTCGCAGCAGCCTTCTTGGGGCCGCATTTCGCTCGAAGAATTAATGAATGGGCGATGTTATTCGATTCGACCTTGCGCAAAGAGCTGGCGCGCACCTTCGGCGCCACCTTGATCGTGATCCTCACGATCGTGCTGACGATGATGCTGATCCGCACGCTCGGCCAGGCCGCGGGCGGCGACGTGGCGCCACAGGACGTGGTGCTGCTGCTCGGCTACGTGAGCCTGGGACATCTGCCCACGATGCTGGCGCTGTCGCTGTTCATCGCAGTCGTCGCCACGCTGGGCCGCATGTACCGTGACAGCGAGATGGTGATCTGGTTCGCCAGCGGCGTGGGGCTGGCGCGCTTCGTGCGGCCGGTGCTGCGCACCTGCTGGCCGGTGCTGCTGGTGATTGCGGTGCTGTTGCTCGCCGTGTGGCCGTGGGCCAATCGCAACATGGTGGAGCTGCGCAACCGCTACGAGCAGCGCTCGGACCTGTCGCGCGTGGCACCCGGCGTGTTCCAGAGTTCGCGCGACGGCAGCCGCGTGTTCTTCGTCGAGCGCAACAGCGAAGAAGGCGGCGTCGGCCGCAACGTGTTCATCCTCACCGACACCGGCGACCGGGAGTCGGTGACCGCCGCACGCAGCGGGCACCTCGAGATGCGCGGCGACGACCGCCTGCTGGTACTCGACCGCGGCCAGCGCAACGAGATCAATCGCCAGAGCGGCGAGAAGACGCTGGCCGCCTTCGACAACTACCGCGTGGTGGCCTGGGAGAAGGTGGTGCGCCGTGCGGAAGAGCAGCCGCCGAGGGCGCAAGCCACGGTCAAGCTGATGCGCAACCCCACGCTCCAGAGCCAGGGCGAACTGAGCTGGCGCTTCGGCTTGCTGCTGGGTGCCGGCAACCTGCTGCTGCTGGGCGTGGGCCTGTCGGCGCGCAACCCGCGCCGCGCCAACAACTGGAACATGATGTTCGCGCTGCTTGCCTTCGTGGTCTATTACAACCTCGTGAACCTGAGCCAGGCTTGGGTGGCGGGCGGCCGCCTCGGCCTGGGCACCGTGCTGTTCGGCTTGCACGGCGGGGTCTTCGCCTTCGCGTTGCTGCTCATCTGGTGGCGCGACCGCGCCGGCAGTTCGCTGCGCCACCGCACGCCCGCCCCTGCGGCGACGGCATGAGCACCCGATGAGAACCGTACGCCGCCTGCTGTACCGCGACATCGTCTCGTCGGTGGCCTTCGTGGCACTGGCTTTCCTGTCGCTGTTCTTCTTCATCGACTTCGTCGACGAGCTCGACGACGTGGGCAAGAAGGGCTACACGCTGCTGCACGCCGTGCTCGCCAGCCTGATGGAGGTGCCAGGCCACTTCTACGAGCTGTTCCCGATCGCGGTGCTGATCGGCAGCATCTTCTCGCTCGCCCGCATGGCGCAGTCCTCGGAGTACACCATCCTGCGTACCGGCGGGCTCGGGCCGGGGCGCGCACTGCAGCTGCTCACGCTGCTCGGCCTGATCTTCGCGCTGTGCACGTTCGTGGTGGGTGACTACCTCGCGCCGGCCACCGAGCGCGAGGCCGTGCTACTGAAGTCGCGCGCGGCCGGCGGCTTGAGCTACGGCCGCAGCGGCGCCTGGCTGAAGGACCGGCGCGACACGCCGCAAGGCGAGCGCAGCTATTCGATCAACGTGGCGCAAACCTCGCCCGGCGGCGAGCTGGCCGGCATCCGCATCTACGAGTTCGACGCCGCCGACCGGCTGCTGGCCCGCTGGCAGGCGGCCACCGGCCACGTGGCAGGCGACGGGCTGTGGACGCTGCAGGACGTGCAGGTCACGCGCTGGCCGCTGCCCGGCGACTTGCAACCGCAGGTGCGCGATGAGCACCTGGCCACACTGCAATGGTCGAGCACGCTGAAGGCCAGCGTGGTGGCCGCGGCGCTGCTGCCGCCGAGCACGATGTCCACCATCGACCTGTGGCGCTATGCCTCCCATCTGGCGCAGCAGGAGCAGGCCGCGCAGCGCTACGCCATCCAGTTCTGGCGCAAGGCGCTGTACCCGTTCGCCTGCCTGGTGATGATGGCGCTCGCGTTGCCTTTTGCCTACCTGCACGCGCGCAGCGGTGGCATCAGCTTCAAGGTGTTCGGCGGCATCCTGCTGGGCATCAGCTTCGTGCTGCTGAACAACGTGGCCGGCCACCTGGGCCTGCTGCACGACTGGGCGCCGCTGGCCGTGGCCGCCGCGCCCAGCCTGCTGTACCTGCTGCTGTCGCTGGCCGCGTTCACCTGGCTCGTGCGCTATCGATGAGTCAAGGCGTTCTTCTCTTCGCGCACGGCGCGCGTGACCCGGGCTGGGCGGCGCCCTTCGAGGCCGTGGCCGCGCAGCTGTGCGTACTGCGGCCGCAGACGCAGGTGCGGCTGGCGTTTCTCGAGTTCATGACGCCCACGTTGCAGCAAGCGGGAGACGCCCTGGCGGCTGCCGGCTGCACGCGCATCGACGTGCTGCCGCTGTTCCTCGGCGCCGGCGGCCATGTGCGCAAGGACGTGCCGCAACTGATCGCCGCGCTGCAGGCCGCGCACCCTTCATTGCCCATCACGCTGCACCGGGCGATCGGCGAACATCCCGCGGTGGTGGCCGCGATGGCCGCGGCCGCCGCCTCCGCCCTGCCCCCCGAAAGCACGCGATGAACCTGCACCAGTTCCGCTTCGTCCAGGAGGCCGTCAAGCGCAACCTCAATCTCACCGAAACGGCCAAGGCGCTCTTCACCTCGCAGCCGGGCATCTCCAAGGCCATCCTGGAGCTGGAGGAAGAACTGGGCGTGGACATCTTCGCGCGCCACGGCAAGCGTCTGCGGCGCGTGACCGAGCCCGGGCAGCAGGTCCTGAAGTCGATCGAGATCATCATGCGCGAGGTGGGCAACCTGAAGCGCATCGGCGAGGAGTTCTCCAAGCAGGACGCGGGGCGGCTGTCGATCGCCACCACCCACACGCAGGCGCGCTACGTGTTGCCGGAGCCGGTGGCGCAGCTGCGCAAGCGTTTCCCCAAGGTGAGCGTGAGCCTTCACCAGGGCACGCCGGAGCAGGTGGCGCAGATGCTGCTGGACGAGAGCGCCGACATCGGGCTGGCCACCGAATCGCTGTCGGAGTTCGACGATCTGGTCACCCTACCTTGCTACGAGTGGCAGCACATGGTGGTGGTGCCGGCGGCGCACCCCCTGGCATCCGTGGAGCGGCTCACGCTGGAGCAGCTGGCCGCCGAGCCACTGGTGTCCTACCACCCGTCGTTCACCGGCCGCACCCGGGTGGACACCGCCTTCGCCAAGCGCGGGCTCAAGCCCGAGGTGGTGCTGGAGGCGATCGACTCCGACGTGATCAAGACCTACGTGCGTCTTGGGCTGGGCGTGGGCATCGTCGCCGAGATGGCGGTGCGCGACGATCCGACCGGCGGCGACCTGGTCGCCAAGCCGGTGGGGCACCTCTTCGGCCAGAACGTCTCGCGCGTCGCGTTCAAGCGCGGCGCCTACCTGCGCAACTTCGTCTACACCTTTGCCGAACTGCTGTCGGACCGGCTCACGCGCGCGCTCATTGCCCGCGCCATGAGCGGCGAAGGCGGCGACTCCGACTACCAGCTATGAGCAACGCGCAAACGCCGGTCATCCAAAGCCGCCTGCCCCACGTCGGCACCACCATCTTCACCGTGATGTCGGGACTGGCCGCCGAGCACGGCGCGATCAACCTCGGGCAGGGCTTCCCCGACTTCGACTGTGCGCCGCAGCTGATCGACGCCGTAGCGGGCGCCATGCGCGAGGGCCTGAACCAGTACCCGCCGATGCCCGGCGTGCCGCAGCTGCGCGAAGCGGTGAGCGCGAAGATCGAGGCGCTGTACGGCCACCGCTACGACCCGGGCACCGAGATCACGATCACCGCCGGCGCCACGCAGGCCATCATCACCGCAGTGCTCGCCGTGGTGCACCCGGGCGACGAGGTGATCGTGCTGGAGCCCTGCTACGACAGCTACGGCCCGAACATCGAACTGGCAGGAGGACGCGTGGTGCGCGTGCCGCTCGTGCCGGGCAGCTTCCGCCCGGATTTCGAGCGCATCGGCGCGGCCATCAGCGCCCGCACGCGCGCGATCATCATCAACACGCCGCACAACCCCAGCGCCAGTTGCTGGAGTGCCGCCGAGATCGACCGCCTGGCGCAACTGCTGGCGCCCACCGGCGTGCTGATGATCAGCGACGAGGTGTACGAGCACATGGTGTTCGACGGTGTGCCGCATGCCAGCGTGTCGTCGCATCCGCTGCTGGCGCAGCGCAGCTTCGTGGTGTCGAGCTTCGGCAAGACTTATCACGTGACAGGCTGGAAGGTAGGCACCGTGGCTGCACCGGCAGCACTGACCGCCGAGTTCCGCAAGGTGCATCAGTTCAACGTGTTCACCGTCAACACGCCGGTGCAGCACGGGCTGGCCCGCTACCTGAACGACCCGGCGCCCTACCTGGAACTGCCCGCGTTCTATCAGCGCAAGCGCGATCTCTTCCGCGCCGGGCTGAGCGACACGCGCTTCGAGTTGCTGCCGTCCGCCGGCAGCTACTTCCAGTGCGTTAACTACGCGGCCATCAGCGACCTTCCCGAGGCCGAGTTCTGCCGCTGGCTCACCACCGAAGTCGGCGTGGCGGCCATCCCCTTGTCCGCGTTCTACGAAGGCGGTTTCGAGCAGCGCATCGTGCGCTTTTGCTTCGCCAAGCGCGACGACACGCTGAATGCCGCGCTGGAGCGGCTGCGTCGCCTGTAGGCAAGGCCGGCGCTCAGCGGTCGATATCTTCGCCGGGCGCTGCCGGCACGGTGGACAGGTCGAGATCCAGTCCTGCAGGCGAAGGCGGGCGGTTCACGCTCAGCTGCGTGAAGACGGCCGTACTGTCATAGGAGCTCGCGCTGCGCGGCGGCGCGTCGCGCTGGATCACCGAGCTTTCGCTGCTTTGTTCGTCGATCGGCAGCAGCACATCCACCTGTGACGGCGGCGCATCGCCCAGCTGCTGCAGCTCTCGGGTGAGCCAGTAGAGGAACAGCAGCTCCTCGTATGCCGGCAGCGCGAAGCGCTCGTCCTCGCTGCCGCGACGAAACAGCAGCGACTCGATCACCGCCATCGCATCCAGCGGTGAGGCCCAGGCGCGCTGCACCTCGACCAGCGCCTGCGGATAGGTCTCCAGCGTGCGGTCGCTTTCCGCGTCGGCCTGCCACTGCGGCGCCAGCGCGTTGAAGCGCAGATTGAAGCGCTCGCGCGTGCGCTCGTAGGCGGCCTGGTCGGCGCGCTTGCGGTAGATCTGCATCAGCCGCAGGTACGGCAGCGGGCTGGTGCCGCCCGTGCCGCGCAAGTGCTCCAGCAACAGATCGATCGCCGCCTCATCCTGGCCCAGCACGAGCAGGAACTGCGCTTGTTGGTCGATGTCGATGTGCTCCTCGATCGACATGCCGTGCACGGCCGGCGCGGCACGCGGCTGTGCGGCCGTGACGATGGCGATCGTGGATTCGCCAGAGGCCGCATCCGGCGGCAGCAGGGGCAGCGACAGCGGTGCAGGCGGGGGTTGGGGGCTGACAGCGGGCGCCTGCTGGCGCCGCAGGCGCCAAGCGAGCCAGCCTACGGCAAGGACCAGCAGCAGCACCAGGCCCAACAGCCATGGCACCATCGCAGCGGCCTGTTGCGCATCGGCCGGCGGCAGTGCAACAGCGAATGGCAAGACAGCGTGGCGCATGCGTGGCGAACGGTTCCGCGAGGCGGCGAAAACGAAGCGGGTCGACTCTAGCACGCAGGTCCTTCGCCGCCGCCTGCGCCGGGCGCCGGCAGCGCTCGGTGGGGCGCCCTGCGTGACACAATCCGCGCCGTTCCCACTGCCGGGTTTGACGGTGATGCCCTCCGAGCTGCTGACCCAACGCAACGGCGCCACGCTGGTGCTGACGCTGAGCGACCCCGCCACCCGCAACACGCTGTCGCCGCAGGCCTCTGCCGCCGGTGTGGAAGCCCTCAGCGTGGCCGAGTCCGAGGCCGAGGTGCGGTGCGTGGTGCTGCGCGGCGACGGTTGGCATTTCTGCTCCGGCGGCAACCTGCAAAGGCTGGCCCATACGCGCACCGTAGGGCAGGAGGCACAGCGGGAGTCGATCGAGCACTTCCACGGCTTCGTCGAGGCCCTGCGCACCTTCCCGAAGCCCGTGATCGCCGCGGTGGAGGGCTATGCCGCCGGCGGGGGCTTCTCGCTTGCGCTGGCGTGCGACCTGATCGTGGCGGCAGAGGATGCGAAGTTCGTGATGTCCTATGCCAAGGTGGGGCTGTCGCCCGACGGCGGCAGCACCTGGCACCTGGCGCGGCAGTTGCCCCGGGCCCTGGTGCTGCAGATGATGTGGCTGGCCGAGGCACTGACACCCCAGCAGCTGCAGCAGCACGGGCTCGTCAACGCGATCGCCCCCGCGGGCCAGGCGCTGGCGCAGGCGCTGCGCCTGGGCGAACGGCTGGCCGCGATGTCGCCCGACGCGATCGCCAGCGCCAAGGAGCTGGTGAACGCGGCCCGCACGCGGGGCTTGCGCGAACAGCTCGACGCCGAGCGCGAGCATTTCGTCGGCAACCTGTTCGGTGCCAACGGTGCCGAAGGCCTGCAGGCCTTCTTCGACAAGCGCTCGCCGCAGTTTCGCTAGGCGTCGTAGCCGGGGTACACGCGGTCCAGGCGGCGCAGCAGCCCGGGCCAGATCAGCGCACCGCCCAGGCCCCGGGTGACTTGCGCCGCCTGCTGCCTGGCAGTGGCGATGATCTGCGGATGCACATGCGTCAGCGGCACGCCGCCGGCCATCGCCCTTACCTGGATGGTGCACACCGCCTCGAACAGGTACATCGCCTGGAACGCGTCGGCCACCGTGGCGCCCACCGTGAGCAGGCCGTGGTTACGCAGCATCAGGAAGTTGTTGTCGCCCAGGTCCTTCACCAGGCGTGGCTTCTCGTCGTCGCGCAGCGCCACGCCTTCGTAGTCGTGATAGCCCAGGCTGCTCAGCACGAAGATCGACTGCTGCGACAGCGGCAGCACGCCCTCCTTCTGCGCCGACACGGCGATGCCGTTCAGCGTGTGCGTGTGCAGCACGCATTCGACGTCATGGCGGGCCGCATGCACCGCGCTGTGGATCGTGAAGCCGGCCGGGTTCACCGGATACGGCGAGTCCTCGAGCTTGTTGCCCTGCATGTCCACCTTGACCAGGCTGGACGCCGTGATCTCCTCGAACATGAAGCCATACGGGTTGATGAGGAACTGGTCGTGCGTGCCGGGCACCCGCGCGCTGATGTGGGTGAACACGAGGTCGTCCCACTTGAACAGTGCCACCAGCCGATAGGCGGCGGCCAGATCCACGCGCGTGCGCCACTCCTCAGAGCTCACTTCGTGCTGTCGACTGCGGGTTTCCATGCCGTGCTCCTTGGGTTGCGGTGCGTCAAGGCACCGGTGGACTCATGGACAATAGGTGCGCCTATGGTGATGCAGCTGTCACGTCAGGGACAAGACATGAATATGCCCGTTCTTACAATGGACGAGCGGTCCAACATCGAGTCCGGCTCGTGGTTTTCCAAGCTTTCGCAACCCCTTCGCAATGCGATCCTGTCGCGCGCCATCGTGCGCCGCCTGCAGGACGGGCAACTGCTTGCCACGCGCGGAGCGCAGCCGGAGGAATGGTGCGCGGTGGCCAAGGGCGCGGTGCGCATCAGCACGGTGTCGCTGTCGGGCAAGCAGATCACATTGACGTATGCGGAGCCGGGCACGTGGTTCGGCGACATCGCGCTGTTCGACGGGTTGCCGCGCACGCACGATGCCGATGCGCATGGCGACACCACGCTGCTGGTGGTGCGCAAGGCCGACTTCCGCGAGCTGCTCGCGCAGCACACCGAACTGTACGAAGCGCTGCTACGGCTGAACTGCCGCCGCTTGCGCATGATGTACAACGTGTTCGAGGATCTCAACACCAAGCCGCTGGCCGCGCGCCTGGCCAAGCAGATCCTGCTGCTGGCGCGCAGCTACGGCATCGCGCAGGGCGAGGAGATCCGCATCGGCCTGCAGCTCGCGCAGGAGGATCTGGCCCAGTTGCTCGGCGCGTCGCGCCAGCGGGTGAACCAGGAGCTCAAGGGCTTCGAGCGCGAAGGCGCAGTGCGCGTGGAGCCGGCACGGTTGGTGGTTTTGTCGCGCGAGAAGCTCATGCACATCGCCGAAGGCTAGGCCACGCCGCCTTCGGTCACGGCGCAGACTGAAGGAACGATGGACGCCTACACAGGAACCAAGCCGGTCGCCGAAGCGCATGCCTTCGACGTGGGTGCGCTCGAACGCTACCTCACCGAACACCTGGCCGGCTTTGCGGGTCCGCTGCAGGTGGAGCAGTTCAAGGGCGGTCAGTCCAATCCGACCTACAAGCTCTCCGCCCGGAATGCCGCGTACGTGATGCGCGCCAAGCCGGGACCGGTGGCCAAGCTGCTGCCTTCGGCGCACGCCATTGAGCGCGAGTACCGCGTGATGGGCGCGCTGAAGGACACGCCGGTGCCGGTGCCCGCCATGCACCTGCTGTGCGAGGACGAGTCGGTGATCGGCCGCGCGTTCTACATCATGGAGTTCGTGCAGGGCCGCGTGCTGTGGGACCAGGCGCTGCCCGGCATGACGCCCGCGCAGCGCGGCGCCATCTACGACGAGATGAACCGCGTGATCGCCGCGCTGCACAGCGTGGATGTGCAGCGCCAGGGCCTGGCCGATTACGGCAAGCCGGGCAACTACTTCGAGCGCCAGACCGCGCGCTGGACCAAACAGTACCAGGCCTCGATCACCGAACCGATCGAGGCGATGGACCGGCTGATCGAATGGCTGCCAGCGCACATACCGCCCAGTGCGCGCGACGCGTCCGAAGTGGCCGTGGTGCACGGCGACTTCCGCCTCGACAACCTCGTGTTCCACCCCACCGAGCCGCGCGTGCTGGCGGTGCTGGACTGGGAGCTGTCCACGCTCGGGCATCCGCTGGCCGACTTCAGCTACCACTGCATGTCCTGGCACATCCCTCATGCGATGAGCCGCGGCATCGGCGGGCTCGATCTTGCCGCGCTGGGCATCCCGTCCGAGCAGGATTACCTGCGACGCTATTGCGAGCGCACCGGGCGCGCCGACCCGGATGCGCTGGCCGCCGACTGGAACTTCTACCTCGCCTACAACCTGTTCCGCATCGCCGGCATCCTGCAGGGCATCGCGAAGCGCGTGGTGGACGGCACCGCCTCCAGCGCACAGGCCCGACAGGCCGGCGCCGGCGCCAGACCGCTGGCCGAGATGGGATGGCAATTCGCGCAAGCCGCGCGCTGACTCCGCAAAGGATCACCATGGACTTCGACTACTCTCCGCGCACCAAGGAACTGCAGGCCCGCCTGGGCGCATTCATGGAGCGCCACGTCTATCCCAACGAGGCGCGCTTCTCCGCGGAGCTGAAGGCCAACACCGAAGCCGGCAAGCGCTGGACGCCGCTGAAGCTGATCGAGGAGCTGAAGCCCAAGGCCCGCGCGGAAGGCCTGTGGAACCTGTTCCTGCCCGACAGCGAACGCGGTGCCGGCCTCACCAATTCGGACTACGCACCGCTGGCCGAGATCATGGGCCGCGTGCCCTGGGCCAGCGAGGTGTTCAACTGCTCGGCGCCCGACACCGGCAATATGGAGACGATCGAGCGCTACGGCACGCCCGAGCAGAAGAAGCGGTGGCTCGAGCCCTTGCTGGACGGCAAGATCCGCAGCGCCTTCGCGATGACCGAGCCTGCGGTGGCCTCCAGCGACGCCACCAACATCGAGGCACGCATCGTGCGCGATGGCGACGAGTACGTGCTCAACGGCCGCAAGTGGTGGACCTCGGGCGCCGGCGACCCGCGCTGCGCCGTGTACATCTTCATGGGCAAGACCGACCCCGATGCGCCGCGCCATTCGCAGCAGTCGATGATCCTCGTGCCGGCCGACGCACCGGGGATCACCGTGCTGCGCCCGTTGTCGGTGTTCGGCTACGACGACGCCCCGCACGGCCACATGGAAGTGCTGTTCGAGAACGTGCGCGTGCCGGTCAGCAACATGCTGCTCGGTGAAGGCCGCGGCTTCGAGATCGCCCAAGGCCGCCTCGGGCCGGGCCGCATCCACCATTGCATGCGCACGATCGGCCTGGCCGAGCGGGCGCTGGAGCTGATGTGCAAGCGCGCGTCATCGCGCGTGGCGTTCGGCAAGCCGGTGGCGGCGCAGACCGTCACGCAGGAGCGCATCGCCGAGGCCCGCTGCATGATCGACCAGGCTCGCCTGCTCACGCTCAAGGCCGCATGGATGATGGACCGGGCCGGCAACAAGAGCGCCAAGGCCGAGATCGCGATGATCAAGGTCGTGGCGCCCAACATGGCATGCCAAGTGATCGACTGGGCGATGCAGGTGCACGGCGGCGCCGGCATGTGCGAGGACTTCCCGCTCGCGTACTTCTACACGATCGCGCGCACGCTGCGCTTTGCGGACGGCCCTGACGAAGTGCACCGCAACGCGATCGCGAAGATCGAGCTCGGCAAGTACGCCTGACGCTCCTGCCCAGCCGCTGCAGCCGCCCTCAGCCGGGCGGCGCAGTGCGCTCGCCGGTCCACTGCGAGGGCTCGGTGCTCGCCAGCGCGTTCTCGGCGAAGCTGCGCGCCACGCGCCGCGCTTCAAGCAACGCAGTGTCGAACAGCACAGCCACTTGCGTCAGGCGCTCGGTGGTGGGCTCGGGCAGTGCCAGCCGCAAGGTGAGCCGGCCGCGCTGCAGGATCAGCACGAAAGGATCCTCGGGGCCCAACCAGCTGCCGCGGGCTTCCTGCAACTGCACGGTGAGGGGCCCTTCGAGCCACTGCGCTACCCACTGAGGCGACGAGCCCACGGCGCCGAAGCTGTCGCGCAGCATCTTCAGCTCGGCGGCCGGCAGCTTCGGAAACAGGACCAGCCAACGCATTTCCTCGGGCGTTTCGGTGTCCACCCGGGTCTGCAGCTCTTCGGTGAACTCCTCGAACACCGTGCGCTCCATGCTCTCCATCAGCGGCCGCGCGAGCACGAGCATCTGCAGTTCGGTCTCGCCCACGTCGCCACGCAAGCGCAGTTCCATGCCCTGGATGTAGCTGCGTTGCGACGGGCCCCACTCGAGGCGCCAGCGCTGCGCCGGCCCTTCCACCACGAAGCCGTTGTGCTCGCGCGTGCGCTTGAACTCGAACTGGCGCGTCTCCGCCCATTGCTGCGCGCCTTTCCAGTCGGCGGCGGTGCCAGGGGAAAACCAACGCTTGAAGGTGTTCAGCATGAACGGCCTATAGTCGCTTGTCGCGCTGCAAGGCGCCGAGGAAGCAGGAAAGTCACCGATGATCGACTTGTACTCGTGGGCCACGCCCAACGGCCACAAGGTTCACATCATGCTCGAAGAATGCGGGCTGCCGTACCGGGTGCACCCGGTGGACATCGGCGCCGGCGAGCAGTTTGCGGCGGATTTTCTGCGCATCAGCCCGAACAACAAAATACCGGCCATCGTCGATCCCGACGGGCCCGACGGGCAGCCAATATCGATGTTCGAGTCCGGGGCTATCCTGCTATATCTGGCGGGCAAGACCGGCAAGTTCCTGCCGGCCGACACCCGAGGCAAATACCAGGCGCTGCAGTGGCTGATGTTCCAGATGGGCAGCGTGGGCCCGATGCTGGGGCAGGCGCATCACTTCCGCGTCTATGCGCCCGAGAAGCTGCCCTACGCGATCGAGCGCTACACCAACGAGGCGCGGCGCCTGTACGGCGTGATGGACCGCCAGCTGGCGCGCTCGAAGTACATCGCCGGCCCGCAATACACGGTTGCCGACATCGCCATCTTCCCGTGGCTGCGCTCCTGGAAGAACCAGGGCATTGCCTGGAACGACTTCCCTCACCTCAAGGGCTGGTTCGACGAGGTCGGCGGCCGACCCGCGGTGGAGCGCGGCGTGCAGATCCTGGCGGACCGCCGCAAGCCGCTGGTGGACGAGCGGGCACGCCAAATGCTCTTTGGCGACGAGCAGTACAAGAGGCACTGAACGCCTTCCCTCGGCCGGCTGCGCCGCACCGGATAATGGCAGCGTGTTCTGCCCGTAGCTCAACTGGATAGAGCAGCTGCCTTCTAAGCAGCAGGTCGGGGGTTCGAGTCCCTCCGGGCAGGCCATTTCAGCGAGGTACGTTTGACCCAGGTACACCCGGTGACGCGTCAAGACGACAATGCGCGCTTCAAGCATCTGGTGGACGCGGTGGAAGACTACGCCATCTTCCTGCTCGATCCCGAGGGCATCGTCAGCTCTTGGAACGCAGGAGCCGAGAAGATCAAGGGCTACCGCGCCGATGAGATCATCGGGCAGCCGTTCACGCGCTTCTATCCCGAGCAGGCCTTGGCCTCCGGCTGGCCCCAGGCCGAGCTGAAGCAGGCGCGCGCCCTGGGCCGCTTCGAGGACGAAGGCTGGCGCCTGCGCAAGGACGGCAGCCGCTTCTGGGCCAATGTGGTGATCACGGCGCTGCGCAATCCGCAAGGCGAGGTGATCGGCTTCGCCAAGGTCACGCGCGACCTGTCTGACCGCAAGCGGCACGAGGAAGAGCTGCGCCAGAGCGAGGAGCGATTCCGCCTGATGGTGGAAAGCGTGCGCGACTATGCGATCTACATGCTGGATCCCCAGGGTCGCGTGCAGAGCTGGAACGCCGGTGCGCAGGCCATCAAGGGTTACCCAGCCGACGAAGTGATCGGCCGCCACTTCTCGATGTTCTACACCCCCGAGGACACCCAGGCCGGCCGGCCCGGGCGCAACCTGTCGTATGCGCTGCAGCACGGTCACCTGCACGGCGAAGGCTGGCGCGTGCGCAAGGACGGCAGCTTGTTCTGGGCCGCCGTGACGATCACCCCGGTGTACGACTCCGAGCATCACCTGCGCGGCTTCGCCAAGGTCACGCACGACATGAGCGAGCGCCGGCGCAACGCGGAGCTCGAGAGTGCGACACGGCGCGTCAGCGAGTTCCTGGCGATGCTGGCGCATGAGTTGCGCAATCCGCTGGCGCCGATTCGCAACGCCGTGGGCATCCTGCAGCTGCAGCAGGATCTTCCGCCTCGGGCGGCGCAATGCCGGGACATCATCGACCGCCAGCTCAGCCACCTCACCCGCCTGGTCGACGACCTGCTCGACGTGGGCCGCATCGCCACCGGCAAGATCCACCTGGAGCATGCGCCGCTGAGTTTCCGCGACGTGGTGCTGCGCAGCGTGGAAGCCGCGCGGCCCTTGCTCGAGCAACGCCGCCACAGCCTGCAGGTACGCCTGGCCGAAGGCCCGATCCCGATGACGGGCGACAGCACGCGCCTGGCGCAGGTGCTGCAGAACCTGCTCACCAACGCCGCCCGCTACACGCCCGACGGCGGCAACATCGAACTGGCCGTGCAGCAGGAAGGCGACATCATCGCCACCAGCGTCGCCGACACCGGCCAGGGCATCGAGCCCGACGCCCTTGAACGCATCTTCGAGCTGTTCATCCAGGAGGAGTCGGCGCAGTCCGCCGCACAGGGTGGGCTGGGCATCGGGCTGACGCTGTCACGCACCATCGTCGAGCTGCACGGCGGCTCGATTCGCGCAGAAAGCGCCGGGCGCGGACAGGGCAGCCGCTTCACGGTGCGCCTGCCTGCCGGTGACCTGCGACGCGAGGAGCCGACGACCGCCTCGGCGGCGCAGGCGGCCCGCGCCGAGCACGGTCGGCGCGTGCTGGTGGTGGACGACAACCGCGACTCCGCCGACACCATGGCGGCGCTTCTGCAGGTGCTGGGCCATGACGCGCAGGCGGCTTACGACGGCGCCAGCGCGATGCGGGGCGCGGCGCAATCGCGTCCCGAATTCGTGCTGCTCGATCTCAACATGCCGGGCGGCAGCGGCTTCGAAGTGATGCAGCGCCTGCGGGGGCTGCCGGGCATGGCCGCCACGCGCTTCGTGGCAATGACCGGGCATGGCCTGGAGGCGGACCGGCTGAGCACCCTGGCCGCGGGATTCGACGCCCACCTCACCAAGCCGGTGACGGTGGACGGACTGCGCGAACTGCTGGAGCCGCGCTCGCCGCAGTGATGCCGCAAGGGCAATGCGGGCGGGGAGTGGTCGGGGCGACAGGATTCGAACCTGCGACATCCTGCTCCCAAAGCAGGCGCGCTACCGGGCTGCGCTACGCCCCGACATGAGCGCCGGATTGTACGGCCGCGGGCGGCGGCGCCGGCAACTGGAGCTGACGCGCGATGTCCATGCACTGCCGAATGTGCTGTTCCGCCACATAGCGCAGGGCCGAGAACGTGAGCGCCGCGGACACCGCCTGGCCGGCCACCGGCACGTACTTGACCACCTGCTGCGTGGTGAGCCGCACGCCCACGCGACGCAGCAGTGCGAGCACGAGTTCGCGCGTGACCACCCGGCCCACCACCAGCCCGCCGGCGGCCGACAGCACCTTGTAGACCACCACGCGCCGGTGCGGCGCCAGCTGTTCCACCTGCTGCGGCGACAGGCCGAAGGCCTTGTTGATCTCCGGCAGCAAGTTCACCAGCACGCCGATGTCGGTGAGCCAGTCGATGCCGGGCAGCGGCACCACGGCCACGCCGGCAGCCACCAGCGCACGCTGCGTCACCATGCGCCGGCAACGGCGCGCGGCGGCCTCGATGCCTTCCGGCGTGTCAGGAATCGGGCTGGCTTGCGCGGTGCTGCGTCTAAACGTCCACATGCTTGTGCTCGGTCTCCAACCTGGCCTCATCCACCCGGCATCACCACGATGCCATCGGCATCGGCATAGAGGCAATCGCCGGGCCGGACCCATACACCCTGGACCTGCACCGCGACGTCGCGCTGGCCTTCGTTGCGCTTTTCGGTGGGTAGCGGCATCGCCGCCAGCGCGCGGATGCCGACCTGTGCCGCGGCCAACTCCGCCACGTCGCGCACGCACCCGTCGATCACCACGCCGGCCCAGCCGTTCATCGCGGCCGCCGCCGCGAGATTGCCGCCCAACAGCGCCCGCCGCAGCGAACCGCCCCCGTCGACCACCAGCACCCGGCCCTGCCCCGCCGAGTCGACGGCGGCCTTCACGAGGGTGTTGTCCTCGATGCACTTCACCGTGGCCACGCGGCCGGCGAAGCGCGGCACACCGCCGAAATCGCGAAACACCGGAGGCAGCACGCGAAACGCGCCATCGCTGTCGTTCTTGTGCAGGTCGCACAGGTCACAGGTGGTGAAGTTGTCGAAGTCCATCTAGGCGTTCTCCACTTTCTTGATCGGCGGCTGCACATCCTCGCTGCGCGGCGGCAGCATCACCTGGTGCTCGCGCGCCGGGTTGAGGATGATCGAAGTCGATGTTTCGGTGAGGATGCAGAACTTGGTGACCACCGCGTCGAGGTGGGCGACGTCGATCACCGCAATCTCCAGAATCCAGCTGTCCTCGCCGGTGACGTTGTAGGCGTTCACCACCTCCGGCGTGCCTTGCACGAGCTTGACGACGCGGTCGTACTCGGCGCGGCCCACACGCATGATGGCGCGAATGCCATAGCCCAGCGCCCGCAGGTTCACGGTGGCGCGATAGCCCGTGATCACCCCGGCCGCCTCCAGCTTGCGCACGCGCTCGGTCACTGCCGGCTGCGACAGGTGCACGCGGCGGCCCAGCTCCGCCATGGTGAGCCGGGCATCGCCCTGCAGCTCGGCCAGGATTCGCGTGTCGTAGCCATCGAGCTCGGTTTTCATGTTCAAAGCGTAGCAGGGCTGCAAGCGTGAAACCAGGCGGCGGGACGCATCAATTGCCGTTGATTTGGCATCGATCCGTGGCGTGTTCTTTCCTACGATGCCATGCCATGAGCTCTTCCGCCGCCACCTTGCACGGCCCGCGTGCACACCTGTCGCCCCTGGTCACCGCCTGCCTGGCCGCCACCTGGCTGGTGTGGGGCTCCACCTACCTGGCCATCAAGTACGCATTGCTCAGCTTTCCGCCCTTCCTGCAGATGGGCAGCCGCTTCATCGCGGCGGGCCTGCTGCTGCTGGCCTGGATGCGCTGGCGCGGCGCAGCGCTGCCCACCCCGCGGCAATGGCGCAACGCCTTCCTGGTCGGCACCCTGATGCTCGCCGGCGGCATGGGTGGTACCGCCTACGCCGAGCAGACGGTCGGGTCCGGTCTGGTGGTGGCCTTCATTGCCGTGGTGCCGCTGATGATCGCGCTGGTCAACCTCGCCTTTGGCGTGAGGCCGCGGCGCATGGAGGCGGCAGGCATCGCCGTGGGCCTGGCCGGTGTGCTGCTGCTCACGCAGGGCGCCGGCTTCCGGGCCTCGCCGATCGGGCTGCTGGCGATTGCCACCGCCTGCGTCACCTGGTCGATCGGCAGCGTACTCAGCCAGCGCAGCTTGCCGCTGGCGCCCGGCCCCATGGGTTTTGCGAGCGAGATGATCTGCGGCGGCGTGGTGCTGCTGGGCCTGGCCGCGTTCGACGGCGAGCGCTTCAGCTGGCCGCCGCAACCGGCAGCACTGGCTGCCTGGGCCTACCTGGTGGTGTTCGGCTCGCTGATCGCTTTCAACGCCTACATGGTGCTGCTGCAGCGGGCTTCGGCTGGCCTGGCCTCTAGCTACACCTTCGTGAACCCGGTGATCGCGATGCTGCTGGGCGTGTCGGTGGCCGGCGAACACGTCACGCCATACGAGTGGGGTGCGGTCGGCGTGGTGCTGGCCGGGGTGGTGCTGCTGATGCGGCGGCCGGCGCGGCATTGAAGCGCAGGCCGGATGTGGCGTAGGCTGCGCCGCATGATTGCGCGCCGGTTCGTCGCCTGCCTCCTCGCCGCCGCCCTCGGCCCCACCGCTGCGGCAGCGCAGGCCATATCGCAGCCGCTCGCGCCCGGCGTGCGCTGGATTCCCGGCGAGTTCGTGCCGGGCAAGCAGCCGGACAGCAACTCGCTGCTGTTCGACGCACCCGACGGCATGATCGTGTTCGACACCGGCCGCAGCGCCGCGCATGCCGAGCAGATCGCCCAGGCCGTGCGCGGCACCGGCAAGCCACTCAAGTTCATCATCAACAGCCATTGGCACCTGGACCACATCGGCGGCAACGGGCCGCTGCGCCGGGCGTTCGACAAGCCGACCGTGATCGCCAGTGCCGCCATCGGCGAGGCGCGCACGGGTTTCCTGGCCCGCTATCGGCAACAAATCGAGCAACGCCTGCCTGCACTGCCTGCCAGCTCCGCAGAACGCAGCGCCCTGCTGCACGAGTTGGAGATCATCGACGACCGCGCCGACAGCACGCCCGACATCGTGGTCGACCGCAGCACCACGCGCATGCTCGCCGGGCACGCCTACCAGCTCGGGCTGGCGGCGCACGCCGCCACGGCCGGCGACGTGTGGCTGTTCGACCCGGCCTCGCGCGTGCTCGCGGCCGGCGACCTCGTCACGCTGCCGGCGCCCTTGCTCGACACCGCCTGTCCCGCTGCCTGGCAACGCGCGATGGACCGACTGGCCGACGTGCGCTTCGACTGGCTCGTGCCGGGCCACGGTGCGCCGATGCGGCGCGCCGGCTTCGACACCTACCGCCGCGCCTATGGGCGCCTGCTGCAATGCGCTGCGTCGCCGGCCGACAAGCAGCAATGCATGGCAGGCTGGCTCAAGGACGCGCACAGTCTCATCCCCTCGACCGACGAGCCGCTCGCGCGCACGCTGCTCGACTACTACCTCGACAACGTGCTGCGCAAGCCCGAGGCGCAGGCCAGGCTCGACTGCCCGGCTGCCTGATCAGCCCGCGCGCTGGCGCTTCTGCGCGGCGTCGCGGATCGCACTGAGCGTGCTGCGGCTGGTGCTCACGTCCGGGTCCAGCTTCAGATGCAGCAGCGTCGGCTGCCGCGAATCCAGTGCAGCTGCGAACGCCGGCTCAAACTGCGCCGTCTGCTCCACCCGGCCGGCGCGCCAGCCGTAGGCACGCGCGAGGGCCGCGAAGTCGGGGTTGAACAGGTCGCTGCCGCTGACGCGCCCCGGGTACTCGCGCTCCTGGTGCATGCGGATCGTGCCGTAGGTGCCGTTGTCCACCACGATGCTGATCAAGCGCCGGGCGCCATAGCCGGTTGCCGTGGCCAGCTCCTGCCCGGTCATCAGGAAGTCGCCGTCCCCGGCGATGTTGACCACGACACGCTCCGGGCACAACAGGCTCGCGGCCACCGCAGCAGGCACGCCGTAACCCATTGCGCCCGAGGTAGGCGCGAGCTGCGTGCGGCCCTGGTGCTGGCGCCCCGGATAGCGATGGAAGCGGTGCAGCCAGCCGCTGTAGTTGCCGGCGCCGTTGGTGTAGATCGCCTCCGGCGCCAGGCGGCTGGCGGTCTTGATCACCTCCGCCATGTCCAGCGGTGCCACCGGGGTCGGCTGCAGATTGGCCTCGTAGTCCGCGTGCGCGGTGTCGCTCCACGCACGCCAAGGCACATCCGACGGTGCATTGAGCGCTTCGAACGCCTTCGCCGCGCAGCCCATGGAGGATTGCAGCAGCAGGTCCGCCGCGTACACGCGACCCAGCTCCTCCGCACCGGCATGCACGTGGATCAAGCGCTGCCGTGGGCGCGGTGCCTCCAGCAGGGTGTAGCCACCGGTGGTCATCTCGCCCAGGCGCGGACCGATGGCAAGCACCAGATCGGCGTCGCGGATGCGCTGCGCCAGCTTCGGGTTGATGCCGATCCCCACGTCGCCGGCATACAGCGCGTGCCGGTTGTCGAACAGATCCTGGAACCGGAACGCGCAACCGACCGGCAGATCCCAGTTCTCCGCAAAGCGCTGCAGCGCGCGGCAGGCCTCGGCATCCCAGCCGCTGCCACCCGCGATCACGAACGGCCGCTCGGCCGCACGCAGCATCGCGTGTGCATCGCGCAAGGCACCTGGCGCAGGCCAAGCTTGCGCCGGCTCCACGCGCGGCAGCACGGATGCCGTGGTGTACTGCGTCAGCATGTCCTCCGGCAGCGCCAGCACCACCGGCCCCGGGCGGCCCTGCAGTGCGGTGTGAAAGGCACGCGCCACGTATTCGGGCAGGCGATGCGGATCCTGCACCTCGGCCACCCATTTCGCGAAGCCCAGGGTGCCGGGGCCGAACATCTGCCGGTAGTCCACCTCCTGGAAGGCCTCGCGATCTCGCTGGTCGGAGGCCACCTGGCCAATGAACAGGATCATCGGCGTGGAATCCTGGAACGCCGTGTGCAAGCCGATGCTGGCGTTGGTGGCACCCGGCCCGCGCGTCACGAAGCAGATGCCGGGGCGGCCCGTCAGCTTGCCCTGCGCCTCGGCCATGAAGGCCGCCCCACCTTCCTGCCGGCAGGCAATGAAGCGCACGCGGTCGCGGCGCTCATGAAAGCCGTCGAGCACGGCGAGGTAGCTTTCGCCGGGCACGCCGAAGACGGTGTCGACACCTTGTGCCACCAGGCTTTCGACGAGCAGGTGGCCGGCGAGAACGGGAGCGCGAGCGGTCATGGGCTGCGGCACGAGTGATCAGTGCCGCAGAGCATAAGCGGTGCGGCTGCGCCCGCAAGCGCTCACGCAGGCGCCAGCGCCGTGCGGCGAACGCGCTGCACGTTGAACGCGCTCGCGATCAGCACCGCCTGCACGCCCGCGATCGCCATCCACAGCAGCGCCGGACGGTGCAGGTCCATCAGCGTGCCGTACAGCAGCGGCGCGATCGCCTGCCCGATGTCCAGGCCCGAATACACCACACCGTAGACGCGGCCCGTCGCGTTCTCCGGCGACGCGCGCTTGACGATCAGGTCGCGCGACGGACCGGCAAGCCCGGAGAACAGCCCCATGGCACCGAACAGCACCGGCACTGCAGCAGCCGGCAAGTGCGCCAACGCCATCGTCACCGCAATGGTGGCCGCCACGCCAAAGCCGACGCCCACGATGCGCTCGCAGCGCGACGGGTCCTTCACCAGGAAGCCGCCCACCACCATGCCCGTCGCGGCACACACCATGTAGATCGTGAGGCACATCGCCGACACGCCCTTGGCCACGTCGTGCAGCTGACGCGCCGCCTCCGGCGCGAAGCTCTGCACGCCGCTGAGCGCCATGGCATAGAAGAAGAAGAAGCCGAAGCACATCCACACCGCCGGGATGCGCAGGAAAGCGAGGCTGTGCTCGCCGGCATGAGCGGTGCCGTGCGCGGGCGCCGGCAGCGGCGGCAAGGCGAGGCGCCGGCGGTTGAACCACATGATCAGCAGCACGCTGAAAGCCAGTGCCGCGGCGCACAGCAGAGCCACACGCCAGGTGAAGGCC
>CAMLIZ010000065.1 GCA_946480245.1 uncultured Pseudomonadota bacterium
CGAGGATGAAGCCCAGGCCGAACACCGCGCCCAGCATGCCGAAGCGCTTGGCGCGTTCGTCGGGGGCGGTGATGTCGGCCACGTACGCGTTGGCCACAGTGACGTTCGACATCGTGGCGCCGCTCACCAGCCGCACCACCACCAGCATCCACAGCGCATTGGCCATCGCGGTGACGAAGAAGCTGATGGCCAGGCCGCTGAAGCCGAGCAGCAGTGCCGGGCGCCGGCCATATCGGTCCGACAGCGCGCCGATGATCGGCGAGCCGAAGAAGTTGGCGATGCCGAAGGCTGCCGAGACGATCAGGTTCCAGTGCGCCAGCTCGGTCTGCGAGTGCGTGAACGTGCCGATCAGGTGCGGTAGCACCGGGATGATCAGGCCGATCGACACCATGTCGATCAGCACCGTCAACATGATGAAGCGCATCGCGGCCTGGCGCCGTGCAGGTACGGTGGGAGTAGGCGATGTGTCGTCTGTGCGCATGCGATCCCTGTAAACACCACCGCCCGGCTCGGGACCGGGCGGCTGGCTTCAATGTTCGTGCGTTTGCCCTGTCAGTCGGCGCGGTAGTTCGGCGCTTCCTTCGTGATCTGTACGTCGTGCACGTGGCTCTCGCGGATGCCGGCCGCCGTGATCTCCACGAACTCGGCACGCTCGCGCATCTCGTCGATCGACGCACAGCCGCAATAGCCCATGGAGGCGCGCAAGCCGCCCGCCATCTGGAACACGATGGCGATCAGCGATCCCTTGTAGGGCACGCGACCCTCGATGCCTTCGGGCACCAGCTTGTCGGCGTTGGGGTTGTCGCCGCCCGCATCCTGGAAGTAGCGGTCGGCGCTGCCCTGCTGCATGGCGCCCAGCGAGCCCATGCCACGATAGCTCTTGTAGCTGCGGCCCTGGTACAGGATCACCTCGCCCGGCGCCTCCTCGGTGCCGGCGAACATGCCGCCCATCATCACGGTGCTGGCGCCGGCTGCGATGGCCTTGGCGATGTCGCCGGAGTAGCGAATGCCGCCATCGGCGATCAGCGGCACGCCGGTGCCCTTGAGTGCGGTGGCCACGTTGTCGATCGCGGTGATCTGCGGCACACCCACACCGGCCACGATGCGGGTGGTGCAGATCGACCCCGGGCCGATGCCCACCTTCACGGCGTCGGCGCCGGCTTCCACCAGCGCCAGTGCGGCGCCACCGGTGGCGATGTTGCCGCCGATCACGTCCACGTTCGGATAGTTGCGTTTGACCCAGCGCACGCGCTCGATCACGCCGGCCGAGTGCCCGTGCGCGGTGTCCACCACGATCACGTCGGCGCCGGCACGCGCCAGCAACTCCACGCGTTCCTCGGTGCCCTCGCCCACACCCACCGCCGCGCCCACGCGCAGCTTGCCCTGCGCATCGCGCGCGGCATTGGGAAAGCTGGTCTGCTTGGTGATGTCCTTCACCGTCATCAGTCCGCGCAGCTCGAAGGCGTTGTTGACG
The DNA here is from genome assembly GCA_946480245.1 of uncultured Pseudomonadota bacterium. Next base: position 1,475 of record CAMLIZ010000065.1, read on the forward strand.
ACCAGCACGCGCTCGAGCTTGTGGCGATGCATCAGCGCCTTGGCTTCGTCGAGCGTGGCGCTCTCGCCCACGGTGATGAGGCGGTCACGCGGCGTCATGATCTCGCGCACCGGTACGTCCATGCGGGTTTCGAAGCGCACGTCGCGGTTGGTGACGATGCCCACCACCTTGCCGCCCTCGAGCACCGGGAAGCCCGAAATGCCGTGCTGGCGCGACAGTTCCAACACTTGGCGCACCGTGGTGTTCGGGCCGATCGTGATCGGGTCGCGCAGCACGCCGGATTCATAGCGCTTCACGCGCGCCACCTCCGCCGCCTGCTGCTTCGGCGTCATGTTCTTGTGGACGATGCCGATGCCGCCCTCTTGCGCGATCGTGATCGCCAGCCGCGCCTCGGTGACCGTGTCCATCGCTGCGGACACCAGCGGCAGGTTCAGCGAGATGTTGCGCGACAGGCGGGTGGAGAGGCTGGTGTCGCGCGGCAACACCTGGGAGAACGCCGGCACCAGCAACACATCGTCGAAGGTGAGCGCTTTTCCTAGAAGGCGCATGAGAGAAGCTCCAGACGCAAAAGCAGATTATACGGAGGGGTAGTTCGTGCGGAATTCACGGGGACTGCTTCTGACGGCCGGATACCCCGACCTACACTGCCGGGCAAAGGGCGGTTTCCCAGAACGTGAAGCACATGAAACGTCGTCTGACTGGCATCGTGGTGGTAGGTGTGCTGGCTGCACTGTGCAGCCCGGCCGCACATGCGCAATGGAAGTGGCACGACAAGAGCGGCCAGTTGCATGTGAGCGACCTGCCGCCCCCGGCCGACGTGCCGGACAAGGACGTCCTTCAACGCCCCAGCCTCGCCACACATGTGGCAGCGCCCGCAGCAGCCGGGTCGGCAGCAAGCGCTGCCAAGCCCGCTATCGACCCCGAACTGCAGGCCCGCATGCGGCTGGCCGACGACCAGCGCAAGGCACAGCAGAAGCAGCAGGAAGAAAAGGCCGCCGCGGCGCGGGCCGACAACTGCGCGCGGGCGCAGCAATATATGCGCACCATAGACAGCGGTGTGCGCATGACGCGCACCAACGACAAAGGCGAGAGCGAGTTCCTCGACGACAAGCAGCGCGCGGCAGAAGCGGAGCGCACCCGCGCCGTCATCGCGTCCGACTGCCGCTAACGGCCGCCACGCTGGCCGCGATAGCGCTGCCGGCGCGCCTCCTTCGGATCCACCTTCAGGCCACGGTACAACTCGACGCGGTCACGGTCGCGCAGCGGCGTGTCCAGTGGCTGCCGGCGACCCCAGATGCCCACGTTCTCGCTGCTCGCCAGCTGCGGAAAGCGCTGCAGCAGGCCTGAAGCGTGAAGCGCCTGCTGCAAGGTGCTGCCGGTCGGCAGATCGAGCTGGCACACCTCCACCTGCCCCGGCGCCGGGCTGAAGCACACCTCGACGCGCATCGTCGCGTCACCTTCAGCGCGGGCCATACACGTGCTCGGCGCGCTTGACGAACGAATCCACCAGTGTGTCGGCGACACGGTCGAACACGGGGCTGATGACCGCCTCGAGAGGCCGGCTCGCGAAGGCGTAGCACAGGTCGAACTCGATCTTGCAGGCCGACGCGTCGCCAAGCGGCAGGAACTCCCAGGTGCCGTCGAGGCGCGAGAACGGGCCATCGACCAGGCGCACCATCACCGAACGGCCGGGCACGTGCTCGTTGCGCGTGGTGAATGCATGGCGCACGGCGGCATAGTGCATCGTCATGCGGGCGGTCATGCTGTGGGCATCTTCAGCCAGCACCTCGGTGCGCTCGCACCAGGGCAGGAACTTCGGATAGTCCTGCACCGCGGTGACCAGGTGGTACATCTCCAGCGGCGAGTACCACAGCAGGACGGACTTCTTCACGTGCTTCATACAATGGACGAATTATGTCGTCGTCCCTGATCGCAGAGAACCGCCGTGCCCGCTTCGAGTACGCCATCGAGGAGCAGTACGAGGCCGGCGTCGTGCTCACCGGCTGGGAGATCAAGGCCATCCGCGCTGGCCAGGTGCAGCTGACCGATGGCTACGTGGTGATCCGCGACGGTGAGTTGCAGTTGATCGGCTGCCGCATCAACGCCCTGCGCAGTGCTTCCACTCACGTCAAGCCCGAGGCCGACCGCACCAAGAAGCTGCTGATGCACAAGGAAGAGATCCGGCGCCTCATCGGCAAGGTGGAACAGAAGGGCTTCACCCTGGTGCCGCTGAACCTGCATTACAAGGGCGGCCGTGTGAAGGCCGAGATCGCGCTCGCCAAGGGCAAGGCTCAGCACGACAAGCGCGAGACCGAGAAGAAGCGGGACTGGGAGCGCGAGAAGGGCCGCCTGATGCGGCACAAGGTGTCAACCAAGGCGTGAGAGCGCCTGCTGCAGGTCGGCCATCAAGTCCCGCGGATCCTCGAAGCCGATCGAGAAGCGCACCACCGTGCCGCGATACGGCACCGGCTGCGATCGCATGGCCCTGATCTGGTAAGGCACCACGAGGCTCACGGGCCCGCCCCACGAGTAGCCGATGCGAAAGAGCTCGAGCGCGTCGATGAACGCATCGACTTTCGCGCCCGTGTATCGCTCGTCGATCACCACGGAGAACAGGCCGGCGGCAGCGCTGCACAGGCTCTGCCAGTGCGGGTGACCGGGCGAGCCCTCGAACGCCGGATGCAGCAACTGCGACACCTGTGGCTGCCGGCGCAGCCAGTCGGCCACCATGCGCGCGGCCGCGTCCTGCGCCTGATAGCGCAGTTCGATGGTGGGCAGCGAGCGAAGCACGCTCTCGGCGTCGTTGGCGCCCACGCCCCAGCCCCAATGCATGTGGGCCTGCTTGAGCCGCAGGTGCAAGGCTTCGTCGCGCGTGGTCACCGCGCCCATCAGCACGTCGCCACCGCCCGAGGGGTACTTGGTGAGAGCCTGCATCGAGATATCCACCGCCAGACCGCCACCGAGTTCGAACGGGTTGAAGGCGATACCCGCGCCCCACGTGTTGTCGAGCACCGTCGTCACGCCCTTCGCACGCGCGATGCGCAGCAGTGCACGCAGGTCCGGGAACTCCATCGTCACGGAGCCTGCCGCCTCCAGCCATACCAGGCGGGTGGCCGGGCCAATGGCCTGCTCAAAGGCTGCTGTATCCAGCGCGTCGTAGAAGCGATGCGCAATACCCCAGCGTGACAACTCCTCGCGCGCCAGATCCTTGCCGGGGCCGTAGCCGTTGTCGGGGATCAGCACCTCGTCGCCAGCGCTCAGCAGCGCAGCATCCACCAGCGCCACAGCCGCCAGCCCGCTGGGCGTAAGAAGCGTATGAAGACCCCCTTCGAGCGTGGCAATGCGCTCCTCGAGCGCAAACGTGGTCGGAGTTCCGTGCAGCCCGTAGGTGTAGCCCTGCTTGCTGCGCCAGTCGCGCGCGCGCAGCGCGGCCACGTTGGGGAAGATCACCGTCGAGGCCTTGAACACGCCGGCCTGCGGCGCCTCGAAGCCGGCGGGCGCCACATACGGGTGGTGGATGAGCCCGGTGCTGGTTCGATGCGTCATGCGGCAGCCCCTTTCAGACTGGCAGGCCAATCAGGTCGTGGCCTTGCGCGCCGACGATGCGCGCCTTCGTGAACTCGCCCACCTTCAGCGTCTTGGAGGCCTTCTCCGGCGGCAACAGCTTGACGCTGCCATCGATCTCCGGTGCGTCCGCATAGGTGCGGCCCACGCCGCCTTTGCGCCCTAGCGCGGGGGCCGAATCGACCAGCACCTGCATCGTGGCGCCCACGCGGCGCTGCAGGCGCGCCACCGACGCGCGCTCCGCGGCGGCCATGAAGCGCGCGCGGCGTTCCTCGCGCAGCGCCTGCGGCAGCATGCCCGGCAGCTCGTTGGCTGCCGCGCCCTCCACGGGCGAATAAGCGAAACAGCCGGCGCGGTCGATCTGGGCTTCGTCCACGAAATCGAGCAGCGTCTGGAACTCGGCCTCGGTCTCGCCGGGAAAGCCGGCAATAAAGGTGCTGCGGATCACCAGTTCAGGACAAAGCTCGCGCCATCTTGCGATGCGCTCCAGGTTGCGCTCGCCGCTGGCCGGCCGCTTCATGCGCTTGAGCACGTCCGGGTGGGCATGCTGGAACGGCACATCCAGGTAGGGCAGCACCCGGCCGGCCGCCATCAAGGGAATCACCTCGTCGACGTGCGGATACGGGTAGACGTAGTGCAGGCGCACCCAGGCGCCATGCGCTTCCGCCAGCGCCCCCAGTTGCTCGCACAGCTCGAACATGCGCGTCTTCACCGGCTTGCCGTCCCAGAAGCCGGTGCGGTACTTCACGTCCACGCCGTAGGCCGAGGTGTCCTGGCTGACGACGAGCAGCTCCTTCACCCCGGCTTCGAACAGTGCCCTCGCCTCGCCCAGCACGTCGCCGATGGGGCGCGACACCAAGTCGCCTCGCATGCTGGGGATGATGCAGAAGGTGCAGCGGTGGTTGCAGCCCTCGCTGATCTTCAGGTAGGCGTAGTGCCTGGGCGTGAGCTTCACGCCTTGCGGCGGCACGAGGTCCACGAACGGGTCGTGCGGCTTGGGCACGTGCAGATGCACGGCATCCATCACCTCCTGCGTAGCATGCGGGCCGGTGACGGCGAGCACCTTGGGGTGCACTTCCTGCACGAGGTTGCCGCCTGCCGTGCCCGTCTTCGCACCCAGGCAGCCGGTGACGATGACCCGGCCGTTGTCGGCCAGCGCCTCGCCGATCGTGTCCAGGCTCTCCTTCACCGCGTCGTCGATGAAGCCGCAGGTGTTGACGATCACCAGGTCGGCGCCGGCAAAGCTCTTGGCAGTGTCGTAGCCCTCGGCCCGCAGCTGAGTGAGGATCAACTCGGAATCGGTGAGGGCCTTGGGGCAACCGAGGGACACGAAGCCGATCTTGGGCGGCTTGGCGTCTGCGGCAGGGGCAAGGGGAGAGGCAGTGGGGGAGGCGAGGTCGCTCATCGCTCGATTGTCCCAAATGCGCCCTGCCCTGCGGCGCCGGCCGGCTTTACTTCTTGGGCGGCGCCCCGAAGCCCGGCATGCCGGGGAACAGCGCCCCCGCCTGCTTGGACATCTGCTCCTGCATCTGCACGAACAGGTTCTTCGACTGCTCCAGGTAGTTGCCCATCAGCCCCTGCACCATCGGTGCCTGGCCGTTGAGGAACTGGCCCCACATCTCCGGCGTGAAGTTCTGCGCGTCGTACAGGCCCTTGGCCTGGTCGGCAAAGCGCTTCTGGATGTCGACGAAGGTCTGCAGGTTCTTCTCGAGGTACGCGCCCATCATGCCCTGCATCGCATGGCCGTAGAACCGGATGACGTTGGACAGCATGTCGGTACTGAACATCGGCACGCCGCCGGTTTCCTCCTCCAGGATGATCTGCAGCAGGATGCTGCGCGTGAGTTCTTCGCCGCTCTTGGCATCGCGCACCTCGAACTCCTGGCCCTCGAGCACCATCTTCTTGACATCGGCCAAGGTGATGTAGCTGCTGGTTCGGGTGTCGTAGAGGCGGCGGTTCGGGTACTTCTTGAGTACGCGCACGCCGGCGGCGTCGCCTTCGGCCGCGCTGCCGCGGCGGTTGGAAGCCATGCAAGAAACTCCTGGGGTACGGATGCGAGGGGATTCTAGGAGCGGGGGCCGCGCAGCGGCGAGGGGTGTTTCCCGGAGGCGTTTTCGCCCATGCATGGACGCCGGGCATGCGGACTGCCCGGGGTGAGCCGCCATCATGTCCGCCTCTGCACCGATCCGACTCGTCGACGCCACGATGCTGTGGAGCGCCACCGGTGGCGGCGTGCGGCGCTACCTCGAGGCCAAGCGGGACTGGCTGGCGCGCCAGCCCGGCTGGTCGCACACGCTGCTCGTGCCGGGGTCGCGCGCCACGCCGCCGCGGCCTGACTGCGCAGAGGTGCACTGCGCCGCCCCGCGGCTGCCGGCCAGCGGTGGCTATCGCATGCCCTGGCGCCGCCGCGCGATAGCCGAGCAACTCATGGCGCTGCAGCCGCAGTTGATCGAGGTGGGCGATCCGTACCGCATCGCCTGGTCGGCGCTCGATGCCGCGCAGCGCTGCGCGGTACCGGCACTGCTCTACTGCCATTCCGACCTGGAGGCGATGGCGCAACTGGCCGGCGGCCGCCTGCTGGCCGGCGCGGCGCGACGCTACGCACGCCGGCTCTACGCGCGCTTCGACCGGGTGCTTGCTGGCAGCCGCAGCATGTGCGAACGGCTGCACGACCTCGGGCTCGCCAACGTGGCATGGCAGCCGCTGGGCGTGGACACGCGGGTGTTCCACCCCTCGCGCGGCAGTGCGGCCTGGCGTCAGGCGCTCGGGTTGCCGCACGACAGCCGCGTGCTGCTCTATGCGGGCCGCTTTGCACCCGAGAAGCACCTGGACGTGCTGGCGGCCGCAGTCGACCGCCTCGGGCCGCCGCATGTGCTGGTGGCTCTGGGCGCCGGGCCGGCGCCACCGCGCGGGCGCCAGGTGCGCTGCCTGCCCTTCGATCGCGCGCCCCACGCGGTCGCGTCGGCGCTGGCCAGCGCCGACGCGTTCGTGCATGCCGGCGACCAGGAGACCTTCGGGTTGTCGGCGCTGGAGGCGCTGGCCTGCGGCACGCCGCTGGTCGTGCGCCGCGCGGCCGGGCTGGCGGAACTGGTGGACGATGCCGTGGGCGTCGGCGTGGAGCGGGGGTCGCCGGCCGACTTCGCCGATGCGATCGAGGCCTTGTTCGCGCGCGAGCCGGTGTCGCTGCGCCGGGCTGCACGCCGGCGTGCCGAAGCCCAGTCCTGGGAGCGCGTGCTGCCCGCGCTGATGGCGCACTACCGGGCGCTGCTCGGCATCGCCGCCCCAGCCAGCGCTGCCGAGAGCGCGTTGACACGATGAATGCCGCTGCGCAGGGCACCGAGCCGCCACGCCCAGCGTTGTGCATCGTGCTGCACGACGTGGCAGACGCGACGCTACCGCACTGCGAGCAGCTGCTGGCTGCGATCAACGAGGTGGACAGCGTGCCAGTGACACTGCTGGCCGTGCCGCGCTACCACGGCGAGCCGCCCAGCCGGCTGCTGGAACAGTGGCTCGACGCGCGACGGCAACACGGCGACGAGATCGCACTGCATGGCTTCACGCACCACGATGACGGCACGCCGCGCAATGCGTGGGACTGGCTGCGCCGTCGCGTCTATACGCGCGGTGAAGGCGAGTTCTGGGCGCTCGACGAGCCCGAGGCCGCCGCCCGCCTGCAGGCCGGTCGCGCATGGTTTGCGCGGTGCGGCTGGCCCTTGCATGGCTTCGTCGCGCCGGCCTGGCTGATGGGGCCGGCGGCATGGCGCGCGCTGCGCGCAGCACAGACCTTCGACTACACCGCCACGCTGAGCCACCTGCACTTGCTGCGGGGGACGGGCCGCCTGCGCGCGCAGGGCATCGTCTACAGCACGGCCAACGGTTGGCGCCGCAGCAGTTCGGTGGCCTGGGCGGCACTGGCAGCGCGCATGCAGCAGCAGGCGCCCCTGCTGCGACTGGAGCTGCACCCGCGCGACGCGCTGTTCCCCGCGGTGCGCCGCTCGTGGCAGCACCTGCTGGCGCGCGCGCTGCACGAGCGCCGGGCGCTCACGATGGCGCGCTTCGCGGCGAGCATTCAGAGGAACTGAAAGCTCACGCCCGCAGTCAGGGCGCCGACGGCTGCACCCACCAGCACGTCGCTCGGGTAGTGCAAGCCCAGCACCACGCGCGACGCAGCCACCAGCAGCGTGAACGGCCACAACACAAAACCCAGGCGGGGGTGGTAGGTGCACAGGATCAGGCTGAACGCCACCGCATGCATCGTGTGTCCGCTGGGAAAGCTGAACTCGTCCAGCGCCGGCGCACAGGGCCGGATGCCCGCGCAGCCGTGGTACGGCCGAGGCCGCGCGACGAAGCGCTTGACGATCAGGTACAGCAGCAGGTTCACGGCGCCCACCGCCACCATGCGCACCACGCAGGCGGTGCCGCGATGCGGATCGAGCCAGGGTAGCGCCAGGCCGATCGCCAGCCAGGCCCAGCCGTCACTCATGCGGCTCACCATCCGCAGGCTGTGGAGCACCGAGCCACGTGCCGACGCGCCGTACATCCACAGCGCCAGCACGCGCTCGCGCTCGGCCCAGGCCAGCACGCGCTCAGGCGCGGGCCGCAGCCGCAGTGGCCTGCGCACGGGGCGCATCTGCAATCACCTTCAGCCGGTGCTCGAAACGTGCCAGCACCTGATCCCAGCGCGCCCGTGAGGCGGCCTGCGCCGCTTCGATGCCCATCGCGCGCCGTGCCATGGCGTCGCCGGCCAGCGCCAGCACGGCGTCGACGAAGCCCGCACTGTCGCCGGGCGGCACCAGCAGGCCGCTGGCTTGATGCTCCACATGCTCGGCCGCCGCCGCGGCGCGGAAAGCCACCGGCGGCAAGCCGCTGGCCATTGCCTCCAGCACCACGTTGCCGAAGGTCTCGGACAGGCTGGGAAACGCAAACAGGTCGGCCGACGCATAGCAGGCGGCCAGCGCCTCGCCGCACAGCATGCCGACAAAGCGCGCCTGCGGATGCGCAGCCTGCAGCGCCCGGCGCGCCGGCCCGTCGCCCACCAGCACGAGGTGCACGTCGCCGCGCTCGCGCCGCAGCCGCTCGAATGCGGCCAGGGCCAGCGGCACATTCTTCTCGGCAGCCAGCCGGCCGACGTACAACAACACCGTGTCGCCGGGTGCCGCACCCCAGCTGTCGCGCAGTGCCTCGCTTCGACGCGACGGATGGAAGCGCGCGGTGTCCACGCCGCGCCCCACGACCACCAGGCGCGAGAAGCCCTGCCGGCCCAGCTCGCGATAGGCCTGCAAGGTGGGCACGAAGGTGCAGTCGGTCAGGTTGTGGAAGCGGCGCAGTGCGCCGAACACCAGCGGCGCGAACAGGCCCAGGCCGTAGTAGCGGCTGTACTGGTGGAAGTTGGTGCGAAAGTCGGAGCTGGTGGGCAAGCCGAGCGTGCGGGCGGCGCGCAGGCCGGCCCAGGCCAGCGGGCCGGGCGTGGCAATGTGCAGCACCTGCACTTGCCGCGCCGCGAGCCGCTGTCGCAGAGCGACCGGGCCCGCCAACCCGAAGCGCAGGTCCGGGTACATGGGGATCGGGCTGCCGGCGGTGAGCCACTCATCGGCATCGTCGCGCGGCGCCTCACCGGCCTGGCGTGGGCGCACCAGGAACACCTGGTGTCCACGCTCGCGCAGATGCTGCACGGCACGCGCCACGGTCAGCGATACGCCGTTCACTTCCGGCGGGAAGGTTTCGGTGAGATAGGCGATTCGCATGGAGGGAGCGCGCGTGTTGCGCTGCCCTCGGACGGCAAGCCCCGTACCTGCCGCGCTCAGCGCACGCGTGGGCGCAGCAGTGCGCGCAGGCTGGGCAACTGCACGCCGCCCTCCAGGTACAGGCGCAGCACGGCCAACCGCCGCACGCGGTGGCAGGTGGCGCGCAACCCCAGCAGCAACGGCACCGCCACGAAGGCCCCGGCGATGCCCCACAGCCAACTCCACAGCAGCACCGACAGGAACACGAACACCGGGCTGATGCGCAGTCGGCTGCCCATCACGAAGGGGCTCAGGAAGTTGCCTTCGATGAAATGCAGCCCGAGGAAAACCGCGGCCGGCAGCAGCAGGCCCAGCCCCGCCCCGTACACGGCGCTGCCGGCCAGCACCAGCGCCACCGTGACCAGTGCGGGGCCGATGTAGGGCACGAAGGTGAGCACGGCCGTCACGCCGCTCCACAGCACGGCGTTGGGGAATCCGATGGCCGCCAGCGCCAACCCGGTGGCGGCACCGAGCAGCAGGCTCATCAAGCCCATCGTGGTGACGAACAGGCCGATCTCGCGCTGCGCCTGGCGCAGGCCGCCGAGCAGCAAGGCGCGGCTGCGCGGCCGCGAGAGGGCCTGCGCGGTGCGCACCACCAGCCAGTGTTCCGAGATCAGCAGGAAGTACAGCAGGAACACGGTGGCGGCAGCCGACACCGCGAACGACAGCGTGTGCCCGAGCACCTCGCGCGTGATCTGCAGGCCTTCCGAGGCCAGCCCGGCCGACAGCAGGTCACGCCGCGCCGCATCCGCTGCCGGCCCCGCCGGCTGCGCGCCGTGCGACGGCGGCGGCAGTGCGCTCCAGCCCACGCGCTGGACTTCGTCGAGCAAGCGCTGTGCGACGGCCGGCGCGCGCGCCCACATCGCCGCGGCCGGCGCCGCCAGCACCGAGGCGAGCAGCACCACCAGGGCCAGCACCGACAGGATCATCAACGCGGCGCCCACGAACTCGGGCACTCCGATGCGCCGCAACGCGCGAACGGCGGGCGCCAGCACGAAGGCAAACACCACCGCCACCACCACGGGCAACAGCAGCGGCTTGGCCTGCTGCAACAGGAACAGCAGCGCCACGCCCAGCACGCCGCGGCCCACCCAGCGCTCGGAGGAGATGCGGATCGTGTTCACAGCACCATCGTCAGCACATCAGACCATTGAGCACCGCAGCCAACACCAGCAGGTGCGCTGTAAGCGATCGTCGTGCCCGGGGGTGGCGCGCGGCGCCTGGGGGAAAATCCCCGGATGCCCTCGCTCCCACCGCTCCGCCGCCTGCTGCTCGCCGCCGCCGCGGTGCTCGCCGCGCTCGCGCCAGCCGCCGCGCACGCCGCCAGCGTGTACATCGAGCAACTCACCTGGACGGAGCTGCGCGACCGGCTGGCCGCCGGTGCCACCACCGTGCTGGTGCCAATCGGCGGCACCGAGCAGAGCGGGCCGCAGATCGCACTGGGCAAGCACAACGTGCGCGCACAGGTGCTGGCCGGGCAGATCGCCGAGCGCCTGGGCAACGCGGTGGTGGCCCCGGTCATCGCCTACGTGCCCGAGGGCGCCATCCACCCGCCGCAGGCCCACATGCGCTTCACCGGCACCATCTCCATCCCCGAGTCCACCTTCGAATCACTGCTGGAGGCCACGGCCCGCAGCTTCAAGCAGCACGGCTTTCGAGACGTGGTGTTCCTGGGCGACCATGGTGGCTACCAGAAGAACGAGGAGCGCGTGGCCGCCCGGCTCGACCACGAATGGGCGCGCGACCCATCGTGCCGTGTGCACGCTTTGGCCGAGTACTACCGCATCACCCAGACGGCCTATGTCGACGCGTTGAAGGCGCGCGGCGTTAGCAGCCGGGAGATCGGCACACACGCCGGGCTGGCCGACACCGCGCTGACGTTGGCGGTCGACCCGTCGCTGGTGCGGCCGGATCGCTATGCCGAGGCCGCGCAGGCGGGCGCCCGCGACGGCGTGCACGGCGACCCCCGACGCGCCACCGTGGAGCTGGGTCAAGTCGGCACCCGGCTGATCGTGGAATCATCGGTGGCAGCGATCCGCGACGCGCTGCGTTCGCGCTGACACCTCTTTCGACTCAGGATCCCCTCCCCACCATGCGCAAGAAGTTCCGATTCACCCTGACCCTCGCCGCGCTGGCGACCGCCGGCTTGCTGCTCGGCGCCGCCGGCGGCCCGACGCCTGCCGCCGCACCGGGCGCCCTGCCGGCGGGCAAGGCCGCCGGGATCGCCACGGTGCCCGGCATGCCGCCTGTGGTCGACCCGAGCAACCTCTACAGCGAAATCGGCGCCGGCCATCTCAGTGCCGCGGTGCAGGGCGACCTGGAGCGCGTGTATGTGCCCAACCTGCGCTCGAACGACGTCTACGTGATCGACCCGGCCACGCTGAAGGTCGTGGACCGCTTCAAGGTCGGCCGTGGGCCGCAGCACGTGGTGCCGTCGTGGGATCTGCGCACCTTGTGGGTGGCCAACAACGCCGAGCGCCACGCAGACGGCAGCCTGACACCGATCGACCCCCGCACCGGCAAGCCCGGTGCCGCCGTGGCGGTGGACGACCCGTACAACATGTACTTCACGCCCGACGGCAAGTCGGCGATCGTGGTGGCCGAGGCCATGCACCGCCTCGACTTCCGCGATCCGAAGAGCATGCAGTTGCAGTACTCGATCGATGCGCCCAAGTGCGGCGGCATCAATCACGCCGAGTTCTCCATCGACGGCCGCTACGCGCTGTTCACCTGCGAGTTCGACGGCAGCCTGGCCAAGGTGGATCTCGTGAACCGCCAAGTCACGGGCTACCTGAAACTGAAGATGCCGCGCACGCGCTTCAAGGACGCTGCGGTGCAGCCGGCCGATGCGCCGGCCAGCGAGATCTGCACGTCCACCAAGGGCATGCCGCAGGACATCCGCGTGTCGCCCGACGGCAAGCGCTTCTACGTGGCCGACATGGAGGCCGACGGCGTGCACATCGTCGACGGCGATTCCTTCGTGGAGACCGGCTTCATCGCCACCGGAGTGGCCTCGCACGGGCTGTACCCCAGCCGCGACGGCAAGCGGCTGTACGTGGCCAACCGCGGCTCGCACAAGATCCACGGCCCGCGCCACGGCCCGGGCAGCGTGACCGTGATCGACTTCGCCAGCGACCAGATCGTGGCCAAGTGGCCGGTGCCGGGCGGCGGCAGCCCCGACATGGGCAACGTGAGCGCCGACGGCAAGTGGCTGTGGCTGTCGGGCCGCTTCGACGACGTGGTGTACCGCTTCGACACCACCACCGGCGCGGTCAGCACTGTCAAGGTGGGCCAGGAGCCGCATGGCCTCACGGTGTGGCCGCAACCCGGCCGCTACTCGCTGGGCCACACCGGCAACCTGCGCTGAGCCCGGTGGCGGCCACGCCCGACACCGCCGAGCCTCGGCACGTTCACTTCCTGCTGCTGGGCGGCGGCCTGGCCAGCGCCACCGCCGCCGAGACGCTGCGCGCCGAAGGCGCCGAGGGCCTCATCGCGCTGGTGTGCGCGGAGCCGCACGCGCCCTATCACCGGCCGCCGCTGTCCGCACGCCTGCTGCTGGCGGAGACCGAGCGCGACCCGCCGCCGGTGCTGGCCGAGGCCTACTACCGCGAACACGACGTCGAGTTGCTGCTCGGCACCCGCGCCACGGCCGTCGACACCGAGCGCCGGCACGTCCACACCGACCACGCCGGCACCCTGCACTACGACAAGCTGCTGGTCGCCACCGGTGCGCGTCCGCTGCAGCTGGACTTGCCCGGCGCCCAGCTCCCCGGCATCCACACGCTGCGCACCCTCGAGGACAGCCACGCCATCCGCGCTGCGGCCCAGCGCGGGCGCCATGCGGTGGTGATCGGCAGCGGCTTCATCGGCATGGAGGTGAGCTCGGCGCTGGCGCAGCGCGGCGTGCACGTGACGCTGCTGGCCAAGGAGACCTTGCTGTTCGACCGCCTGCAGGACGCCGAACTGAGCAGCTTCTTCGCCTCGATGTACGCCGGCCACGGCGTGCAGCTGGTGCACGACCAGCCGGCGGCGTTCGAGGGCAGCAAGCGCGTGAGCAGTGTGCGCACCCGCGGCGGCCGAACGCTGCGTTGCGACTTCGTGGTGCTGGGCGTCGGCGTGGCGCCGGAGACGGCGTTTCTGCAAGGCAGCGGCATCGAGCTGGACGATGGCGTGCTGGTGGACCGCCGCCTGCAAAGCAACAACGCCCACGTGTTCGCCGCTGGCGACGTGGCGCGCTTCTTCGACCCGGTGTTCAACCAGCGCCGCCGCGTGGAGCACTGGGATAACGCCATCAAGCAGGGCCGGCTGGCGGCGCGCAACATGCTGGGCGCCGGGCTGCCGTACGACGAGGTGTCGTCTTACTTCTGCGACCTGTTCGACCTGAGCTTCCAGTTCATCGGCGAGCCGCACGGCGCGCCACAGCGCGCGCGCATCGGCAGCCTGGCCGACCGCTCGTGCGCCCTGCTCTACCTGCGCGAGGAGGTGCCGCGCGCGCTGTTCACCACCGGACGTCCGGCGCGCGAGACGCATGCCATCCAGTCGCTGATTCGCTATCGCACCAATGTGGCCGACCTGCGTGCGCAGATGACGGAGCCGGGCTTCACGCTGCAGCGCATACCGCAGCAGACGGTGCTGATCCTGCAGGGCGGCGGCGCGATGGGTGCGTTCGAAAGCGGCGTGGTGCAGGCGATGGAGCAGCGCGGCCTGTACCCGGACATCGTGGCCGGCGTGTCGATCGGTGCGCTCAACGGCGCCATCGTGGCCTCGCACCCGCGCCATGCCGCCGAGGCGCTGCGCGCGTTCTGGTCCGATCTGGCGGTGGACACGCTGGCGCTGCCCGGCGAGCCGGCGCGGCAGCTGGCGGCCGCCTCCCAGATCCTGCTGTGGGGCGTGCCCAGCTTCTTCCGCCCACGCTGGGCGGCACTGCCGCTGCAGCCGGTGCCGATGTGGACCTCGTTCTACGACCCCACGCCCGTCAAGGCGCTGCTGCGCAAGCACGTGGATTTCGAAGCGCTGAAGCACAGCCCCGTGCGCCTGCTGGTGAGCGCGGTCAACGTGGAGACGGCGGCGCTGGAGGTCTTCGACAGCTACGTGCAGACGCTGACACCCGAGCACCTGCTGGCCAGCGGCAGCCTGCCACCCGGCTTCCCGTGGACCACGATTGCCGGCAAACACTACTGGGACGGTGGCATCGTGAGCAACTCGCCGCTGGAGCAGGTGGTCGAGCGCTGCGGCGCCTCGGGCAAGCACGCGATCGTGGTAGACCTGTTCGCCAACAGCCGGCCGCTGCCCGCCAACATGATGGAAGTGCTGAGCCGCCGCGACGAGATCGTGTATGCCGAGCGCGTGCGGCGCGACGGCGCGGCGCAGCTGCTGCTGGGCGACTTCCGCAAGCTGGTGCTCGATGCGGTGGACGCGATGCCGCCGGCCGCCGCCGAGCAATTCAAGCAGCGGCCGCGCTACATCCAGCTGATGGGCGACGACGCCGCAATGACGGTGACGCGCATCGTGCGCGAGGGCGCCGAGCGCGAACCCGCCTCGCGCGACTACGACTTCTCCCGGCCGTCCATCGAACAGCAGCAGCTCGACGGACACGCCGCGGCGCTGCGCGTGCTGGGCCCCGGCAAGGCGCCAGGCGGCTGAACGCCGCTACAGCAGCTCCTCCGGCACCAGCGGCGATAGCAGCCACTGCTGCAGGCGCAGCCAGGGCGAGCTATCCGGCTCGGTGTCGAGCACTATCTCGCTGTCCTCGCCCTCGGCGATCCACTCCAGCCCGCCGCCGCCCGGCTTCAGGCGCACCTTGTAGGCACTCTGCAAACGGTCGATGTCGATCACGCGCAGCAGCTCGCGCGCCAGCTGCGGGCTGTGGATCACCGCCCCGAGTTCGGTGTTGATGTTGGCCGAGCGCGGATCGAGGTTCATCGAGCCGATGAAGCAGGTTTCGCGGTCGATCACCACCAGCTTGGCATGCAGCCGGCCCAGCGACTGGTTGAACAGGAACAGGTGCTTGTTCTTCTTCACCCGCGTAGTGCTCAGCTCGTACAGCTGCACCCCCATGCGCAGCATCGCCTCGCGATAGCGGCTGTAGCCCAGGTGCACGGCCGGCTCGTCGGTGGAGGCAAGCGAGTTGGTGAGCACCGTCACCTCCACGCCGCGCTCGCGCAGCTCCTTCATCAGCGCCATGCCGCCCGGCCCGGGCACGAAGTACGGCGATGAGGCCACGAGGCTCTTCTTCGCCTTGCGCATCGCCTCGAACACGTTGTAGGTGACGCTGGTTTCGAGCAGCTGGCCACCCGCCACACCTTCGAAGGGCTTGTCCGGATGGTCGGCGAACACATAGGCGTCGCCCCAGATGAGCCCGAGGCGGCCGCCGTCCAGGTCGTCGGCGATCGGGCCATAGCCCAGCACGTCGTTGGCGGGCAGCGGATCGGGCGCCGGCGTGTGCGCCGGGCCGGTGATCTCGTCGAAGTAGGCGCGCAGCGCAGCCGGATCGTCCTGTGTGTGGGCCACCGCCTGCAGCGGGTACACCGGGTCGCTGTTCCAGTAGCGGTCGAACAGGCCCTGAAGCGGCGGCACGATCCAGCCCGCGACGAACGCGTCCAGGTCCACGAAGTTGTCGGAGGGGCCGCGCAGGTAGTAACCGTTGGCCACGTTGCGCCCGCCGATCACCGCCATCGCACCATCGGCGATGAACAGCTTGTTGTGCATGCGATGGTTCACGCGGCCGAACTCGCTCAGCGAGGCCAGGAAGCGTGCGTTCTGGCCCCGGTCGCGCGCGCAGCAGAACGGGTTGAACAGCCGCACCTCCACGTTCTTGTGCGCCGCGAAGCCGAGGAACAGCTCGTCGTTGCCGTTGGTGTAGAAGTCGTCGAGCAACAGGCGCACGCGCACGCCCCGGTCCGCTGCGTCGGCCAGCGCGCGCAATAGCCAGCGGCCGGTCTCGTCGTTCTCGAAGTCGTAGTACTGCAGGTCCAGCGTCGCCTCGGCGCGCCGCGCCAGCTGTATGCGCGCGTCGAGCGAGAACGAGCCGAGCGGCATCAGGCGGAAGCCGGAGAGCGCCGGGTCGGGCTGCGAGTCGTGCGCAATGCGGCCGAGCGTCGTGCTGGTGGACAGCGGCACCGCGCTGCTGGCGATCGCGCCGCGGTCGATGGTAGGCAGCCGTGTGGCGCAGCCGCCCAGCAGGCCGAGCATGGCAAGGCCGGCGCACGCCAGGCGGCGCAGGCCGAGAAGAACCGGCAGTGTCATTCGGGCAGCTCCCTCCGCTTGGCGCCTCGCATGGTAGCGAGAGCCGGCGGCGGCGTGGCCCGGGTTCAGCCCGTCAGACCGACAGCGCTTCGCTGCTGGTAGCAGCGCGCAGCATCGGTACCTGCGGCGGCAGTGCCTCGTCGTCGTCCTCGTCCAGCGGCACCAGCTCGCGCAGCAGCGCACCGGAGACGGTTTCGTCCTTGAGCAAGGCGGCAGCCAGTGCCTGCAGCACGTCGCGATGGCGCTCCAGGACTGCACGGCATTCGCGCTGCGCACGCTCGAGCAGCGCACGCGCCTCGGCCAGCACGCGGTCCTGGATGTGCGGACCGACCAGGCCTTCCGGCACGCCATGCAGGCTGAGCAGGCCGAACTCCTTGGAGAAGCCCATCGCGCTGACCATTTCGATGGCCAGCTCGGATGCGCGCTTCAGGTCGTCCGACGCGCCCGACGTGGTGTTGCCGAAGGTCAGCAGCTCGGCCTCGCGGCCGGCCAGCAGCATGCCGATGCGCGCGTTCAGCTCCTGCTCGCCATACAGCGGCACCTCGTCGGCGCGCGTGACGAACGTGACGCCCAGCGCCTGCCCACGAGGCTCGATGCTGATGCGCTCCACGGTGCCGGCGCCCATCACATGCGCCACCACCGCGTGGCCGCCCTCATGCACGGCGATGCGATGCCGGTGCTCCGGCGTGAACATGGTCTTCAGGCTGGACACCTCGCCACCGAGCTGGTGCGACTCGAGCGCACGGTGCACGAACTCCTGCGTCACCCATTCGCTGCCCGCCTCGGCCGCCATCACGGTGGCCCGGTTCACCACGTTGGTGATGTCGGCATGCGACAAACCGCTGCTGGCGCGGCCCAGCGCCTCCACGTCGATGGCGCCGGGCGCGGATTTCACGCGATCCAGGCACAGCCGGAACAGGTCGCGGCGATCGTGCACCGACGGCAGCGTCACGCGCGCCACCAGGTCGAAGCGGCCCGGGCGCTTGAGCGCGTCGTCCACGTTGCCCACGTGGTTGGTGGCGCCGATCACGACGATGTTGTCGGACGGGCTGAAGCCGTCCATCTCGACCAGCAGCTTGTTGATGATGCGGTTCTCTTCCGACTGTCCGCCCTGCACCTTGTTGCCGCTGGCGCGCTTGCCGATGCCGTCGAACTCGTCGATGAACACGATGCACGGCGCGTTCTTGCGAGCGGTGGCGAAGAGCTCCTTCACCTTGGTAATGCCCGCGCCGTAGAACATGCTGGAGAAGTGCGAGCCGTCGACCGCGATGAAGTTGGCCTTGCATTCGCCGGCCAGCGCACGCGCCAGCAGCGTCTTGCCGGTGCCCGGCGGGCCTTCGAGCAGCACGCCGCGCGGCGGCTTGGCGCCAAGCGCCAGATACTTCTCGGGGCTGCGCATGAAGGCCGTCACCTGCTGCAGCGCCGACTTCGCCTCGGAGGCGCCGATCACGGCGTCGAAGTCGGTCTCGGGCTTTTCGGCCAACTCGAGCTTGTTGCCACCGATGCCACCGGCCTGACGGATCAGGTAGAAGCCGAGCAGCAGCATCGCCAGGATGGTGACGATGCCCATGCCTCGGTCAAACACATTGCCCACCGCAGCGGCGAGCTTCTCACGCGGCGTGCGCGGGTCGACCGCGATGCGTGTGAGCGCAAAGCCCTGGTCGCGGCTGAGCGCTTCCAGCCGCGACTGCAGGCCGCTGCCGCCGCCCACCAGCTCGGTGCTGTAGTGCTGGCCGGCCTTGGTGGTCACGAACACGCGGCGCTCGTCCACACCCAGCGCAGCGACGTCACCGGCCGCCAGGGCGCGCTCGAACTCGGAAACGTCCTTCGGGTGGTCCAGCCATTGCCGCGGCGCGGCCTCGAAGGTCTGGGCCAGGCTGGTCTTGCCCACCTGTTGAGGGGTGAGCGAACGGTATTCGAGGGCCACTCCGGCGCACAGGGCGGCAGCGAGGGCGGCGACGGCGGCCAGGGCTTGCGCCCAGCGCGGCCAGGAGGAAACGGACTTCATGGAGTTCCCTGGAGACAGCTCCCAGCATCAGACCGCAGAACGGCTGGGGGAAGCGAAAGCAACAACAGCGGCAAAGCGGGGTTGTTCTGCGCTTCGCGAACCGCTGGTTACAGCCGTCGGGGCGAGGCGCCATGAACGCCGCAAAACGGCGAACCCGCAATTGTACCGATCGTTCGGTATAGTGCGCACCCGCACACCATTCACAAGAGGGAAAGAGGGAAATGAGCAAAGCATTGCTCACCAAAGACGCGCTGGTGGACCGCCTGGTTGACGTGGTTTACGACTTTGGCTACGACGGCGCCACCTTGGCCGTGATTTCCGAGGTCACCGGGCTGGGCAAGGCCAGCCTTTACCACCACTTCCCGGGCGGCAAGGAGCAGATGGCCAGCGAGGTGCTGGCGCATTCCGACCGCTGGGGAGCGCAGCACATCGGCGCCCTGCTGGCAGGCCCCTTGTCGCCCGAGGCCAAGGTGCGTGGCATCTTCCGCGCGCTCGACCAGGTGCACACGCGCGCGCACCAGCTCACGCTGATGAACGTGTTCACCTACGGCGCGGCCCGCGAGGTGTTCGGCCGCCAGGTGGGCGAGCGCGTGCGCGCCGGCCTGGAGGTCCTGGCCGACCTGCTGCGCCAGTGCGGCGTGCCGGCCGCCGATGCCGAGGCGCGGGCGCTGGACGCCTACATCCAGATCGAAGGGGCGATGGTGCTGGCGCGCACGCTGGACGACCTGGAGGTGTTTCGCCGGGTGGTACGCCGCCTGCCGGACCAATTGCTGGGCACCGCCGGCACCGAGCGCCTGACGATCGCTGCGATGACGGCACCACCCGCTCACTGACGCGCCCAACGAGCTGCCATGCAACTGCTGCACCCGCCCATCGCTCCCTGGTTCCAGCGCCGTCCCGGCGGCTGCCAGGTCGTGCTGCTGGTGCGCCGCGCATCACCGCGCGGTGTGTGGCTGCGCCACCTGCCGAACAACGAGGAAGAGTTGCTCGAGCTGCGCCCGGCCGGCGAGCAGGCAGGCTGGCAGCGCTACGAGGCGCTGCTCCCCTGGGACCCGGGGAGCGAAGTCACGCGCTACTGCTTCAAGCTGCTGGCCGACGACACGCAGCACTGGCTGGCGGCCGACGGGCCGTGGCCGCGCGTACCACCGGAGCATGTGCACTTTCGTGCGCACCGCACCCAGCGGCCTCCGCTGTGGGTGCGCGACCAGGTGTTCTATCAGGTGTTCCCCGACCGCTTTGCACGCGTCGGCCAAGGGCCCGTGCCGCTGCCGCCGGACGTGCCAGGCCAGCGCCCGAACGAAGCTCGTGCCTGGGGCGAGCCCGTGCCGAGAGACCGCCCCACCACGGTGTTCTACGGCGGCGACCTGCCGGGCATCGAACAGCGGCTCGACTATCTGCACGGCGAGCTCGGCGCCACCGCGCTCTACCTCAACCCGATCTTCCGCTCCCGCAGCAACCACAAATACGACACCGAAAGCTACGACGAGGTGGACCGTGGCCTTGGTGGGAACGCGGCATTGCAGAGCCTGCGCGCGGCCACCCGGAGCCGGGGCATGCGGCTGGTGCTGGACGCCGTGGTCAACCACACCGGCGCGCAGCACCCATGGTTCCAGCCGGGGTCGCCTCGGCGCAGCTGGTACGGCCAGGACGCGCACGGCCAGCCGTACGGCTGGAAGGGCTACGACTCGCTGCCGGTGCTCGACTACGCGCAGCCGGCGGTGAAGCAGGCAATGTTCGCGGCCCCAGACTCGGTAATGCGCCGCTGGATGCAGCCGCCTTACTCGATCGACGGCTGGCGGCTCGATGCCGTGCACATGCTGGGCGAAGGCATCGGGGCGGGCAACAACGCCGCGCTCCTGCGCGAGATGCGCCACGCCGTGAAGCAGCAGGACGGCGAGGCCTACCTTGTCGGCGAGCACTTCTTCGAGGCCGGCCGCTGGCTGCAGGGAGATCAGGAAGACGGCGCGATGAACTACTACGGCTTCGCGCATCCCCTGTGGGCGTGGCTGGCAGGGCAGGACGTCGCCTGCCACCCGATCGCGCTCAGCACCACCGCCTTCGCGGCCTGGCTACGCGAGGCGATGGCCGCAGTGCCCTACGACAACCAGCTCGCACAACTGAACCTGCTGGACAGTCACGACACGCCGCGCTTTCTCACGCTGGTGGGCGGCGACGTCCGTGCGATGCAGATGGCTGTGACACTGCTGATGAGCTTCCCCGGAACGCCCTGCGTCTACTACGGCGACGAGATCGGGCTCGAAGGGGCCAACGATCCCGACTGCAGGCGCTGTTTCGACTGGGATCGGACCCACTGGAACACGGCCTTGTTCGAGCACTACCGTGCCGCGATCACGCGCCGGCAGGCGCGCAAGGAACTGCGCGAGGGCGCGTTTCTCGAACTGGCTGCGGCCGGCGACGTGTACGCGTTCGCGCGCTTCACGGCGGACGCCGCTACCGTGGTGGCACTGAACCGAGCCGACGCCGGCAGCACGCTCGCCGTCGACCTGTCGCGCCTGCCGCTCGGCCTGTCCGGCCAGCTCTCGCTGCAGTTGCCGGCGCGCGGCACGGCGGTGTGGAGTTCCCCCTTGGCCTGACGACCTGAACGAAAAAAGGGCGCTTCAACGAAGCGCCCTTTCTGCTGGAGGAGCCGGCTGATCAGTTCAGCGGCACCTTCTTGCCGTCCTTGTACTCGTACAGCGAGATGGCCGGGTTCTTCAGTTCGC
>CAMLIZ010000066.1 GCA_946480245.1 uncultured Pseudomonadota bacterium
CGCGCTCGCGCTCCTCGACGTTTCTCGCGCGCCACAAGGCGGCCTGGGCCAGATGCAGCTCGAATCGATGCCGAGGCTCGACCGCCGCCTGCAGAAAGCGCTCCAGCAGGATCTCGGCGTCCTCCTCCTGGGCCAGATCGCTCTTGTGCCGCTCGACCGCAGCGCAGAAGCCGCTTCGGTCTCCGGCCTGCAGCAAGTGCCACAGCGCGTCCACCGGGCGGCCGGCCTCGAGCCAGCGGCGGGCCTGCGCCGCATGCCAAGCCGGGCGCGCGCCGTCGCCGGGCAGTTCGCCGCCGGCCAGCAACTCGCCGTGCACGAAGTCGCGCAGACCGGCGCGCAACTGCGGGTTCTGGGTACCGGCGAACAGCGCCTCGGCCATCTGCCGCTTGCCCTTTTCGAGATAGCGGTAGAAGGTGCTCGCGCCGACCGACCAGAGCCCGCACAGGTTGTCGGCCGCACTCTCCTGCAGCGCGCGCCGGTATCGGTCGGGGAACGGAGGAACCGCGAGCAGGCCGAAGTGGCACGCCACTGCGAGCATCGGCCTCCAGCTCGTGCGCTCCAGCCAGGCATGGCCATCGATGCCGTCCTGCAGCGACACCTTGCCGTCCGGGCGCAGCAGGGCCGCACCCCAGCGCAGCAGCAACGCAGCCGCGGCGGCCACGCAGGCCGGCGTGCGCGCATCCAGCGTGTCGCCGGCCGTTCCCTCCACCACCGCAAGGTAGCGCCGCAAGGCCCGGCGCGCGGCGCGCGGGCGCCGGGCGATCAGCTCGGGCAGCGTGCCCGAGCGGTGCGCGTTGAGGGCGGCACCCAGCACGACTTCACCTCGCACGGGGGAACGTCCTTTTTGGAGCGGCTCGTCCCTCGAGTTAGGGGGGGACCTGGAAGCGACCATCGCAATCGTCTCGCTTTCGTCCATCGCCGCGTCGCCGGGCGCATTGCATTCGTGCATGGCCCCGCGAACGCGCGGTGTTTAGTGTATCGACCGTGCCCGCATCGCAAAGCCTGCGATGGGGATCGAACACCCAGCGAGGACACCATGGCACGACCCACCCTTCAGTTCATCGACGCGCGCGACACCCGTTCGCCGCACGACGGCGTCACCCTCGCGGTCTACGCGCCGCTCGGCACCGACCGGGTGCTCAGCACCTACCCCGACGGCCAGCCCGTGCTCGCCACGGATCACCCGCTGGCCACCCATCTGCGACACGTGGCGGACCGCGGCGTGCACGTGCTGCTGCTGATCGACCTCATCGACGACCAGACCTACCTCATCGACATGCCACCCTCGCAACCCGGCCGGATGGACGTGGTGACGCGTTGGAAGCAGGACATGCAGGACCCGCACACGCTCGCCGGGTTTCTGCAGGAGGCGTACCGGCGGACGCCGGGCGCCGCCCTCGTGCTCACGCTCGAGGGCCACGGAGCAGGCTTTCTTCCCGACATCGACAGCACCGTGCTCACGCTCGACAACACCACCGGCTTCGGCGCCTTCGGGTGGCGGCTCGGCGACGGCCTCACCCGCCCGCTCAAGGCGGACGGCTCCCCGCTCATCGAGCAGGGCGCCCCCGTGCTGCCGATTCCCTGCCCCACCGCGCCCACCAACCACCTGGCGCTGTCGACCTATGCCCTCGGCGCGGCGCTGCAATCGGCGCTCGACGCCGGCGTGCCCCGGCTGGCCTGCATCCACTTCAACAACTGCTTCAACATGGCGGTCGAGGTGCTGCACACCGTGGCGCCCTATGCCGAATTCGCCACCGGCTACGAGAACTACAACTTCTTCACTGCCGGCGAGGCCTACCCTGGCGTGTTCGCCAAGCTCGCCTCGGCCGGCACGGCCACCACGCAGCAGCTGGCGCAGTGGTTCGCCGACGGCAACCATGCGGTGCTGGCGGCCAAGGGCCACCACCCCACGGTGGGCTGCGTGGTGCAGCTGTCGCGGCTGCACTCCATCGTCGAGTGCATCGACGACCTGTCCGACGCGCTGCTGGCCGCGCTGCGCAGCACCGCCGGCGCACAGCGCGCGGCCGTCGTCGAGAAGATCAAGCGCTCGATCGTGCGCGCCCAGCAGTTCGACGACGACGAGAACTTCGTGCTGGAGGCGCCCGACGAGCTCACCGACATCTGCAGCCTCGCGCACGAGCTGCAGAAGGAGGACTTCGGGCCGTTCAAGGTGGCGCAGGCGGCCGCGGCGCTGGAGGAGGTGCTGGCCGGCATCAAGCGCTACGGCGACGACGGCTCGCCCTGGATGGACCCCAGCAAGGTGTGGGACTTCTCCGCCAGCGACCTGGCGATGAACATCCTGCTGCCCGACCCGCTGCGCATCGGCCGATGGGACTGGCGCTCGCCGTACTACCTCGACGTCAACCCCGACCCGGCCAAGCCGCAGGTGCAACGCCACATCATCGAGTTCCTGAAGGTCACCGACTGGGTGGACTTCATCATCGAATACCACAAGGACGTGCCCTTCGTCGGCCTGCTGCCGGCGCAGCTGCCCGAGTTCCCGCACTTCAACAAGCGCTACCAGCCGCCACGCAAAGAGGGGGGAGGCCCATCCAACGGGTGCGACGACACCCGGCCCGACCGGCCCACCGCGCGCTGACCCGCGCGCATCGCGCCTGGCCCTGCCGCGGCTTGCCCGGCAGGGCTTTTTTTCATGGCCGCACGCCGTGGCGCATCGTCTGCCGATCGTCGCGCGCGCGCTCTGCGCAGTGCTGCGAACGCGCATGGTGATGGGAACCCTGCAGCGCTGCAATGCCCTCCGAGCCGCACCCCCGCGGCTTCGCATTCGACAGGAGGACATTCATGGCCATCACGATGCAAGGTGCCTGGACCATCCGGGTCACCACCAAGAACGCCGCGTTCGCACAGCGCTTCGTCGTCAGCGGCGCGGCCACCGGCAACGGTGTGCATGCCGGCACCGTCGGCACCAGCGTGTTCGTCAGCGGCACGCAGTGGTCCGTCGACATCCAGCACCAGCCCACCGGGCAGCCATGGCGCGCTTCAGCGCAGCGCATCGGCTTTCCCGGCGTGGGGGGCGGGTTGCTGCGCTTCGACATCCGCTCCAACGACTCCGGCGGCGATGCCGATTTCGACGACCTCGTGCTCAGCTGCTCGCTGCCCGCCAGCGCGTCCGACTACGTGCTGTACGGCACGGCGAAAACCTACGCCGGCCACTGCCTGTTCAACCCCTGCCGCGACGACTACGTCGTGCTCGATCCACCGTACGGCCTGGCCGCGCTGTGCGAGCGCAACCCGCGCCTGTGCGAGGTGATCGCCAAGCTGTACCCGGAGCGGCTGAAGCTGCCGCGCATCCCGCTGCCCGATCCGGCGCCCGATCTCACGCCGCTGGTGCTGCCCACCGGGCTGCCGGCGGTCGCCAACGGGCTGGTGTTCGAGTCGAAGCTGGCGCGTGCGCCGCAGCCCTCGCCCAAGGCCTCGCTCGACCAGCATGAAACCGACGCGGTGGCTGCGCTGGGCACCACGGTCAAGCGCAGCGCGTTCAAGTCGAGTGCGCTGGCGGCCGGCGCCGCGAAGCTGGCGCATGCGGACCTGGAAGCGATCGCCGCACTGCGCGACGTCGGCATTCGCCTGCGCTGCCAGGTGGAGCGCGCACCGGGCCTGCTGCTGCGCTTCCAGGAGTACGACCGTACCGCCAGCGAGAAGCTGGGCGGCGCCTACAGCGGCACCGGCGCGCGCCAGGACCTGGGCCTGGCCATCACCGACGAGCTCGGCAACTACATCTTCCGCTTCAGCCCGAGCCTGGCCGACATCGCCGACGAGTTCGGCGACGTGGCGCCCGGCGAAAGCCTGGCCACGCAGTTGCGGCCCGACGTGATCGTGCAGGTGCTGGGCACCGGCCTCACGCCCACGTTCGAGACCGCGCCGTACAACAACGTGGCCAACTTGCAGCGCATCGACCTGTGCGTGCCCTACGAGCGCGCGCACCCCAGCCGCGCCTGCAGCGGCGACCGCGTGCTGCAGCGCATCGGCGACGTGCTGGTGCTGCACTCCGCGCTCGGCGGCCATCCGAACACGCTGGACGCCGATGGCCGCATCACCTGCCGCAATGCCAATGCGCCGGCGGTGGACTGCGCCGGCTGGCGCGGCGGGCTGCGCCTGTACGCGTGCTTCGGCCGGCCCGAGGCGGTGCGCTACGCGGTGTTCTTCAAGCGCCCCACCGAAGCCGCCTGGCGCACGGTGACGCAATCCCATGCGCTCGACTGGATCCTGCACCTCGTGCCCGGTGGCACCTCGGTGGGCCCGACCAACCATGCGGTGACGCCCAGCGTGCCGCTGGTGGGCGGCCCGGGCCAGCAGGTGCCGTGCTACGACAACCACGAGGGCGACCTGAACTGGATCGAGAACGACCTCAAGCTGATCCTCGACAGCAGCCTCTATCGCCCGTGGGACGAGCCGGGCCCGGTGCAGTTCCACATCGAGGCGTATGACAGCGCCGGCCACGTGATCGCGGCCACCGCCGACACGATCACGCTGTACCTGCACAACCGCACCGCCATCGCGGGCCGCCCGGCCAAGGGCGACATCGAGTCGATCACGATGGGCACCACCACCTTGGGCGACTGCGGCCTGTTCGTGCTGAGCGCGCAGAACGCGCCGCTCACCGTGAAGCACCGCGCGGTCGATCCCGAGGGCTTCCTGCACAGCTGGGCCTTGAGCGTCACGCGCGGCAACAACCACGGCATGAGCACCGTGGTGAGCGCCGGCGTCACGCCCAAGGCCTTCAGCGCCGCCGCCACGCCCTGCGACTTCACCGGCACGCGCGACGAGCCGACGGCCGACCTCGGCGACTACGTGCTCACCACCTTGCAGCCCAACCCGCTCGGCCCCGACGGCCCGAACTGGCTGCCGCCCGACCACAACTTCTGCGCCTTCGCGTTCACGCTGACCGCGCATGACCGCGTGACCGACGGCCGCACCGCCTATCCGCAGGTGGTGTTCTGGCAGGACCTGATCGGCCTCAGCACCTCGGCATGAACGCATGAAAGGAGTACGCGCGATGGATGCCTATCTCTCCACCCTGATCGGCGCACTGGCCACCTGGCGCGCCACCCATCTGCTGTATGCCGAATCGGGCCCGGGGCGCGTGTTCGAGCGCCTGCGCTCCGCCGCCGGCAACGGCCTGGCCGGCCAGGCGCTGCAATGCTTCTACTGCGTGAGCCTGTGGGTGGCGGCGCCCGTGGCGTTGCTGCTGTCGGCCGACTGGCGCGAGCGGTTGCTGCTGTGGCTCGCTCTGTCGGCCGCGGCCATCGGCTTCGAGCGCGTGGCCGGCCACTGGACGCTGCCCGCGGTGGCCAGCTACTTCGAGGATGCGCCGCTGCCCGCCGCCGACCACTTGATGGAAGACGCGCCCGAGACGCGCCCGCACGTGGCTGCGCCCGACGTGCTGCTGCGCTGACGCGGGAGACCGGCCATGTGCAACTGCCTGTCCCGCCGCACGCCTGCGCGGCCCCTGGCGCACGGCGCGGCACTGCCGCCCGCCCCGGCGCTGCCCCTCACCGGCGCTGCCCGCCACAAGCCGCTGTTCGAGTACGTGGGCGCTTCCGCGCTCACCGTGATCGGGCCGGCCAGCGGGCTGCGCTACCGATTCGACCGGCCCGGCGCGCGCCTGGCGGTCGATCCGCGCGACAGCGTCGCGCTCCAGGCGATACCGCTGCTGCGGGCCGCCGCCCACTGATCCCAGGAGGACTTCATGAAACCCAATGCACTCATGCCCTACAACGACCTGCCCTGCTGCCCCGAGCTGGACACCACGCCGGTGTGCGACATCGTCGACTTCCGCCGCCGCCTGGTGTTTCCGACCCCCGTGCGCGGCCCCAACGAACAGCCGCTGAAGGTGGAGGTGACGCTGCACACGCGCTTCGTGCGCTGCCCCGGCCCGCTGGCGCTGGGCGAGATCGTTTACAGCACGACCTTGCTGCCGGGCGAGAAGGTGCGGCTGGCCACCACCGACCGGCGCAGCCGCTTCAGCTTCGACAGCGAGACCAAGCTCAGCTACCGCAGCGAGCAGATGAGCGAGGAGCAGTACCGGCTGCGCGCGCTGCGCACCTTCATGGCCGACGAGAACAGCGTCGACCGCGGCAGCGACCACTACAGCGAACAGGGCAAGTGGGATTTCCACGGCGACGCGTCCGGCGGCATCGGCTTCTTCTCGGCGCATGCCGACACCAACGCCAGCGGCAGCCACAGCGCGTCCAGCACCGCCGACTACCTGCGCGAGCACAGCGCACACGCGCAAAGCGCCGACCACCAGTCGGTGGACGCCACACGCATGGCGCACAGCGTGAGCATCGGCGAGGTCTCGACGCGCGCGCACAGCGAAGGCGAGAGCGAGGACCACTTCGAGGCCGCGTCGCGCGAGTTCGCCAACCCGAACAACTGCCACGCGGTCACGTTCATGTTCTACCGGCTCAACAAGCTGGAGACCATCCGCTTCGAGATCGTGGCCATCGAGCGCCGCGTGCTCGACCCGGTGGCGCCAGTGCCGGTGCCGGCCAACCCGTTCCGCAGCACGGGCAACATCGCCTCCATTCCGCAAGAGGTGCCGGCCACCAACGACAAGCGCCTGGCCACCTTGAACCAGGGCATCGAGGCCGACCAGCAGGTGCAGCTGCAGGCGCTGGCCCCGCTGCCCAGCACCGCCGCGCGCACGCTGCTGGCCAACCGGCTCGCGCTGGGCACCTCGGCCGCGCTGTCGCTGGGCGACCAGCAGCCGCTGCCCGACGCGCTGCGCCAGGAGGCGCTGAAGTTCGTCGACCAGCAGCTGCAGCAGCAAGGCTTGCTCGGCCCCGATGGCGGCGTGAGCAAGGAGGTGCAGGCGCGCTTCGGCTACGAGCGCCGCACCGCGTTGCCGACCGCGGGCGTGATCGTCAAGAGCTGCATGGACGCCTGCGGCATCTGCGAGCCCGAGGTGGAGCGCAAGCACGAACTCGAGTTGGAGCGCCTGGCGCTGCAGAACAAGCTGCTGGCGCGCCAGATCGAGCTGCTCGACAAGGCGCAGGACTACCGCTGCTGCCCCGCCGGCGAAACCGAGACCGCCGACACCCCGTGATGTGACTTCCGCCACGCCGGCCGCCGCGCCGGCGCGCCGCGCCCTTCAGCGCGCCGCGCAGCTGCCGATGCAGCCATTCGACCGTCTCCTCGCCGAAGGACCGCCGAATGGCTGCTCACCGCCCCACCCGTGCCCCTACCCATACGCCCCGCGCAGCGGCCAAGCGGCGCCGCGTGGCGGCCGCAGGCGCCAGTGCGCTGCTGCTGGCGGGCGCCGCGCTGCTGGCCCCACGGCCGGCTCACGCGATGACCGCGCTCGACGAAGGCGCGCTGTCGCAGGTGCACGGCCAGGCCGGCCTGCAGCTGCCGCGCGGCGACCTCAAGCGGCTGCCGTTGGTGGGCGGCCTGCTGGCGCTGTTCACGCCGCAGCAGCTGCGCACCACGGTGCTCGACGCCACCCAGTTCCAGGCCGCGCTGGCCGAACGCGGCGCCACAGCGCTGCCGGCCGCGCTGTACGACGGCCGCCCGGTGGCGCAAGTGACGATCGACGCGCCGCCCGTCGACGCCCGCATGGAAGCCGGCGCGCTGCTGAACACGCTGGGCGTGCAGTACAACGGCCCGTCGTTCGGCACGATCGACATCCACAACCTCGACGCACGCGGCACCACCTTGTGGATGTGGGGCCACTGAGGCCCGATGCATCGCGCCGGCGCCGCGCGCCTCAGGCCGTCACGCCCTTGGCAAGGGCCTGAACATCGGTCGCCTTCAGGGCCTTGCCGCCGATGGCCCAGTCCCCGCTCTCGAACTCGTTGATGCGCACCCAGGTGACGGGGCGCATTCCTTCGCCTTCCACCGAGACCATGGCCTCGGTGACCTTGGCGATGAGGTCGCTCTTCTGGCGCGGCGTGAAGACATCCTTGATGACATCGATCGTGACGAGTGGCATGTTGCGCTCCTTGGATGAAGTCGCCGGAGCCCGTCTCCAGCGGCATGCCGAGGGTGCGCGCGATGCACCGCCCGCGCTTGCAGGCGCCTTGCAGAAAGGGTGGAGATCCTGAGGTGATCTGCCGCGTTTGGCAGTAGTCTTCCCCGGTGATCTACCGCTTCGATCGCTTCGAGCTCGATCTGGCGCGTGCAGAGCTGCGTGCCGATGGGCAGCCGCGGCCGGTGGAGCCGCAGGTGCTCGCGTTGCTGGCGCTGCTGGTGGAGCACCGCGACCGCCTGGTGTCGAAGGAAGAGCTGCTCGAGAAGGTGTGGGACGGGCGCGTGGTGTCCGACGCCGCCATCGCCAGCCGCATCAAGTCGGCGCGCAAGGCGCTGGGCGACGACGGCGAGGCGCAGCGCTTCATCAAGACGCTGCAGCGCCAGGGCTTCCGCTTCGTGGCAGACGCCGAGGCCGTGTCGGCCCGCGCCGCCGCGGCGGTCGAGCGTGGCGCGCGACCGTCGATCGCCGTGCTGCCGTTGCGGCGCGTCGGCGATCCCGAGCCCTACGTGGCGCTGGCGCAGGGCCTGGCCTGCGAGCTGATCTCGGAGCTGTCGCGCCTGCGCTGGCTGTTCGTCTGCGCGCGCGGGTCGTCGTTCCGCCTGGCCCCCGACACGCCCTTGCAGGAGGTGGGCCCGCTGCTGGGCGTGCGCTATGCCCTTGGCGGCAGCGTGGAGCTGCAGGGCGCCACCGTGGCGGTGACCGTGGAGCTGGGCGACACGCTGGACGGCGGCGTCGTGTGGGGCGACCGCTTCAGCGCAGCGTTGGGCGAGCTGCACGCGCTGCGCGAGGAGATCCGCGCGCGCATCCTGGCAGCGCTGGAACTGCGCATCCCGCTGCACGAAGCCGCGCGCGCCCGCCAGGCGGTGCCCGACAGCCTGGACGCCTGGGCCGCCTATCACCTCGGCCTGCAGCACCTGTACCGGTTCACGCGCGCCGACAGCGTGCAGGCGGAGCAGCTGTTCGCCCGCGCGCTCGAGCTCGACCCCTGCTTCGCACGCGCCCACGCCGGCTTGTCCTTCGTGCACTTCCAGCGCGCCTTCCTGCGCCACTGCAACGACACGGCCGCCGAGACGCGGCAGGCGCGCGCCTGCGCCCTGCGCGCGCTCGAGCACGACCCGCTGGACCCGTTCGTCAACTTCGCGATGGGCCGCACCTACTGGCTCGAAGGCGACCTGGACACCGGACGCGAGTGGCTGCAGCAGTCCACCGCCATCAGCCCGAACTACGCGCAAGGCATCTACGCGCTGGCCTGGACCGAAACGCTGGCGGGGCAGACCGCGGCCGGCCGCGAGCACGTGGACCTGGCGATGCGCCTGAGCCCGATCGACCCGTTGCGCTACGCGATGCTGGCCACGCGCGGCTTCGTGCACATGGCGCACGGCGAGACCGCCGAGGCGGCCGACTGGACCGATCGCGCCGCGCGCTCGCCGGGTGCCCACGTGATGATCGCGATGATCGCCGCCGCAGCGCACGCGCTCGACGGCAAGGACGCAGCGGCCGCCCAATGGGCGGCCAACGTGCGCGAGCGCGATGGCCAGCTGGCCAGTGCCGACTTCTTCCGCTCGTTCCCGATCCGGCCGCCCGTCATGCGCGGCGCCATCGCGCAGGCCCTCGGGAGCCTGGGCTTCTAGACCGGCGCCTGCCGGAAGCGCTCGATCGCCGCCTCCACCATGCCTTCGGAGCTGCCGCGTTCCTGGTGCTGCGCGCGCAGGAAGGTGGCATCGCTGCCTTCGTGCACCACCCGATAGATGCGCTCCAGCGCGCCCGCGCTGCCCAGCGCATCGACGTGCGGCTCCAGGTGGCGCAGCGTCGCCAGGATGTCCTCACGCAAGGACAGCGACTCGTAGGTCTTCGGGTTCACGATCGTGCCGTCGAGCCCGAAGCGGCAGGCCTGGAAGCGGTTGTAGTTGTAGACCAGGTAGTCGTCCTCGGCCGGCATCGGCTCGTTACGCTGCAGCAGGTGCGCGCACAAGGTCTGCAGGTAGCAGGCCAGCGCGGCGGCATGGTCCACGCTGAGCGGCGTGTCGCACACGCGCAGCTCGATCGTGCCGAACTCCGGCTTGGGGCGGATGTCCCAGTAGAAGTCCTTCATGCTGGTGACGATGCCGGTGCGCTCCATGTGCGCGAAGTAGCCCTGCTCGAACTCGCTCCACTTCAGCACGAAGGGCGCGCGCCCGCTGAGCGGAAACGCGAACACCGAGTTCAGGCGCGCCGAGTTGAACAGCGTGTCGTTGCGCTGCACGAACGGTGACGAGGCGCTGAGCGCGATGAAGTGCGGCACGTAGCGGTTCAGCGAATGCAGCAGGAACAGCGCATCGTCGCCCGAGGTGCAGCCCACGTGCACGTGCTGGCCGAAGATGGTGAACTGCTTAGCCAGGTAGCCGTACAGCGCCGACACCTGCCGGAAGCGCGGCTTCGAGAAGATGCGCCGCTCGCTCCACTGCTGGAACGGATGCGTGCCGCCGCCGCACACGCCCACGTTGAGCATGTCGCCTGCCGCCACCAGTGCGTCGCGGATCGCGTGCAGCTGCGCCACCAGGCCTTCGTGGTGCGTGTGCACGTCGGTGGAGATCTCGATCATGCTCTGCGTGATCTCGGGCACCACGTTGCCTGGAAACTTGCGCCGGCCCAGCAGCTCCAGCATGTCGGGGCTGGCCTCCACGAGGTCGAAGTCGCTCAGCGACACCAGCTGCAGCTCCAGCTCCACGCCGAGCGTGAGCGCATTCGAGGTCTTGAAGGTCTCCAGCGGCATGGTGTCAGCGCTCCTGCTTCTCGGAGGTTTCGCGGGCCCAGTGCAGCGCCAGCTGCGTGAGCACCGGCCCGGCCAGGTCGAGCACCAGCGTGGCGCCGGCCAGCGCGGCCAGCTGGTCCATCAGGTCGATGCCCATGTAGCGCGCCTGCACCAGCAGCGTGATCGTCAGCGCCGACATCGGCGACAGCGCCACCCCGGTGAGAAAGCCCTTGCGCCACGAGATGCCGCTGGCGCGCGCGAACACCACCGCGCCCGCCACTTTGGCCGCAAAGCGGATGCCCACCAGCGCCAGCGCCAGCACGATGCCGGTGGCCACGCGTGGCCAGGCCAGCGTGGCGCCGACGAACACGAACAACAGCACGGTGAGCAGGTCGCCCGCGGCCCCGAAGTTGCGCTGCGCCGAATTGAGCGTGAGGCGCCGGTGCCGCGCCACGAAGCCGAAGGTGAGCGCCGCCACCACCGGCGACACCTTGAACGCGTGCGCCAGCGCGGTGAGCAGGATCACCGCCATCGCGAACCCCACCGTGGAGTTCTTGCCCAGCCCGCCCAGGCCGCGCAACAGCGCCGGCACCGCGGTGCCGAACACCGCACCCAGCAACACCGAGATCAGCAGCACCAGCGCGCTGCTCGTGATCGCCTGCCACAGGCTGCCCGAGCTCTGGAACGCCCACAGCCCGACCACCACGTTGAACACGAACACCGCGATCACCGTGTCGAGCGCGCTGAAGTGCATCGCGCGCTCGGTCACCTGGCCCGAACTGCGCTGCTCGTTCACCACCCGCAGCACCTCGGCCGGCGAGGTGGCCATGGCCAGCGCCGCCAGCAGCCCGGCGGTGAGCGCCGCCATGCCGAACAGCGTGGCCACCCAGTACACCGCGAAGAACGTGAGCACCGCCTCCAGCACGCCGCTGGCGCCCACCCACGGGTTGGTGCGCAGCCAGCGCAGGTTGATGCGATAGCCGAACTCGAACAGGATCAGCCCGAGCGCGATGTTGGCCACCAGCAGCACCGAGCTCTCGCTCGGCTTGGGCAGCATGCCGATCTGCGAGTGCGACAGCACGAAGCCCACCAGCCCGTACACGCTGATGCGCGGCAGGCGTGTGTAGCGGTGTGCCAGTTCGCCGAGCACCCAGGCAAACGCCAAGGCCAGCGGCCAGGCCAGATCGGCAGCCGCAGCGATGAATCCCTGCATTCGGTCTCCTCGATGGGGGCGGGGCCGCAAGCCCCGGGGCGCCTTGGTGAGGGCGCCGCAAGCGTAGAGGATGCGCGTGGCGCGATCCCGCATCGGCACGGCCGGAATGAAGCGGATTGTAAGCACTGCATTTGTGCCCATGTTTTATAGTGCGCGCTGCCCTTCGCCGCACACACCCAGCTCCTACGCGTGAAAGCCCGGTTCCCTGCCGCCGCTGGCGCTGCCGCCTTGGCCGCCGCCGCCCTTTTTGCCTCCAGCGCACGCGCCGCCGACGTGGACGCCGGCGCGCCCACGATGCCCTGCCTGGCCGGCGTGTGCGTGGGCGACGATCTGCAAACACTGCTGGCGCTGCCCTGGCAACCGGTGGTGCTGCCGCAGCGCCCGGGTCCGCAGCGTGCCCTCGGCCGCATGGCGGACGCGCTGCGCGGCCAGCCGCAGGCCGTGGAGCAGGTGCTGCACTACTGGCCGTTCCGCTGGTTCGACGAGGAGGGCCTGCGCGCCCTGGCGTCGCTGGATGCCGTATGCGACGACCTGGGCGTGTGGTGGCGCCCGCGCGCCGCCCTGATGCAGCCCAACGGGCACCAGGTGGTCGTGACCTTCGAGCCCGTGGCCTCCGAAGGCGCGCAGCGGCCGCAGCGCTTTCGCGTGGCCACCGTGTCCATGCGCCTGGCCGCCGACGCCGCACAGGACGCACAACAACTGCGTCCGCAGTACGACGACTTTCCGCGCTACCCCACCAGCGACGAGCCCGGCGTGCGCTGGCTCACCGACGGTCAGGGCCGGGTGTCGCTGACGCTGTTCGCGCCGCTCGGTGACAGCACCGATGACACACTGCAGTTGCGCGAGCAGTCCGCCTGCCACGCACCGGCCGACGCTCCCACGCCGCAGCAGGCAAGCCTGCCGCCACCCACGTCCTGATCAAGCGCCCTTCGGATACAGCACCATCTGCGTGCAACGGAACAGCGCGATCGTCTTGCCCGTCTCGCGGTGCGTGACCACGGCGTCCCACACCTGCGTGGTCTTGCCCCGGTGCACTGCAGTGGCGACGCATTCGATCGTGCCGTCACGGGCGGTGCCCAGGTGGTTGGACTTCAGCTCGATCGTGGTGAAGCCGCTGGCTCCCTGCGGCAGATGGGCCACGCACCCATAGCCGGCGGAGGTGTCCGCCAAGGTCACCACGCTGCCAGCGTGCAGAAAGCCATTCGGTGCCATCAGCTCCGCACGCACCGCCAGCTCGGCCCGCACCTGGCCCGCGCTCACCTGCGTGATGACGATGCCCAGGTGGCCGGGAAGGTGACCGCGGCCTCGGTCGTTGAACTGGTCAGCGGTGATCATGAGGTTTTTCGATGAGGGTATGTCGAATGCAGGCACCGGCGTG
The DNA here is from genome assembly GCA_946480245.1 of uncultured Pseudomonadota bacterium. The sequence continues at coordinate 13,316 of CAMLIZ010000066.1, forward strand.
AACGAGCGTCGCCCTGTTCCTCCTCAGCGCGGCGTCTGGGGACAGTGCAGGCACTGGAAGAGCGAGCGGCAGCTCCGCAGCGCCGCCAGCGGGTTCTTCGTGGACGCCCGCTGCGCCTTGGCACATCGTACCCATCAGTTCCGCCGCTCGCGCAGTTCGCTGTACACCCGATTCAGCAGGTGCTCCACCGCCAAGCGGCGGAACTCGCTGTCGGCCATCAGGCGGCTGAAGATCTCCTCGTTGCCTTCCATGCGGTCGATCACCAGGCCTTCGAAGGCGCGTTCGAACACCGAGCGGAAATCATCCCTGGAATTGCTGGCGGCGGCCTTGCGCAGCGCGTCGCTCTCCACCGCCTGTTCCTGGATCTGGTCGAAGAAGAGCTGGTCGGCCTGGGTGAAGTTGGTGCCGAAGCGCTCGTTGAGCAAATCGATCAGCTCGGAGAGGCGAACCAGCTGCTCCGGCTGGCCGGTGCCCACGTCGCCGGGGCCTTTCAGCGGCCGGGCCTCGCCCTGGTTCAGGTCAATGCGACCTTCGCCGATCTTCTGCAGCCGGTAGAACTCCAGCTCCACTTCGTCTTCAACGTGCACCGGCGATCGGCCGTCGCGCCGAGGCAGCTTGGTCAGCAGGAAGCGCAGGTAGGTGTAGAGCTGCTCCAGGTCGCTGTCTTGGTACGGGATCACCTGGGAGAGAAAGCCGTACAGGTTGCGGAAATTGACCAGCTGGGCCTTCAGTTCGTCCTGCTGTTCCGGCGCCAGCGCCTTGAAGCGCTGCACGGCATGGTCCAGCACGCCGTTCATCTGCTCGTGGTCGGTCACCGACGACTTGCGCCGCGGCTTGAAATAGACCGCACAGAACGATTCCACCTCGTCGAAGCGCACCAGGCCGGCCTCTTCGATGTCGTGGTGCAGGCGGTAGAGGTGCTGCGGGTCGGTCAGCGGCTCGGTGGGCGTGTCCTCGTAATAAGGCTTGAAGGCCTTGAAAATCTCCTCCGGCCGGTTGCGGAAGTCCAGCACGAAGGTGTCTTCCTTGCCGGCGCAGGTGCGGTTCAGGCGTGAGAGGGTCTGCACCGCCTGCAGCCCGGTGAGCGTGCGGTCCACATACATGGTGTGCAGCAACGGCTGGTCGAAGCCGGTCTGGTACTTCTCGGCCACCAGCAGCAGCTGGTACTCCTGGGAATCGAAGCGCTCGGGCAGCTCGCTTTCCTTGATGCCCTGGTTCATGCCCACTTCGGTCCAGTGCTGGCCGGGCAGATCGGGGTCTTCCACCGTGCCCGAGAAGGCCACCAGCGTCTTCACGTCGGTGTAGCCCTTCTCGGCGATGTACTTGTCGAAGGCGCGCTTGTAGCGCACCGCGTGCAGCCGCCCATCGGTCACCACCATGGCCTTGGCGCGGCCCCCGATCTTGTGCCGCACATGGGTGCGGAAGTGCTCCACGATCACCTCGGTCTTGGTGCGCAGGTTCACCTCGTGGAAGGTCAGGGTGCGCGCCAGTGCCCGGGCGGCCTGCTTGCGTTCCACGTGCGGGTCGTCGTCGCCCACCTGCACGAGGCGGAAGTAGGTTTCGAAGGTGATGTAGTGCTTCAGCACGTCGAGGATGAACCTCTCCTCGATGGCCTGGCGCATGGTGTACAGGTGGAAGGGGGCCTGGCCGTTGTCGCCCGGCTCATTGAAGACCTGCTTGGTCTTGTACTTGGGCGTGGCAGTGAAGGCAAAGAAGCTCAGGTTGGGTTGGCGGCCGCGGCGGCTCATCTCGCGCACCACGCCGGCCATCAGGTCGGCCGCGTCCTCGTCGTCATCCAGCCCCTGCTCGACCACATACTTCGCTGCCGCCTCCTGCACGCCATGGGCGTTGAGCACGCCCTTGAGCTGCATGGCGCTCTCGCCCGATTGCGAGCTGTGCGCCTCGTCGACGATCACCGCAAAGCGCCGGTCGCGGGTGACGATGTCCAGGCCCTCGCCGGCCGCGCCCGGGTCCTGCCGCAGCTTGCCCAGCGTCTCGGTCACGAAGGGGAACTTCTGCAGCGTGGTGATCACGATGGGCGTGCCCTTGGCCAGCGCCTGCACCAGCTGGCGCGTGTCCTCGTCGATCTTCTGCACCACGCCCTGCTGGTGGTCGAACTGGTAGATGGTGTTCTGCAGCTGCTGGTCCAGCACGCGCCGGTCGGTCACCACGATCACCGAATCGAACACCCGGGCATCGGCTGCGTCGTGCAGGCTGGCCAGCCGGTGCGCCAGCCAGGCGATGGTGTTGCTCTTGCCCGAGCCGGCCGAATGCTGCACCAGGTAGTTGCGCCCCGGACCACGCTGGCGCGCATGCGCTACGAGTCGGCGCACCGCGTCCAGCTGGTGGTAGCGCGGGAACACCATCGTCTCTTTGCTGATCTTTTTGATGCCCTCGTCGGTGAGGATGCGCTTTTCCTCCACCTGCAGGTGCATGAAGCGGCCCACGATGTCCAGCAGGCTGTCGCGCTGCCACACCTCCCGCCACAGGTAGGCGGTGCGGTAGCCGCCGTCCGCCGCGGGCGGGTTGCCCGCATGGCCCTGGTCACCCAGGTTGAAGGGCAGGAAATGCGTCTGCGCGCCCGACAGGCGCGTGGCCATGGCCACCTCGTCCGGGTCCACCGCAAAGTGCACCAGCGCGCGCTTCTTGAATTCGAAGATCGCTTCGCGGCCATCGCGGTCGCGCTTGTACTGCGCTTTGGCGTCTTCCACCGTCTGGCCGGTCATCGGGTTCTTGAGCTCGGCCGTCACCAGCGGCAGGCCGTTGAGCAGCAGCACCAGGTCCAGGCTGTTGTGGTGGGCTTCGCTGTACTGCAGCTGGCGCGTCACCGTCAGGCGGTTGGCGGCGTAGTCGGCCTGGGTCTGCGGGTTCAGTGCATTGGCCGGCGCAAAGTAGGCGGCGCGCAGCGTCTTGCCATAGCACTTGAAGCCCTGGCGCAGCACCTTGAGCATGCCCTTGGTGTCCAGCTCCTTGACCAGGTGCTCGACCACGATGTTTCCGGTGGCCTCGCCATGGATGGCGTTCAGCGCAGCCCAGGTCTTCGGTTGGGTCTGCTCGATGAACCCCAGCAGCTCGGTGGCATCCAGCGCGCGTGCCTTGTCGAAACGCCCGGCCGCCTCGCCCTGCCGGTAGTCCACGAAACGGTAGCCCCCTCCGCCCTCGCACAGGGCATGGACGATGGCGTCTTCCAGCCGGGCTTCCGTGTGCTGAGGCATGGCGAGGCTCCCTGGAGTGGTGCGTGTTCTTGTGGTGTCTGGCCGCGATGGTAGGCGCTCAGGCCCGGGAGGGCACGCGCACACCGCGCACGTCGATCTGCCCCGTGACGGCGGCGGTGATGAGGGCGGAGCGGTACTCGGTGAGGCGGTTGATGGCCAGTCGAACAAGCACACTGACCTCATCAGCATGCGCTCGTTCATCGTCGAGCTCTTTGACGATCAACTTCTGCTCATCGAGGGGTGGAAATGCGAGGATCCGATCCGATGTGTCCGCCAAGTTCATGCGCGCCCTCGTGACGCCGGAAGCAAGGGCGCCCCCCAATAGCCATGCTGATATTGATAGCTGGTAAGCCACAAACTGAGCATCCGCCACGCGGGCATCCAGGCGATACCTGAAGCAATCAGCCTTAACCATGGCGGGACCCAATCCTGCTGGCGCGACACAAGCCCGGCCGACCGGAATGTTCCTGTCGCCTAGTCCCGCGATCAGCAAATCTCCTGGCAGGACATCGTGGTCACCCAGTTCACGGTAGTGCTCCGGATCAATGAACGCTGCATCAGCATTGATGAACTCTGCACTACCGATGTTCTGGAGCCGAATGACCCTGACACCGCAGTCAACGTAGTGCGCGGACTTGAGGCCGCTCCCAAACGGCCCGTCACAGCGGGAGTCAACGACGCGCGAAAGCTTCATCACGCGCCAGTGTGAAGGCACGGGCCCCAGCCATGCCACGTCCGAAGGTCGCGTTGACTCCTGCGGATATCGCTTGCCCGTCAGTACTGACGTCATGCTGGCGTAGAGGTTCTCGTCAATGTGCCGAAGGAGCGCCTGCTTCTTGGCGATCAACGCATCAATCTGGCCGGTCTTCCAGTCGAGGAAGTTGGCGATGTGTTCTTGCTCAGCGATGGAGGGATACGCGACCTGCAAGTTCAGGTACTCGCCAGCATCGAGATTTTGAATGCCCGTGGTCTGCTTGATGGCCGCGTAGTTCAAACGCCCTGCGTACAAGGCGGCATGGGCATAGGCCCAGTACCGCGAGCACTGTCCTGGAGCAACGGCCATCCGAGCTACAAAGTTGGAGCACACGGCGGCAAAGTTGTGGTCGAACTGCACCACGCAGCCCACCAGTTGTTTGTCCCCTCCACCGGACTTCTCGATCAACAGGTCGCCTGCACGCAGCTGCCGCGACTTGCGTTGACCTTCTTCGACCGACCGAACCGTGAGCTTGTCGGTGCCGATCCGAAAGGTGGCACGGTCAAAGTCGGCTACTCTCAGGCACACGATGTCATCGGGACCGCCGTCGGGCTCGTCACCCCAGACGCCGTTGTCGCACGAGGTGACAGTCCACTTGAGACGGTGGACCTGCCAGGCTGCAGGGATCTGTGGCAGCCAGTTCAACCCTGTGGGACGGTACTCCGGGTACGCCGGATATTTCACGCTGGCTTGCCTTTCGCCCGCTTGGCAATCCGCTCCACCGCCTCCAGCTCCACCAGATCTGCCGCATCCGCCGCCAGCGCCTCGGCGCGCCGTCGCTGGGTGTCGAACTGCTCGTAGCGTTCATGGGCCACGGCCTGCGCCTGTTCAGCACTGACGCGGCCGGCTCCCTGCAGCAGCGGTCGCTCGCTGAAGGCCAGCAGGCGGTCAACGTTCTGGCGCCAATAGTCCAGCGTCAGGTCCTGCCGTTCCTTGGCGCGCAGCTCGGCCTGCTCCAGGAAGATCACCACCAGGCGGTTCAGCGTGTCCACCTCGTCGGCGCTCAGGTAGTTCTTGGCCACGATCACATCGGCCTTGCGCACGCGGCTGCCTTCCCAGGTGGTGAGGGCCATGTTCGGCTCAGCCGGGTTGGCGCGGGCCACGATCAGCTCGGCAGCCGTGTGCTGCGTCACCGCATAGAGCAGCTTGTTCTGCACCTCGGCAAAGAACAGCTGGGCGCTGGCGTCGCCGGCCCGGTAGTCGCTGCTGAGGGCGAAGAGCTCGCGCACCTTCTGGTAGAAGCGCTTCTCCGAGGCCCGGATCTCGCGGATGCGGGCCAGCAGCTCGTCGAAGTGGTCCCAGCCGCCGGGGTTCTTCAGGCGCTCGTCGTCCATGACGAAGCCCTTGACCAGGTACTCGGCCAGGTGGGCGGTGGCCCACTGGCGGAACTGGGTGCCCCGCACCGAGCGCACGCGGTATCCCACGGCCAGCACCATGTCCAGCCGGTAGAGCTTGGTGGGATAGCGCTTGCCATCGGCGGCAGGTATTAAGTCCTGCTTAATAACTGCCTCGGGGGCCAGTTCGCCTTCCTCCAACACCTTACGCAGGTGGATGTTGATGTTGGCCACGGTCACGCCATACAGCTCGGCCATTTGCAGCTGGGTAAGCCACAGGCTGCCGTCGAGCGGGCGGAACTGCACCCGCGCCTGGCCGTCGTCGGTCTGGTAGATGACCAGTTCGCCACTCACGCGGTGATCTCCTTGAGCAAGGCCACGATGTCCTTCTCCAGGGTTTCGATGTCGCGCTCGATCTCGGCCAGCGGGCGCGGCGGCTTGTACTCGTAGAAGTGGCGGTTGAAAGGAATTTCGTAGCCAACCTTGGTCTTGCTGTGGTCGATCCAGGCATCGGGGCGGTAGGGCAGCACCTCGCGCGCTAGGTAGTCCTGGCAGTGGTCTTGCACCAGGGCCAGCAGGGCATCCAGGCTGACCTTGCCCTTGTTCTTCTTGCCCTCGTAGTCCAGCGGCAGCGGCAGCGGTATGTCGGGCGGCAGCGGCACGTTCTCGGTGTCGCGCAGGTCGGGGTCGGGTTCGGGTTCGCCCTTGCGGTTCCAGCAGATCCCGGCGGTCGGGTCCTTCTCGCCCAGGGCACCCGGGGCGAGCAGGGCGGCCTTGAGGCTGCTCTCCAGCACGACATCCGCCTGCTCGAAGGCAGCGGTCAGCAGCGTGTCGAATTCGGCACGGTCCTTGACCGGCCCACGCCCTGCCAGCAGGGCGCGCAAGCTGCGCAGCACCCGCAGCACGGTGGCCTGCGCGCGGCGTCCGCTCTGGATCTCGGCCGCTGCCGCCGCCTTGTCCTTGCGCTTGCGCGACAGCAGCAGCTCGCCCATCGCGCCGACGCCCTGTGCCCGGCGCAGTTGGTCGTTGCCCACGGCGAAGTTCAAGCGCAGCGGCCGCTCGACGGTGATCTTGAGGTAGCCCAGTTCCTGGTTGCGCAGCACCTTGCTGACACACAGCGTCTCGGCCGGGTCGCGCCCGGTGTCGATGTTGCTGCCGATCTCGGCCAGGCTCGTGCGAACTTCATGGCCGAAGTTGCCATACAGGCGGGTGATCATGGCGATCTGGTCGGGCGAGCCGTCGGGCTGGTCGGTTTCGCCGTTGGTGCCGTCGCCCAGGCGCTTGCGCTTGTCGCCCAGGCTCTTCTTCATGCGGCGGGCGAACTCGGTCGCGTTGATCAACTGCACCTTGCCTTGGCGCTCGGGCCGCTTGCGGTTGGTGACCAGCCAGATGTAGGTGCTGATGCCTGTGTTGTAGAAGAGCTGGTCGGGCAGGCCGATCACGGCCTCGAGCATGTCGTTCTCGATGATCCAGCGGCGGATGTTGCTCTCGCCGCCGCCGGCATCTCCGGTGAACAGCGGCGAACCGTTGAACACGACCGCGATGCGCGAACCCTCTGCCTCTGGAGGCCGCATCTTCGAGATCATGTGCAGCAGGAACAGCAGCGCGCCATCGTTGATGCGCGGCAGGCCCGGGCCGAAGCGGCCCTTGAAGCCGAACTGCTCGTGCTCCTTGGTGACGTTGTCCTTCTCGGGCTTCCACTCCACGCCAAAGGGCGGGTTGGCCAGCATGTAGTGGAAGCGCTGGTCGGGGTGGCCGTCGCCATCGACGAAGCCTTCCTTGGGCTTGCCCGTGCCCAGGGTGTTGCCGTAAACGATGTTGCGCACCGGCTCGCCCTTGATCATCAGGTCGGAGCCGCAGATGGCGTAGGACTCGGGGTTGTACTCCTGGCCGTAGAGCTCCAGGTGGGCGCCAGGGTTCAGGCCGGTCTCGGGGTCGGTGATGACCTTGTCGGACTCCGAGAGCATGCCGCCGGTGCCGCAGGTGGGGTCGTAGATGGTGATCTTCTTGCCGTCCACATACACCAGGTCGTCCTGGGTGAAAAGCAGTTGCACCATCAGCTTGATCACCTCACGCGGGGTGAAGTGATCCCCGGCCTCCTCGTTGGCCTGCTCGTTGAAGCGGCGCACCAGGTCCTCGAAGAGGTAGCCCATCTCGATGTTGCCGATGCGGTCGGGGTGCAGGTCCACCGCGGCCACTTCCTTGACCACCTCGTACAGCCGGTTGGCCTCGTCAAGCTTCTCGATCTCTTCCTCGAACTTGAACTTCTCGAGGATCTTGCGGGCGTTGGACGAGAACCCCGCGATGTAGGCCACCAGGTTGGCGGCCAGCTTGTCGGCATCGGCCAGCAGGCTGCGGAACGTGAAGGCGCTGGTGTTGTGGAAGGTCAGCTTGAATTTGTGCTGGACCATCTTCTCGATCACGTCGTCTTCGTACCGGCCGCCGGCCTTGAGCTGCTGGTGGTAGCGCAGCACTGCCTCCTTGGAGGGCTCGAGCACGCAGTCCAGGCGGCGCAGCACCGTGAGCGGGATCATCACGCGGCGGTACTGGGGCGGACGGTAGGGACCGCGCAGGAGATTGGCGATGTTCCAGATGACATCGCCTTGTTGCTTGATGGCTTCGCGATTGGTCATGTGCGCTTCAACGCTCACTAGCGCCTAGGTGGGCCGCCGCCCCGCAAGAACTGCAGCAGGCGATACGGCGGTCCCACCCGCGCGTTCGGATGCGCCTCAGACAGCCCGCGGGCCCGTGGCATCAGTCAGTTCCCTCCAGTCGCAATGCCGTGGTTAGACTCGCAACTAGCCCGACACCTCTACGGCCGGCATTCCGTCAAACGTCGATGTTCGCCGCTCTCAAGGCATTGCTCTCGATGAACTCGCGCCGCGGCTCCACCTCGTCGCCCATCAGCATCGTGAACACGCGGTCGGCTTCGATGGCATCCTCGATCTGCACGCGCAGCAGGCGGCGCACGGTCGGGTCCATCGTGGTCTCCCACAGCTGGCCCGGGTTCATCTCGCCCAGGCCCTTGTAGCGCTGGCGGCCCACGCTGTTCTCCGCCTGGCCCATCAGCCACGCCATCGCGGCGCGGAAGTCGGTCACCTTCTGTTCCTTCTGCTTCTCCCCTTCGCCCTTGCGGATCACCGCGTCGGCGCCGAGCAGGCCCTTGAAGGTCTTGCCGGCGGTGCTCAGCACTTCGTAGTCGGCGCCATGCACGAAATCGGCGGTGATCACGCTGCTCTTGATGTTGCCGTGGTGGCGCCGGCTGATGCGCAGGATGTGCTTGTCCATGCGGGCGTCGAACTCGGCAGCCACCTCGGCGCCGTGCAGCGCGCCCTTGAGCGCCAGCGCCGAGGTCTCGGCGAGCTGCAGCGTGTCGAGGTCGATCTCCACACCGCTGGCCAATGCGCGTAGCGCTTCTGCGTCCATCCAGTTCTGCAGGCGCCCGATCACGTTCTCGGCCAGCACGTACTTGCGCGCCAGTTCTTCGAAGGCCTCGCCCTTCAGCACCGCGCCGCCCACGCCGGTGTGCAGCTCGGCATCGGCGAGCGCGACCTTGAGCATGAAGGCGTCGAGCTCATGGGCGTCCTTCAGGTACTGTTCGTGCTTGCCCTGCTTCACCTTGTAAAGCGGCGGCTGTGCGATGTAGATGTGGCCGCGCTCCACCAGCTCGGGCATCTGGCGGTAGAAGAACGTGAGCAGCAGCGTGCGGATGTGCGCGCCGTCCACGTCGGCGTCGGTCATGATGATGATGCGGTGGTAGCGCAGCTTGGCCACATCAAAGTCGTCGCCGCCGGTAGTGCCACCGGCCTTGCCGATGCCGGTGCCCAGGGCCGTGATCAGCGTGAGGATTTCGTTGCTGGTCAGCAGCTTTTCGTAGCGGGCTTTTTCCACGTTCAGGATCTTGCCGCGCAGGGGCAGGATGGCCTGGAACTTGCGGTCGCGGCCCTGCTTGGCGGAGCCGCCGGCGGAGTCACCCTCGACGATGTAGATCTCGCACAGCGCCGGGTCCTTTTCCTGGCAGTCGGCCAGCTTGCCGGGCAGGCCCATGCCGTCGAGCACGCCCT
>CAMLIZ010000067.1 GCA_946480245.1 uncultured Pseudomonadota bacterium
GGACGGTGCGCCAGCCGCTGGGCGTGGTGGCCGGCATCACGCCGTTCAACTTCCCTTGCATGGTGCCGTGCTGGATGTTCCCGATGGCGCTGGCCGCCGGCAACACCTTCGTGCTGAAGCCCAGCGAGCGCGACCCGTCGCCCGCGCTGTTCATGGCCGAGCTGCTGCAGCAGGCGGGCCTGCCCGACGGCGTGTTCAACGTGGTGCAAGGCGACAAGCTGGCCGTCGACACGCTGCTGGAGCATCCGGACGTGAGGGCGCTGAGCTTCGTCGGCTCGACGCCGATCGCGCAGTACATCTACGAGCGCGGTGCGCATTTCGGCAAGCGCGTGCAGGCGCTCGGCGGCGCCAAGAACCACATGGTGGTGATGCCTGACGCCGACCTCGACCAGGCGGTGGACGCATTGATCGGCGCGGCCTACGGCTCGGCCGGCGAGCGCTGCATGGCGATCTCGGTGGCGGTGCTGGTGGGCGACGTGGGCGAGCGCATCGTGCCGCTGCTGGCCGAGCGCGCGAAGGCCTTGAAGGTCAAGAACGGCCTCGAGCTCGACGCCGAGATGGGCCCGGTGGTCACGCGCCAGGCGCTGGAGCGCATCGAGGGTTACATCGCGCTCGGCGTGCAGGAGGGCGCCAAGTTGGTGGTCGACGGCCGCGGGCTCAAGGTGCCGGGCCACGAGCAGGGGTTCTTCACCGGCGGCACCTTGTTCGACCACGTGACGCCGCAGATGCGCATCTACAAGGAAGAGATCTTCGGCCCGGTGCTCGCCTGCGTGCGCGCCAAGGACTTTGCCGAGGCGGTGCAGCTGGTCAACGACCACGAGTACGGCAACGGCGTGGCCTGCTTCACGCGTGACGGCAACGTGGCGCGCGAGTTCGCGCGCCGCATCCAGGTGGGCATGGTCGGCATCAATGTGCCGATCCCGGTGCCGATGGCCTGGCACGGCTTCGGCGGCTGGAAGCGTAGCCTGTTCGGCGACACGCACGCCTACGGCGAGGAAGGCATCCGCTTCTACACCAAGCAGAAGTCGGTGATGCAGCGCTGGCCGGAGAGCACGCCGAAGGGCGCCGAATTCGTGATGCCGACCTCGAAGTAGCGCGCACTCAACGCGACGACACCAGCGGGCTCGTCCAGCGCAGCACCTGCGGCCCGCTGCCCACCTCCACGCCGCGCCGCTCCGTATGGCCGTGAAAGTCGGCCTCCACGGTGTAGCGGCCGGGCGGCAGCTTCACCATCAGCATCGGTCCCGCATGCGGCACGGCCACCACCTGGCCGCTGGCGTTGCGTACGCGCACCTGGTCGGCCATGCCATAGGCGCCGGCCCTGCCGCTGAACACGATCTGCAGCGGAAACTCGTCGCGCAATGCGAGCATCGCGTCGCGCTCCTGCGATCCGGTGCCGCCGTTGAGGAACTGCACACCGGACGATCGCTGCACGCGCAGTGCGGGCGTCGCCGTCACGGCATCCACGTCGGAGCTGGGTGCCTGCGCCATCAGGGTGGTGGCCGCCACCAGGCTGAGCGCGAACGTGATGGCGGAGGGCGTGTGTCGCATGATCATGGCGGGGCTCCTCGATGCATGGCCTTCAGGTTAAGGATGCCGTCGCGCCGCGTCTGTCGGCTCGCCCAGGCTTGCGCCGTGGGCGGCCGCTGACGCGTGTAGGGAAGCGCTGGCAGCGGCGGCATGAGGATTGCCTTCCCACGGGCACCGACCAACGCACCCCCGATGCCTGCGTCCACCGTCGCTCCGCCCGCTGTCACTGCCGAAGCTCCGCCCGGCCACCTGGTGATCATCGGCGGCGGCGAGGACCGGTCGAAGGACATGCGTGTGCTGCGCCGCTTCGTCGAGCTCACGCACGCCGCGCAGCCACAGATCGTGGTGCTTACCGCGGCCAGCCGGGAGCAGGAGGCGGTGGCCCAGGTGTACACGCACGCGTTCGGCGTACTCGGCGCGCGGCCCACCGTGTTTGCGATGCACACGCGGCGCGACGCGGCCGAGGCGCAGGTGGTGGAGCACATCCTGCAGGCCGACGGCGTGTTCATGAGTGGCGGCGACCAGCGCAAGCTGCTGTCGATCATCGGCGGCACGCGCACCTCGGCGGCGATGCACCGCATCTACCGCGAGCGCGGCGCCTGCATCGCCGGCACCAGCGCGGGTGCGTCGGCGATGTCGGAACACATGCTGGCCGAGGGCTGGGTGAATCCGCATCCGGCCAAGGGCGCAGTGGATCTGGCGGCGGGGCTGGGCTTTCTGCCGCGCGCCATCGTCGACCAGCATTTCTCCGAACGGCAACGCCTGGGCCGCCTGCTCACCGTGGTGGCGCAGAACCCGTACCTGCTCGGCGTGGGCATCGATGAGGACACCGCGCTGGTGATCGAGCGCGGCCTCGGCCTGGAGGTGGTGGGCCAGGGCGCTGTCACGCTGGTGGACGGCCGCGAGATGCAGAGCGACTTCCTCGAGCTGTACGACCGCGATTTGATCGAGATGCACAACGTGCGCCTGCACCTGCTGCCCGATGGCGCGCGGCACGGCATGCAGGAGGGAGCCGCGCCCGACTCCAGTCCGGCGCCGTTGCCCTTGCGCGAGGCGGTGGCCATCTTGTGCAGCGGCGAGTACCCGGCCTGAGGGGCCGCCTATCATCGGCTGCATGAACGCACCGGATGCGAACGCTCGGTCGCTGCTGATCACGGGTGCCAGCCGCGGCATCGGCGCAGCCACCGCCCGGCTGGCCGCGCAGCGCGGCTGGGACGTGGCGATCAACTTCGCGCGCGACGAGGCCGCCGCGCAGGCCGTGGCCGCCGACGTGCGCGCACTCGGCCGCTGCGCGCTGGTGCTGCAGGCCGACGTGGCCGACGACGCGCAGGTGCAGGCGATGTTCGCGGCGCTCGACGAGGCGCAGCGCAGCGGCGCCATCGGCCGCCTCGCCGGCCTGGTGAACAACGCCGGCGTGGTGGACGTGGCCGAGCGCGTCGACGCGATGGCGCCCGAGCGCCTGCAGCGCATGTTCGGCATCAACGTGCTGGGCAGCTTCTATTGCGCGCGCGAGGCCGTGCGCCGCATGAGCCGCGCGCACGGCGGCCAGGGCGGCAGCATCGTGAACCTGTCGTCGGTGGCGGCGCGCCTGGGCAGCGCGGGGCAGTATGTGGACTACGCGGCGGCCAAGGCGGCGATCGACACCTTCACGCTCGGGCTGGCGCATGAGGTCGCGCGCGAAGGCGTGCGCGTGAACGCGGTGCGCCCGGGCATCACCGACACGGAGATCCATGCGGCCGGTGGCCAGCCCGATCGCGCGTGGCAACTGGCCGACCGCATCCCGATGGGGCGGCCCGGTACGGCCGAGGAGATCGCCCACGCCATCGTGTGGCTGCTGTCGGACGAAGCCAGCTACTGCACCGGCAGCGTGCTCGACGTGGGCGGCGGCCGCTGACAGCGCGTGAGCTTCGGCCTACGACAAGTCGCGCTGGTCGAGAAGCGTGTAAAAGCCGATTGGGAACAGGCCTTGCCTTTGAGCGGAACAAGGCTGCAGGGGAGTACGAGATGAATGCCAGGGCCGTTCAACTGAAGCAGTGGCTCACCGAGCAACGCCCACAGACGGTGGGCGAAGAGATCGCCAACAGCGTGAGCCACGGCGTGGGCTTCCTGCTCGCGGTGGCCGCGCTGCCCCTGCTGCTGAAGGCCTGCGCGGCCCAGCGCGCGCAGCCGCTGGACTACGTGGCCGTGTGCTTGTTCGCGGTCACGATGATGCTGCTGTATCTCGTGTCGGCCGTCTATCACGCATTGCCGATGGGTCGCATCAAGGCGGTGTTCAACCGCTTCGACCATGCGGCGATCTACCTGTTCATCGCCGGCAGCTACACGCCGTTCGCGCTCGGCGCCTTGCGCGGGGGCCTCGGCTGGACGCTGTTCGGCATCGTGTGGGGGCTGGCCACCTTGGGCGCCTTCGCCAAGCTGGCCAACCGGCTGTCGCATCCGCTGGTGTCCACCGGGCTGTACATCGCGATGGGTTGGCTGGCGGTATTTGCCGCGGGGCCGCTGCTGGCGCACATCGCGCCCCAAGGGCTCACGCTGCTGCTGGCCGGCGGCGTGGCCTACACGCTGGGGGCGGTGGTGTTCCTGTTCGACTCGCGGGTGCGCTATGCGCACTTCGTATGGCACCTGTTCGTGATCGCCGGCAGCGCCTGCCACTTCTTCGCGGCGCTGTGGCACGCGCGCTGATCTAGAGCGCTTTCAGGTGGTCGAGCGCGGCCATCGACGCGCTGCGGTCCTGCGCGCTCACGGCCGCTTGCAGCCAGCGCCTGGCGTCGGCCGGCTCGCCCACGGCAAGGTAGGCCACGCCAAAGGCCTCGGCCACCGCGCCGATCGTGCCCCAGCGCTTGGCGTGCGCGTTTTCCAGCGCACGCAACTCGTCGCGCGCGGCCTTGAGGTCGGCGCCGTCGAAGCCGGCCTGCACCGCTAGCGTCTCGAGCGCGAGCGCGAGTGCCGGTGCGCTGACGATCGGTGCCTTGTAGGCGGCGGCCAGCGGCAGCAAGTCGGCGGCAGGCTCGGTGAGTTGCCAGTCGGGATCGCCATAGCACTGGTATGCCGCCCACGTGATGCTGTGTGGATGCGTGGCCCAGGCGGCTTCGCGCGCCAGCGCCGCCGCATCGGCAAAGCGTCGGCCGCGCTGCAGTTCCTGGTAGAAGCGGGTGGCGAACAGCTGCGCCGGGTCGTCGTCCACCGCCCAGCCGGCTGCCACCACGCAGCGCACGCCGATGCGGATCAGCTGCTCCGCCACATTGGCCGCGAACTCGGTGCGCCGGCGTGCCAGCCCTGCGCCCGCGCTGCCGGTGGGCTCGATCTTGCCGAGGTAGCAGCAGTTGACGAACACCAGCTCGGGCACGCGCTGCATGTTCTCGATCTCGCGCGGGCCGAGCACCGCGCCGCTGGACAGCACCACGCCGCCGCTGCCCTGCGGCGTGTACACGCCGTGGCCGGCCACGTGCACCACGCGGTAGGGCGCGCCCAGTAGCGCGTCGATGATGGCCAGCGCATTGGCGCCCAGCAGCGCCGGAACGCCCAGCACCGCGGCCACGGCCAGCGCCTCGGCGCGCGCACCGGGCAGCGGCGGGTAGTTCGGGTCGTCGATCGCGGGTTCGCCGATCACCAGCCGGCCGCCATCGCGGCCCGCGTCGAGCGGCTGTTCGCGAAACACCTGCGTGCGCAGCTTGCGCAGCAGTTTGCAGCGCACGGCCCACGGCGGCGTGCCGGGCAGCAGCGCGTCGCCTTCGTTGCGTGCGTCGAGCAGCTCCCAGGGGATGGCGGCGGTGTGCTCGTCGAGCTCGAGCACGGTCTCGCGGCTGCCCACCAGGAACGGCTGCAGCGCGCGCGGCACCAGCAGCTGGAACAGCGCACTGCCCAGCTCGGGCCGCGGCGTGCGCTCGTCGGCGGCCGCGGCCACCAGCTCGTGCACCAGCGTGGCCTGCGTGGCCTGGCCGCGCACCTCGCTGCGCGCGCGCCGCGTGTCCAGCGTGTACTCGATCAGCGTGGTGCCGCCCGCCTGGGGCCGGCCGACAGCGATGACGAAGTCGTAGTGCACGCCTCGGTAGCCGGTGTCCAGTGGGCGGCGCAGCGCGCCGGTGCCGGGCTCGATGGCATCGGCCAGCTGCAGCGCGGCCGGCGCCGCGTCACGCAGCACGTCGAGCGCGATCCAGGCTTCGGTCGCGCGGTCGAGGTACAGCTCCACCAGCACCAGGCGCTGCACCAGCGGCCAGCCGCTGGCCTGCAGGTGCGCATTGGCCTCGCGCACGCCCTGCGCGATGGCCTGCGCCGCATTGCCCGCGCTGATGCCGCTGCCGCCGCTGCCCATCAGCGTGGCGGCCAGCGTGAAGCCGGTGTGGCCCGCGCGCTCGGCCTGGCGCTGTGCATAGGCGATCGCCCCCTGGCGCGCCGCGCTCTGCAGGTCGCCCAGGCTCAGCTTGCCCTCCTCGCCCAGGCCCACCACGATGGCCGCGGCCAGGCCATCGGCCGCGGCGCCGGCACCGGGCATGAAGACCTGCGGCGTGCCCGTCTCGGTGGGGTAGAGGCCGGCATGCAAGGCCTGCTGCAGCGCGCCGCCGAGTCGCCGGTCCACCACGGCCTCGGTGCCGGTCAGGCGCGACGCGCGGTAATGCCCGAGCAGCAGCGGCTCGCGCACGGTGCGCAGGTCGGCATTGCGCACCAGCAGCGCGAGGGCGGGCAGTGGCAGCGGCGCCGGCGGTGTGGGGCCCTGGGCCGGTGTGTTGAACAAGGCCTCGAGGCTGGGTGCCGGCGCCTCCTGGCCGAAATGCCCGCTGCGCGACGGGCGGCTGGCGCTGCGCTGCGGCGGCGCACCGGGCGCCCGCGCTGCGCGCAGCGGCGCGATGGCCATCGGCAGTGCCGGCAGCAGGGTGGTGCGGCCGGTGCGCAGCAGCTCCTCGTAGGCCGCAAACGCCTCGGCGGTTGCCGGCAGCTGCGCATGGGGCGCGTCGACGCTCCACGTGGCCACGCCGGGCAGCCTGGCGCTGTCGATCGTCACGCGGCCGTCGCCGCCGTGCTCGGCATTGAGGTATTCCACGCCGGTGTCGGCGTCGACGCGAAAGCCGTCGGGCGTGAAGCGGTCGTGGCCGACGACGAGCAGCAGCTTGTCGGCCGGCAAGGCCTGCGCGGCAAGGCGGCGCTGCAGCGCGACCGCCCCGTCGAGCAAGGGCTGCGGGGGCACGCCCCAGCGGTAGGGGTTGAGCTGGCGCTCGTCCTGGTGCCAGGTGTTGTAGCGGCGCACGATCGCCAAGTCGTCGTCGGCCAGGCGCTGCCAGGTGGCTTGCTGCGCCAGCCCGGTCGCGTTGTCGAGCAGGCCCGCCTGCAGCTGGATCAGCCCCGGCATCTCGGCCAGGATCTGGCGCCCGCGATGGTCCTGCAGCAGCGCACCCACTGCGAGCACGGCGTCGGTGAACACGTCGTCGCCGCTCAGCGCCTGCATCGGCGCCCAGGAGCCGGCGTTCGGCGTGCCCAGCATCAGCAAGCGCGCGTCGGGGTGGGCGATCAGGCGCTGCCAGGTGGCCGGCGCTTCGAGCGCCAGCGTGCGCGCGAGCAGCCCGCCCATCGAATGCGCCAGCAGGCGCACCGGCTGGCCGCTGGCGGCACGTGCGTCGAGGGCCGCGTCGATCGCCTGCGCCAGGCGCTGCGCCTCGCTTTGCAGCGGTGCGCGCCAGTCGAAGCCGAAGGCCAGCACCTCATGCGTGGCCGAGAGATGGGCGATCAGCGCGTCGTAGCTCATGCCCAGCGGCGCCTCGGGCGCCACGCCGGGCGCGCCCCAGGCCAGCTGCGGCAGGCCGTTGACCAGGCGCCAGCTGATCCAAACCGTGCGGCCGTCGACCGCCAGCGTGGTGCCGAGCAGGCCGGGCAGCAGAAGCACGCAGGGCCGCTCGGGTTGCGACGCCGGTGCACGCAGCAGCCCGCGTGCACCGGAGGCGTCGGCGCCGCTCCACGACAAGGGGCCAATCGCGGCAAAGCCGGCCGGCGCATCCTGCTGCAACCCGTCCAGCACGGCCTGCGCGGTGCGCTCGTTGCTGAAGTAATGGAAGTGGTTCACCGCGCCGCCTCGGTCCAGCAGGTACAGCGGCGCATCGTCGGACGCCCGCGGCGTGCCGCCGTACATCGAGCGCGTCTGCACGACGAGGTCGTTGTCGGTCCAGTAGAACGCGTCGGCCAGCAGCGTCTTCAGCCAGCTGGTGAGCGAATCGCCCTGCATGTCGCCGGCGATCACGCGCAGCCCGCCGGGCAGTGGCACGGCGGCTTCGTTGAGCCACGCCACCAGCGGGCTGCCGGGCATCATGGCTTCGAGGCCGGGCAGCTCGGCAGGGTCGGCGCGGCGCCGCGCCACCTCGTGCAGAAAGGCGATCAGCTCGGGCAGTACCGGCATGCCCGAGCCGGCCAGCAGCCACTGGATCACCGACAGGTAGGCGTCGAGCCGGCGCGACGCCAGCAAGGTGCCGCGCGCCGGGCAGGCCACACGCACGATGCGCTCGACGCGGATGGCGCGGCCCTGCAGCTGCCGCCTCAAGGCGCGCAGCTCGTCGGCATGGTGTGCGTAGTCGCCGCGGAAGTGCCGCGCGAGCGTGGCCTCGTCGAAGCCGCTGTCGGCGCAGGCGCGCGCCAGCACCTCGGCCACCAGGCCACCGCGTGAATGCGTCACCAGGTGCAGGCGCGCGCCGTCGGGCAGCGCCTGCGCCAGCGTCAGCGCGTTGGCGATCGGGCTCACGCCGAGGGTGGGATGGTCCAGCGCGTACACCGCGCCGGCATAGCGGTCGAACAGCTGGCGCACGTGCTGCGGATGCTGCAGCCACAGGGGGCCGAAGGTGCTGTGCGTGTCCACGAAGGTGCCGTGCACCAGCACCAGCTGCGGTGCGTCGCGCGGCGGCAAGGTGGCCAGCGGCGTGGCGGAGTTCAACTGCGCCAAGGCGTCGGCCTGCAGCGCGTACACGCCGGCATGCACGCGGCCGTCGAGGTGCTGTGTCACTGCGGCGGTGGCCAGCGTGGCCGCGTGGTCGAGCGGCTTCACGCCGATCACCTGCAGCGACTGCAGCACCACGCTGCCGAGCCAGCCGCGCTGGGTGCCGCGGGCGGGCGTGGCCGATTCGAGCCCGCTCCACCCCAGCTGCGCCGGCACCTGCAGTGCCTTGCCGCGCGCCGGGGCAGCGCCGTGCTGCGCGGCGATCAGGTCGGCCGCGCTCTGCGGATGCAGCAGTAGGCGCGGGCCGTTCTCGATCTGCAGCGCCACCACCGATTCACCGGGCTGCGCCTGCAGCGTGTGCACGGCACCGGCCGCGCGCTGCGCGCTCAGCTGCACCACGTCGCCCTGCACCTGCCCCGCTACCGCGAAGCGCACCGGTGCGGCGCGGCGCGTGGCCATCAGCGGTGCTCGATGATCAGTGGCACCAGGCGCAGCGCCTGGCGAATGCCGTCGGCTGCGCTGGCGGCGTCCTCGCGCGTGCGGTAGGGCCCCGCCTGCAGTCGATGCACGCCGCGGTCGTTGAACACCGCGAGCAGCGGCGCCAGCGCCTGCATCTCCTGCGCGACCTTGCGCTCGAAATCCATCGCGCCGCTCGACTGCCGGAACGCGCCGAGCTGCACGTAGAAGCCGCGTGCGTCGGGTGTGGCGGCGCGCTCCGGTGCGCCGTTGTCCACCGGCGCCGGTGCCGCCGATGCGGCGGGCTGCGGCGCCGCGGCCGCGGCATCGGGCAGCACCGGGGGCACATCGCTGATGCTCGGCTGCGCCACACCGGTCGCCGCCTGTGCGCTCACCTCGGCGGCCGGCGTGGCCACCGCGGGTGCGGCTGATGCGAGCTGCGTGTCGGCGTCATGGCGCCAGGCGCCGGCGCGAATGTCGTCGTAGGTGATGCGCTCGATCTCGACCGGCGCCACCCCGCGCAGCAGCCCGAGCTTGAGCGCCGCGGTGTAGCTCAGGTCGATGATGCGGCCCTTGTGGAACGGCCCGCGGTCGTTGACGCGCACGATCACCTCGCGGCCGTTGGCCGGGTTGCGCACGCGCACGTAGCTCGGGATCGGCAAGGTCGGATGCGCCGCCGTCATCGCGTACATGTTGTAGAGCTCGCCGCTCGAGGTGGGGTGGCCGTGGAACTTGCGGCCGTACCACGAGGCGAGCCCGCTCTCGCGGAACGGCGGGTCGCCGCTGAGCGGCACGTAGCGCTGGCCCAGCACCTCGTACGGCTTGTTCGGGCCGCCCGGGCGCACCGGCTCCACGCGCGGCTCGGCGTCGGGCACCTGCTCCAGGTGCGGGGGCGGGTTGCTGCCGGGGCCGTCGCGGCCCGGCGGCAGGGCCGACGGGCGCGGCCCGCTGGCACAGCCGGCGAGCACGGCCGCCACTGCCGCGAGCGCGGCGGCCTGGCCCCAGCGGGCACAAGGTGCTTGCTGCATGGGGCCGCACGCTACACAAGTGGGCGCGCAGCCGCAAGGTCATCCTGCGCGGCGCCGTTACCAGCGGTACGTGGCGCTGGTGCCGAGCAGCCCGGTGCGCCCCGGTGCCGGCTCGAAGAAGCGGCCCTGGCTTTCGTTGACGATCACCGAGCCGGCGTAGCGATGGTCGACGAGGTTGTCCACGCGCGCCCAGGCCTGGAGCTGCCAGCGGCCCACGCTGCGCTCGATGCCGGTGCGCAGGTTCAGCACGGCGTACGCCGGCGCGGCGTCGCTGTTGAGGTCGTCCACGTACACCCGCCCCACGTGACGCGCTTCCAGTGCGGCCGACACGCCGCTGGGCGCGTCGTGCCACGACAGTTCGGCGTACGCCGTGTGCGCCGGCGTGCCGGGCAGGCGGTTGCCGGGATTGACGAGGCCCGTGGCGCAGTCGCCGTTGCAGAAGCGGTCGCGATAGCGCGCGTCCAGCGTCGCCACGTTGAGCAGCAGGCCCCAGCCGTTGGCCCATTGCGCGTCGAGCAGGGCCTCGATGCCGCTGCGCCGTGTGCGCCCCGCGTTCTGATACACCGAGCGCCCGCCGCTGTTGCTTTGCACGGCGAGCTCGTCGCGCGTGTCGATTGCGAACGCCGCCACGCGCGCCTGCACCGCCGGTGCCAGCTGGGCCTTCAGGCCGACCTCCGCATGCCGGCTGTGCGCCGCGCGCAGGCCGAGGTTCAGTCCGGTGTCGCTGCCGTCGGTGGAGCGGTAGGCGATCTCCGCCAAAGTGGGCGTCTCGAATCCCTGGCCGTAGGCGGCGTACACGTTCAGCTGTTTCGTGGCCTTGTAGGTCGCGCCGAGCACCGGCGTGGCTGCGCGATAGCGCACGCTGCCGCTGTCGTCGGCGTTGCCGGGCACCACGTAGGCGTCATCCGAGCGCATCGTCACGCGGCTGGCGCGCAGGCCGGCCAGCAGCAGCCAGCGCGGCGTGGGCTCGGCTTCCAACTGCAGGTAGGGGTCGACGCTGGTGGCGCGGTTGCGCTCGTCGCGCCGCAGCGCGCCCTGCACGCCGAGCGCGTCGCCCACGAAGTTCTCGTAGCCCCGCCGGTGCTCGCGCACCTGGTCGATGGCCAGGCCGGCGTGCAGGCGCCATGGCGCGTTGTCGCTGCCGCCGCGGTGCGTGAAGCGCAGGTCGCCGCCGCCGTAGTCGCGCGACAGGTCGATCACGCCCCCGGCGCTGGTGGGCGCCGACTGCGCGGCCGGCGGGATCGACTGGAACTGCACCGTGCTGCGCGTGCCGCCGTAGAGCATCAGGTGCAGGTGGTTGCGGTCATCGAGCCTGTGCTCCAGCGTGGCGCCGAGCTGCTGCTGGCGCACGCTCTTGCGCGTGTCGAAGCGCAGCGCGGCGCTGTCGGCCTGCGCGGGGTCGTCCTCGAATGGCGCGCGCTTCAGGCCCAGCGGATCCTGCACGCCGGGCATCTGCACGGCATTGGCCACCACCGTGAGATCGGTGCCGCTGCCCAGCTGCCAGCGCAGGCGCGCGTTCTCGTTGTCGCGCCGTGCGGCGCTGTGCTCGCGGCTGCCGCCGGTGCGAAAGTGCGCTGCCGACAGCGTGTAGTGCAGCGCGCCTTCGCGGCCCAGCGCCTGCAGGCTCTCGCGCTGCCAGCCGTCGCTGCCGGTGCTGGCCTCGGCCTCGAGCGTGTTCACGTCCGACTCGCGCGTGACCACGGACACCACGCCGCCGGCCGCGTTGCCGTACAGCGCCGAGAACGGCCCGCGCAGCACCTCGATGCGCGCGGCCGAGCCGAGGTCGATGTGCGACACCTGCGCCTGGCCGTCGGGCAAGGTGGCCGGAATGCCGTCGACGAAGAAGCGCAGCCCGCGCACGCCGAAGGTGGAGCGCGCGCCGAAGCCGCGCGACGAAATCTGCAGGTCCTGCGCGTAGTTCTGCCGGTTCTGCACCACCAGCCCCGGCACGCGCACCAGCGACTCCGACAGGTTCACCTGCGGCTGCTGCGCATGCAGCGCACCGCCCTGCAGCACGTCGCCGGAGACCGGCAGGTCGAACAGGCTGCGCTCGCTGCGCGTGGCGGTGATCACCAAGGTCTGCGGTGGCGCGTCGGGCGGGGGCGAGGCGGGCGCGGCGATGCCAACGCGCGGCTGTAGCAGCGCGCCGAGCAGCAGCAGCGCCACGGCCGTAGGGCGAGACGTCATGGCCAGCCCTTCAGCAAGGCGAGTGCCCACGGGCATGGGGATTGCGACCCTCTCCATCCAACCCCCAGGAGATCCCTCATGGCACAAAGCCCTCTGCTCGGCGGCGACCGGGCTCCGCAGCATCCCAAGGGCACGAGCACCGAAGCGCTCGGCCCCAGCGACCTCTCCGACAGCGGCAGCGACATCACCGGCGCGGTGGGTGCCGTGGACACCGACCGTGAAGGCTTCGACGGCGGCACCAACGACGACGTGCGCCGCGCGCCGGGTGCCGGCGCCGACATCGGCGACGCCAACCTCGATGCCGACAGCGACTCCGGCGGCAGCGGCGAACGTGCCGAAGCCGGCCGTGACACCTTGCGCCGCGAAGCGCCGGACATCGCGCCCGACCAGGTGCAAAGCCTCGGCATGGGCTCGGACGACAACGGCGTGGCCGGCGGCGAGGAGGCCGACGACCTGATGGCCGACGACGCCGGCACCGAGGACGGCGAGGACGACGATCGCGCCACCTCGCCGCGCGGCCCGCTGGTGCGCAAGGCCGGCGAGCGCTGGAACACCGACCGCCCGGCCGCGCGCGGCGAACCGCGCGAGGACCCGGTGTCGGACCGCGACAAGTCGATCGACGCCTGACCCGGCCCTAGTAAAGCCTCCCTACCGGCAACACGGCGCGAGCCCTAGGCTCGCGCCCCATGCCCACGCCCTACCCCCACCTCCTGGCCCCGCTCGACCTCGGCTTCACGACGCTGAAGAACCGGGTGCTGATGGGTTCGATGCACACCGGCCTCGAAGACGGCGACCAGTTCGACCGCCTGGCCGCCTACTTTGCCGAGCGCGCCCGCGGCGGCGTGGGGCTGATGGTGACCGGCGGCTTCGCGCCCAACATCGCCGGCTGGACCAAGCCCTTCGCCGGGCGCCTGAGCACGCACGCCCACGCACGCAAGCACCGCGCGGTCACCGCAGCCGTGCATGCCGAGGGCGGCAAGATCGCGCTGCAGATCCTGCACACCGGCCGCTACGGCTATCACCCGCTGGCGGTGGCGCCCTCGCGCATCCAGTCGCCGATCTCGCCATTCACGCCGTGGGCGCTGAGCGCGCGCGGCGTCGAACGGCAGATCCAGGCCTTCGTGCGCTGCGCGCAGCTGGCGCGCGAGGCCGGCTACGACGGCGTGGAGATCATGGGCAGCGAGGGCTACTTCATCAACCAGTTCCTCGCCGCGCCCACCAACCGGCGCAACGACGCGTGGGGTGGCCCGTATGCGCAGCGCATGCGGCTGCCGGTGGAGATCGTGCGCCGCACGCGCGAGGCCGTGGGGCCCGACTTCATCCTGATCTACCGCCTGTCGATGATCGACCTGATCCCCGAGGGCAGCGACTGGGGCGAGGTGGTGCAGCTGGCCCGGGCGGTGGAGCGCGCCGGCGCCACGATCATCAATACCGGCATCGGCTGGCACGAGGCGCGCGTGCCGACCATCGCCACCAGCGTGCCGCGCGGTGCGTTTGCGTGGGTCACCGAGAAGATGAAGGGCGAGGTGGGCATTCCGCTGGTCACCTCCAACCGCATCAACACGCCCGAGGTCGCCGAGGCCATCCTCGCCGCGGGCCAGGCCGACATGGTGTCGATGGCGCGGCCCTTCCTCGCCGATCCGGAGTTCGTCAACAAGGCGGCGGCCGGCCGCGCCGACGACATCAACACCTGCATCGCCTGCAACCAGGCCTGCCTGGACCACGTGTTCGTGGCCAAGACCGCGAGCTGCCTGGTGAACCCGCGCGCCTGCCACGAGACCGAGCTGGTGTACCGGCCCACGACGCAGCGCAAGCGCTATGCGGTGGTGGGCGCCGGGCCCGCCGGGCTCACGGCGGCCACCGTGCTGGCCGAGCGCGGGCACGAGGTGCAGCTGTTCGACGGCGCCAGCGACATCGGCGGCCAGCTCAACATGGCCAAGCGAGTGCCGGGCAAGGAGGAGTTCCACGAGATGCTGCGCCACTTCCGGCGCCGCGTGGCGCACACCGGTGTGCAGCTGCAGCTGGGCCAGCGCGTCGATGCCGGCACCCTGGCGGCCGGCGGCTTCGACGCGGTGATCCTCGCCACCGGCGTCAGCCCGCGCGTGCCGGCGATCCCGGGCCTCGACCACCCGAAGGTGCTGAGCTACATCGACGTGCTGCGCGACGCGAAGCCGGTGGGCCGCAGCGTGGCGGTGATCGGCGCCGGCGGCATCGGCTTCGACGTGGCGGAGTTCCTCGTGCATGAAGGCGTGTCACCGGCGCTCGACCGCCAGCTGTGGGCCGCCGAATGGGGCGTCACCGATCCCGCGCAGGCGCGCGGCGGCCTCGCGGCGCCGCACGCCACGCCGCCGGCGCGCCAGGTGATGCTGCTGCAGCGCAGCCCGGGCAAGCCGGGCGCACGCCTGGGCAAGACCACCGGCTGGATCCATCGTGCGGCGTTGAAGATGAAGCACGTGCCGATGCTGTCGGGCGTGAACTACGAGCGCATCGGCGACCAGGGCCTGCTGATCAGCCACGGCGAGCAGCGCGAAGACCCGCAGTGGCTGGCGGTGGACCACGTGGTGCTGTGCGCCGGCCAGGAGCCGCTGCGCGAACTGGCGGCACCGCTGCAGGCGCTGGGCGTGACGACGCACCTGATCGGCGGCGCCTTCGAGGCCGCCGAGCTCGACGCCAAGCGCGCCATCGACCAGGCCGCGCGGCTGGCGGCCTCGCTGTAGGGTGGCGCGCGCCGCGCGGCGCTCACATTCCGCTGGGGAAGGTCTCCGGCTCGGCCTCGTGCTCCCAGGGGTGCTCGGCCTCCAGCGGGCGCAGCGCATGCGTGCGGTCGACGTGCACCACGGCGTCGAATTGCATCGCCAGCGAGGCCGCGAAGTAGTGGCTCCACAGCTCGGTGTCCGGGCGGTAGATGACTCCGATCGCGCGCTCGCGGCGCGGCTCCAGCAGCGCGCTGCGCAGCTCGGCTGGGGCGTCGCGCAGCGGCAGCACGAACTGACTCACGCCGCTGTCGTGCAGCAGGCGCTCGATGCTGTCCTCGCGTGAGGGCAGCACCTGCTTGCGGCGCACCGGCGCGTCCCAGTCGTCGGCGGCGGCCACGCTGCCGGTGTGGGTGGTGAAGCCGAGCAGGAACACCTCGCGCGGGTCGGCGGCCTGTTCGCGCGCCAGCTGCCCCAGGTTGAGCTGGCCGCGCACCGCGGCGTCGGTGGCGCGCGCGTCGCCGATGTGCGAGTTGTGGGCCCACACCACCACGCGGCCGGCGCGGCCGCGCTGCCGTGCCAGGTGCGCGCGCAGCTCGCGCAGCGCCTGGCCCATGTGCTCGTCGCGCACGTTCCAGCTGTCGGTGCGGCCCGAGAACATGCTGCGGTAGTAGGTCTCCGCATTGCGCACCACGCGCGCGTTCTGCTGCGCGTAGAACAGCTCGTCGGCGGCCGCCGCGCCGTCGTGGCGCAAGTGCTGCAGCGACTGGTTCAGCAGCTCGGCCAGCTGCGACACCGCCTCCTGCGCGCAGTCGTCACGCAACCCAAAGGCCACCGCATGGCCATAGGCCTGCGGATCCTCCGCCAGGTCGTCGAAGCAGGCGTAGCGCGCACGCGCGCGCTGCGCGGCGTCGGGGTCGGCCTGGTCGAGGTACTGCAGCACCGCGTGCATCGACTCGCGCAGGCTGTACAGGTCCAGCCCGTAGAAGCCCACGCGGCGCTCGGGCGGCTGCGCCTCGTTGTGCCCGCGCAGCCAGTCGATCAGCGCCACCACTTGCGTGTTGCGCCACATCCAGCGCGGAAAGCGCGCAAAGCCGGTCAGCGCATCGGCCGCCGACGCGTCGTCGCTCGCGCCTTGCGCATAGCGGCTGGCGCGCAGCGCCGAGGGCCAGTCCGCCTCCACCGCCAGCGCGTCGAAGCCCTTGTCGACGATCAGCCGGCGCGTCAGCTGCGCACGCAGCCGGTAGAACTCGCGCGTGCCGTGCGTGGCCTCGCCCAGCAGCACCAGCGGGCTGTCGCCGATCAGCTCGAGCAGCCGGTCCATGTCGGCCGGTTGCGCGAGCGGGAGCGCGGCGCGGCGGATCGCCTCGGGCAGCGGAACGTCGGGAGCGGCCATGCCCATGTGCGGCAAGCGCCGTTCCTCCGGCCGGGCAGTGATCTTGCTGGCGCCTGCTGCAGGGTTCCCTATCCACAGGAGGCGCATGACCCCGCCCGCACCGCGGCGCTCACCGCCGCGTGACCCGCAGCGCACGCTGCACCGCCAGCGCGAACGCCTGCTGCAGCGCGTGGAGCATGCGCTGGACGGCCCGATGGTGGTGCTGGGCTTCGTGTGGCTGGCGCTGGTGGTGGTGGACCTGGTGCGCGGCCTCGGTCCGCTGCTGCACTTGCTGAGCAACGTGATCTGGGGCGTGTTCGTGCTGAACTTCGCGCTCGAGTTCTGGCTTGCGCCCTCCAAGCGGGCCTACCTGCGGCGCAACTGGCTCACCGCGCTGTCGCTGCTGGCGCCGGCGCTGCGCATGCTGCGCATCGTGCGCCTGGCACGGGCGATGCGCGCCGCTCGCGTGGCGCGCGGCATGCGGCTGCTGCGTGTGGTCAGCTCCACCAATCGCGGCTTCGGCGCATTCAGCCGGCACATGTCGCGCCGTGGTTTCGGCTATGTGCTGGGCCTCACGATGATCGTGCTGCTGGCCGGCAGTGCCGGCATGTATGCGTTCGAGAACGGCCCCGGCGGCACGCTGCACGACTTCGGCAGCGCACTGTGGTGGACCGCGATGATCCTCACCACGATGGGTTCCGAGGTGTGGCCGCATTTCAACGCGTGGCGGCACCGCCGGCCGACGGCGGCGCGTGAGCGGTCAGACCGGCTTGCGGCTCGATTCGCGTACCACCTCTACACCGCGTACGCGCAGGTGCCCGATGAAGAGCTGGACGGCGTGTAGGCAGGAGGTGCGGTGGCGCGCCCGGCTGGGATCGAACCAGCGACCCTTGGCTTCGGAGGCCAATACTCTATCCACTGAGCTACGGGCGCGCGGAGGGCGGATCTTACCTGACCGCTCGCCGTTGGCCGGCGGCCTTCGTGCCGGCGCAGGCGACGGGCCTGGTGGTCGTGGCGGCGCCGCAAGGGGCGCTCGTTATAATCCCGCGGTTTTGCGCGCCCTGCCCGCGGCGTGGTGCGCACGCCAACGCTTTCGAGGAATCCATGAGCGACGCCCACCCCGAACACGACGTCTCCCACGCCGCCCCGCACGAGGGCCCGATCAAGACGCCGAAGCAGTTGATCCTGGCGGTCGTCTTCGCGTTCCTGGTGCCGATCACGCTGATCGTGCTGCTGGTGCACTACGTGACCGCCGATCATCAGCCCAACGCGGGCAGCGATGCGATGTCGGCCGAGGCCGTGGCGCAGCGCATCCAGCCGATCGGCAGCGTGGAGGTCAAGGACGCCAGCGACGCCAGCACGCTCAAGACCGGCCAGCAGGTGTTCGAGGCGCAATGCACCACCTGCCACACCGCCGGCATGCTGGGCGCACCCAAGTTCGGCGACAAGGCCGCGTGGGCACCGCGCATCGCGCAGGGCTACAACACGCTGCTCAACTCGGCGCTGCACGGCAAGAACAACATGCCTGCGCAAGGCGGCGGCGATTTCAACGACCTCGAGGTGGCGCGCGCCGTCGTCTACATGGCCAATGCGGGTGGCGCGAGCTTCCCCGAACCGAAGGCGCCGGCCGCCAGCCCGGCCGAAGCCGCCAGCGCCGTCAACGCGGCCGCCTCGGCCAGTGGCCAAGGTGCTGCGGCTCAGGTGGCTGCTGCACTGAAATCGGTGCAAACCGCCTCGGCCGGCGGCAGCAACAACGCCGGTGCGGCCGCTGCGGGCAGCCCGCCGCCGCTGTTCACGCAGGTGTGCAGCGCCTGCCACAGCACCGGCGCCGCCGGCGCTCCGAAGGTGGGCGACAAGGCGGCCTGGGCGCCGCGCATCGCGCAGGGCGTGGATGCACTGGTCGCCAATGCCATCAAGGGCAAGAACGCGATGCCGCCCAAGGGTGGCGCCGCCAATGCCTCGGAGGCCGACATCCGCGCGGTGGTCACCTACATGGTGAACCAGGCCAAGTAATCCTCGTTTCGATTGCGCCTGCAAGGGCCGGCCGCGCAAGCAGCCGGCCCTTGTTGCGTTCGAGGGGCTCGCTCACGCCTGGCCGGCCTGCTCGGCCGTGGGCTGCATCACGTAGCCGAAGCGCTGCGGCATCTGCGCGAACGGCAGCGTCTGCGGCGCCGGCCATTGCCCGGCGTCGAGCAGGCGGGCGGCTTCCTCGACGTCCAGCGAGTGCAGCAGCCCGAGGCCATGCTCGGTGTCCACGAACAACCGCCCCTGCTCGTCGAGCCAGGTGCTGCGCGCCCGCGCGGGCAGGCCGGTATGGGTGTGCAGCGCGGCGGCGTGCAGGCGCAGTACCCAGGGTGCGGCCTCCAGCGCCACATACGCGCGCTGCGGGCCGTTCTGGAAGAACCAGCGCCGGCTGGCGTCGTGCTCGTAGTTGCGGCCGATGAAGGTCAGCAGCGCCTCGTGTTCGATGCGGCTGCCTTTGGCCTGCGGGAACGGGCCGGCCGCCTGCGTGCGCTCGTCGCGCAGGTACCAGTGGCCGCGCGCGTCCAGCCCGAGCCAGCCGTAGGCATGTGGCACGTTCGGCCACTTCTTCAGCGCCGCCTTGACGATCTCGTCCATCGGGCCGACTGTACTCAGTGCCCGGGCGCCGACACCATCCAGCGCATCACGGCCTCGGGCAGGGTCAGCAGGTGGCCCGGAAAGCGGCCCTGCGCAAAGCCCACGTGCCCGCCGTGCGCCGGCTGCCACAGCGTGACGTGGCGCCCCACCTCGTGCGCGCGCGGCAGGCATTGCGCCGGCACGAACGGGTCGTTGCGCGCGTTCAGCACCAGCGCCGGGATGCGGATCTCGGCCAGCCGCGGCTTCGCGGAGCCGCGCGCGTAGTAGTCGTCCGCATCGGCAAAGCCATGCAGCGGCGCCGTGAACACGTTGTCGAACTCACGCAGGTCGCGCGCCGCGCGCAGCCGTGCAGCGTCGAACAGCCCGGGGTGCTGCTGCAGCTTGGCCAGCGCCTTCGGCTTCATGGTCTGCAGAAACATGCGCGTGTAGACCAGCCGGTTGAAGCCGCGTCCGATGGCGGCGCCGCCGGCGGCCAGGTCGATCGGCGAACACACGGCGGCCACTGCGCAGGCCGTGGCGGCGGCCTCGCCGCCCGCTTCTTGGGCCCAGCGCAGCAGTGCATTGCCGCCGAGCGACACGCCCACGGCGAACACCGGCGCACCGTGGCGCTGGCGCAGCCGCTCCAGCATCCAGCCCACCTCCTCGTGGTCGCCCGAGTGGTAGGCGCGCGGCGCCAGGTTCAGTTCGCCCGAGCAGCCGCGGAAGTGCGGCACCGCGTAGCTCCAGCCGTGTTCGCGCGCCCAGTGCGCAAAGGCCTGCGCGTAGTGGCTGCGCGACGAGCCCTCCAGGCCATGGAACAGCACCAGCAGCGGCGCGCCGGCAGGTCCGCCCTGGAAGTCGACGTCGACGAAGTCGCCGTCCGGCGTGGCCCAGCGTTCGCGCTGGTATTGCGGTGGTGGCCCGTGGAAGCGGCGCGAGAACAGCGCGGGCCAGATCGTCTGCAGGTGGCCGCCGGCCAGCCAGCGTGGCGAGCGGAAGTCGTCCATCTTCAGTGCAGCACCGCGGGCGCTTCGCCGACCTCCAGCAGTTCGCGGTCGGTGCCCGGGCTGGCGTGGTGCGCCACCAGGCGCCAACCATGGTCGGTCTTGAGGTAGACGTTGGTGGCGATCACCCACGCGCTTTGCGTGCCTTCGTCGGTGGCCACGTCCACGCGCACCAGCAGGTGATGCACCGCGGCGGCGCCGTGCACGAGGCGGCGCACGCGCTCCAGGTGGACGGGGATGCCGCCGTTGGCGAACACCGCCTCGAAGCTGCTGCGGATGGCGCGCGCGCCCACCACGCGCGGGCCACCGGGCAGTACGCAGACGATGTCGTCGTCGTCCGACCACACGGCCATCAGCTTGGCGATGTCGGCGTGCTGCAAGGCCTCGTAGAACTGCGTCTCGATGTCGTCGGGCGAGGCCATCAAGGCGGCGGCGGGCGGCTTGCCGGTGCTCATCTCAGCGACTCACTTGAAGACCACGCACTTGTGGCCGTTCATCAACACGCGATGCTCCACGTGCCAGCGCACCGCGCGCGCCAGCACCACGCATTCGATGTCGCGGCCCACGGCGGTGAAATCCTCGGCGCTCAAGGTGTGGTCCACGCGCTCGACGTCCTGCTCGATGATCGGACCCTCGTCGAGGTCGGCGGTGACGTAGTGCGCGGTGGCGCCGATCAGCTTCACACCGCGCGCATGCGCCTGGTAGTACGGCTTGGCGCCCTTGAAGCTGGGCAGGAAGCTGTGATGGATGTTGATCGCTCGCCCGCGCAGCAGCTCGCAAAACTCAGGGCTCAGGATCTGCATGTAGCGCGCCAGCACCACCAGGTCGACGCGCTCGCGCTCGATGAGCGCCTCCACCTGGCGCTCCTGCGCACGCTTGGCGGCCGCGTCGGCGCCCGCCGGCAGCGGCAGGTGATGAAACGGGATGCCGTAGCTCGTCGCGAGCTCCGCGAACGTGGCGTGGTTGCTCACGATCGCCGGTATCTCCACCGGCAGCTGGCCACTGCGCCAGCGGAACAACAGGTCGTTCAGGCAGTGGCCGTGCTGGCTCACCATCAGCAGCACGCGCGGCTTGGCGGCCACCGCGTGGAAGCGTGCGTCCATGCGATGCTGCTGCCGGGCATGCGCGAACAGCGTGTCCAGCGTGGCCACGTCGGCCAGGTGGGGCGGCGCCTCGAAGTGCACGCGCATGAAGAACAGGCCGGTCGCGTCGTCGCCGACCAGGTCGCCGTACTGCTGCGAGTCGATGATGTTGCAGCCGGCCTGGTACAGCAGCCCGGACACCGCATAGACGATGCCCTTGGCGTCGGGGCAGGCGAGGGTGAGAACGAATTCCGGCGGGCGCTGCATGTTGCCGGCGATTGTAGGGAAGGCCCGGGGGCAGGCCTGCGACGCCTACGCGCGGCGCGACGGCAATGCCGATGCGATGCACCACTGCGCGAGCCAGTAGCTGGCGAGGATGAGCGCTGGCGCGGCAGGCAGCGGTGCATGAAAGCGGTCGAACGCGATCATCGCGTCGGAGGCCATGAACAGCGCCCCGCCGAGGGCGGCCCGGTGCAGCGTCGCGCGTGAAGGCCACCAGGTACGCGATGTGCGCACCCAGAAAGGCCACCAGCCCGGGCAGGAAGCCCTGCTGCGGCCACAGCAGCGCCACGTCGCCGGCCAGTGACAGCACCAGCCCGGCGAGCAGCCAGACCCGCAGCCGCGGCGTGGACGCCCCGCGCGACCCCGCATGCGCGATCACCAGCAAGGTGGTGGCCGGCTTGAACACGAAGAGCAGCGGCGGCCAGGCCAAGGCACCCGCGATCGCCAGCAGCGCGCTCAGCGCCACCGCCGCCGCGAGCGCGCGGGTGGTGATCACGGCGCTGCGGCGGCCGCCTTCGCGGCCAGTTGCTCGCGCAGCTTTTTCAGCCGCTCCTTCGGGTCTTCCTTGGTCGTGGCCTCGTGCAGCTTCATTTCGCCGATGAAGCGGCTGGGAATGCCCTGCACGGTGTCGCGGCCCTTCTTGCGCCGGCGCAGCGTGCTCACCGCCAGGGTGGTGCGCGCGCGCGTGATGCCCACGTACATGAGGCGGCGCTCTTCTTCCAGGCGTGCGGGCGTCATCTCGTCGTCGTCGCTCTTGAACGGCAGCAGCCCTTCGTTCACGCCGGCCAGGAACACATGCGGCCACTCCAGGCC
The DNA here is from genome assembly GCA_946480245.1 of uncultured Pseudomonadota bacterium. The sequence goes on from CAMLIZ010000067.1 coordinate 21,962, forward strand.
CTTGCTCGCATGCAGGGTGCTGAGCGTGACCACGTCCTGCTCGTCGCCGCGCTCGGCCAGGCTGATGATCACGCTGATCGTCTGCGCCACCTGCAGCACGGTCTGCTTCTCGCTCTCGAAGGTGCCGCTGTCCTGCGTGATCTCGCCGCCGCAGCGCTTGGCGATCCAGTCGATGAAGTCGAGCACGTTGCTCCAGCGCGAGGCGGCGAGCTTCTCGCTGTCCTCGCTGTCGTACAGGTGCTGCTCGTAGCCGATGTCCTTCAGCCATTCGAGCAGCAGCGCCTTCGCGGCCTCGCCGCCTTCGGTGTGGCGCGCGCGGTGCTCCAGGTCGTTCACGTAGCGGCCGAACTCGTGCAGCGAGTCGATCGCGCGGCCCTTCAGCGCGGTGCCCAAGCTGTTGGCGAACAGCGCTTCGAACAGGCTCACCTTGGCCTTGCCGGCGAACTCGCCCAGTGCACCCAGGGTCTGGTGGCCGATGCCGCGCTTGGGGGTGGTCACGGCGCGCAGGAACGCGGGGTCGTCGTCCTGGTTCACCAGCAGGCGCAGCCAGGCGCACAGGTCCTTGAT
>CAMLIZ010000068.1 GCA_946480245.1 uncultured Pseudomonadota bacterium
CGCACGTTGCGCGCCGACACGATCACGCGGGCGCCCTGCGCATGCAGCAGCGACGCCGTGGCACGGCCGATGCCGGACGACGCGCCCACCAGCCAGGCCACGCGGCCCTGCCAGTCCACCAGCGGCGGGTTCATCGGCATTCAACCGCCCTCGCCCTTGCTGAAGGCCAGCGTGACCTCGCCCACCGGCAGGCCGAACTTGCGCATGGCCGCGCGGTTGAGCAGCGTGTTCGCATCGATCAGGATCATCCAGTCGTCGAACTGGATGTCGTACACGCGCTCGCCCACCGGCAGGCGCAGCGTGTAGTGCCAGTTGAAGGCATTGCCGGCCTGCTCGCCTTGCGCGGTGCCCACCACGTCGGGCGCGGTGCCGGTGTAGCGGCCGTCGGCGCCGCGGCGCACCTGCCACACGCGGCGCTGGCGTTCGCCATCGCTGTAGACGAACGATTCGTCGAGACGGCCCTCGTCGCCCTGCCAGTCGCAGCGCATCGTCACCACGAAGCGGCGCGTCACCTTGCCGCTGAAGTCGGTGACCATGCCGTGCGCGGTGACGGTGCCGTTGAAGTAGCTGCGAAAGTCGAACACCGGCTGCTGCCCGGCGTAGTCGCGCACGGTGGGGCTGGCGCAAGCGGCCAGCAGCAGCGCGGCAGCGACGGTGGCGAGTGCGCGGCGCGCACGGTGCAAGCTGGAGGATGTCATGCGTCTTCCTTGAGGCGGTGGTGCAGGCGGGTCAGCAGGGCTGCGGCGGCCAGCTTCAGCAGGCACGGCAATGCGGCATAGGCCAGCGCGAGCGCCATCAGCGCCGCGGGATCGCCCGTGCCGGGCGCATAGCCGGCCAGCCCGAGCAGCGGCAAGGTGCTGCCGGCGGCGAGCGCGAGGTTGAGCTTGGTGGCCAGCGTCCACCAGCCCGCGTAGGCACCGGCGGCCTGCGGATTGGCGCGCTGCACGCGGCCGGTGAGCAGCGCGCCCGGCACCGCCACGTCGGCGCCCAGCGCCACGCCGCTGGCCGCGCAGACCGCGAGGAACACGATCGCATCCCCCGCACCGAGCAGCGGCACGCAGGCGAACACCGCCACGGCCAGCAGCATGCCGCGCCGCCACGCCACCACCAGCCCGTGCGTGCGCACCACGTGCAGCCACAGCGGCACCGAGCCGAAGGCGCAGGCGAAGTACACGGCCAGGAACGCCGGCTCCCATGCCGGTGCCTGCAGCACGTCGCGCACGAAAAAGAGCACCAGCGACGCCGGGATGGCCGCCGCCGTGCCGTTGGCGAGATACACCACCAGCAGCGCGCGGAACGCGCCGTCGCGCAGCGGCGCGCGCCAGTCGCCAGGCGCCACGCTGCGCGCCGCCGGCGCCGGGCGCGGCGCGTCGGCCAGCGCGGCGATGCCCAGCGCCAGCGTGGCCGCCAGCACGGCCCAGGTGGCCGGCCAGCCCGCCAGCGCCGGCAGCAGGCTGGCCGCGAGCACGCCGGCCAGCGCAGCGCCCTCGCGCCAAGCCACGATGCGCGAGCGTTGCAGCGCATCGCCGCCCAGGCGCGTGCCCCAGGCCTGGTGCGCGATCGTGAGCAGGCTGAAGGCGAGCGACGCGGGCACGAGGAACGCCCCCAGCCAGGCGGCACCGGCCAGAGTGCCCCGCACGGGCGGGAAGAACAGCGCCGCGCACACCCCGGCCAGCAATACGCAGGCCCCCGCGGCCAGGCGCCACACCGCGGCCGGCGAGCGCGAGAACAAGGGATCGAGCGCGCGCCCGATCAGCGGGTCGACCACCGCGTCGAGCAGGCGCGCGCCGAGCAGCACCGCGCCGATCGTGGCCAGCGGCAGACCGATCTCCGCATAGCGCCCGGGCAGCTGGATGTACAGCGGCAGCGCGAGGAACGCGAGCGGAAACCCGAGCAGGCCGTAGCGCAGCGCGGCCGCGCCTTGCAGCGGCGCCGCGGCGGGCAGTGGCAGCGCGCTCATCGGGGCCCGTCCGACAGGCCGAGCAGGCCCGCGCGCAATGCCGGCTCCGGGCTGCCGTCGGCCAGCCAGATGCTGAAGAACAGGCGCGCGAAGTCGCTGCCGGGCACCTGCGCGGTGGGCTGCGCGTTGTGCAGGAAGCGCGTGGGTTGCTGCGGCAGGTGCACGCCGCTCAGCGTGTCGCCCGCCTGCACGGTGGGAAACGCCTGCGTGAGGTTGCGCAGCCACTGCTGCGCCTGCGCATCGCTGAAGCGGCCGAAGCGCCGCATCTCGGCCAGCGAGCGCTCGGCAATGGCGGGGCCGTCGAGACGGCGCCGGTAGCGCAGCTCGAGCGCGAAGGCATGGTCGGTGAAGTGCGCAGGATCGAAGCCGGGTGCCACCCACAGCTGCGCGTCGTACAGCGCAAAGCCGAGAAAGCGCATCGTCGCCTGGCCCTGCAGGCGCGCGCCCGGAATGGCCGCGGCCACCTCGGGCGGCGCCTGCGGCGGCTCGGCCGCGACCGCGGCCGTGCCGGCCAATGCGGCGGCCACGGCCAGCGGGGCAATCACGCGCGCCCGCTTCACGGCCGCCTCAGCGTGAACTGCACGACGTTGGTGTTGTCCATCGCGAACGCCGCCTCGCAGTAGGCCAGGTAGAAGTGCCAGATGCGCATGAAGCGCTCGTCGAAGCCCAGCGCCGGCATCGCGTCGGCGCGCTGCAGGAACGCCTGGCGCCAGCGGCGCAGCGTCTCGGCATAGTCGGCGCCGAAGGCCAGGCTGTGCTCCACCACGAGGCCGGCGCGCTCGCACTGCGCGCGAAACGCGCTCACGCTGGGCAGTTGGCCGCCCGGGAAGATGTACTGCTGGATGAAGTCGGTGGAGCGGCGATAGCGCTCGTACAGATCGTCGTGGATCGTGATCGTCTGGATGCAGGCGCGCCCGCCCGGCTTGAGGCAGCGGCGCAGCGTGTCGAAGTAGCCGGCCCAGTACGGCTCGCCCACCGCCTCGAACATCTCGATCGACACGATCGCGTCGAAGGGCTGCGCGGCATGGCGCGCCGGCAGGTCGCGGTAGTCGGCGTACTGCAGCGCGCAGCGATCGGCCAGCCCCGCGCTGGCAATGCGCTGCTGCCCGTAGGCCAGCTGCTCGCGCGACAAGGTGATGCCGGTGACCCGTGCGCCGAAATCGCGCGCCGCGGTTTCCGCCAGCGCGCCCCAGCCGCAGCCGATCTCCAGCACGCGCTGACCCGGCGCCACGCCGCACTCGGCGAGTGCGCGCCGCATCTTCAGCTGCTGCGCCTCGGCCAGCGTGAGGCTAGTGTCGCCGGCGAACAGCGCGCTCGAGTAGTTCATGGTCTCGTCGAGCCACTGGCGGTAGAACGCATTGCCGAGGTCGTAGTGCGCGTGGATGTTGCGGGCGCTGCCGCGGCGCGAGTTGCGCTGCAGCCGATGGCGCAGCCAGTACAGCCACTTGCCGGCGGCCGAGCCGTGCACCGCGCGCTCCAGCGCCGCGCGGTTGGCCAGCAGCAGGCGCATCAACGCGGTGGGATCCGGCGAGGTCCAGTGGCCGTCGATCCAGGCTTCGGCAAAGCCGATGTCGCCGGCCTTGAGCACGCGCGCGAAGACACGCCAGTCGAGCACGTGCATGCTCGCCACGGGGCCGCTGCCGTCACCGAAGCTGGCTCGGCTGTGGTCTGGCAGCAGCAACTCCAGGGTGCCGCCGCGCAGTTGCTTCAGCAGGCGCAGCACCACATGGGCCGCGGCCGGGCGACGCGCGGCCTTGCCGCGCAGCAGGGGAAGGACAGCGAGGGTGTTCATCGTTGGACAGCGCGCTCGGGCGCAGCAGGACGGTGGAAGAACGGCACGCGCTTGAGCACGAGGCGCAACGCCTGCCAATGGATGCGCACGATCACGGCCACGCTGGCCAGCGGCGCGCGCCACAACAGTCGCCGCACCGCCGCGGCGGTGAGCGGCTGCAGTTGACCGCCCACGTGCGTCTGCAGCAACGGGCCGGTGGCGTCGTCGTGGTCCACACGCACTTGCACGTCGCGCACGCCGCGCCGGAAGCGGAAGCGGTAGCCGCCCTGCACTTCGCAGAACGGCGACACGTGCATCACCTTGGGCGCATGCGCCTCGGCCCCGCCTTGCAGTGCCGCGCCATGCAGCACGTAGCAATGGCGGTCGCCAAACGTGTTGTTCACCTCGGCCACCATCGCCGCCAGCGTGCCGTCGGCCCGGTGCGCCCACCAGAAGCTCACCGGCTTGAACACATAGCCCAGCACGCGCGGATACGTGAGCAGCCAGACCTCGCCCTGCGCATCGGTGATGCCCTCGCGCGCCAGCAGCGCGTCGAACCAGGCCAGCGCGTCGGCGCCGCCGTCGCCGTGGTCGGCGTCGTGAAACGACAGCGGCGCCGTGCGGTTGCGCTGCAGCGCGGCGCAGGGCGCGTCGCGCAGGCTGCGCATCGGCAGCATCAGAAACGCGGTGGGATAGCTGAAGGCGTGTGCCGCAGGCCGCAGCCGGCGATGCCACACGCGCCCGATGCCGAGTTGGGCCTGTGCGCTCATGCCTGTGCCGCCTGCAGCGGCCGCGCCAGCCGCTCGCTCACCTGCGCGGCAACCGCCATGCCCGAGGCCAGCCCGTCCTCGTGGAAACCATAGCCGGCCCACGCGCCGCAGAACCAGCTGTGCCGCACGCCTTGCAGCGCGGGCAGGTCGTGCTGCGCTGCGATCGCGCCGAGATCGAACACCGGATGGTCCACCGCAAAGCGTTGCAGCGCGCCGGCGGGCTCGCGCAATGGATTGAGCGACACGATCACCGGGCGCGTCCATGGCAGCGGCTGCAGGCGGTTGAGCAGGTAGTGCAGGCACACGGCCTGGTCGCCCGGCTCGGCGGCACGCGACTCGTAGTTCCACGCGGCCCAGGCGCGGCGCCGCTTCGGCAGCAGCGATGCGTCGGTGTGCAGCACCGCCACGTTGGGCTGGTAGCGGATGGCGCCCAGCACCTTGCGCTCCATCGGCGTGGCGTCGTCGCCGAGCAGCTGCAGCGCCTGGTCGGTGTGGCAGGCGAACACCACTGCGTCGTAGTGCTCGGTGCCGCTGTCGGTCTTGACCAGCGCGCCGGCCGCATTGCGCCACACGCCGCGCACCGGCGTGCGCAGCCGCGCATCGAGCAGTTGCGCCACGATGCGGCGCACGTATTCGCGCGAGCCCCCGGCCACCGTGCGCCATTGCGGACGATCCGCCACCTGCAGCAAGCCATGGTTGTGGCAGAAGCGAATCAGCGTGCCGACCGGGAAGTCGAGCATCTGCGCCGTGGGGCACGACCAGATGCAACTGACCATCGGCAGCAGGTACCACTGCACGAACGCCGCGCCGAAGCCACGCTCGCGCAGGAACTCGCGCACCGGTTGGGCGAGCGCAGCGTCCTGGCCGCCAGCGGCCAGCGTGGTGGCGACGCGGTTGAACCGCACGATCTCCGCCAGCATGTGCCAGAACCCCGGGCGCACCAAGTTGCGCGGCTGCGCGAACACGGCGGCCAGCGACGAGCCGCTCCACTCCAGCCCGGTGCCGCTGACCTGCACCGAAAACGACATGTCCGACGGCGCGGTGGCCACGCCCAGCGCGTCGAACAGCCGGGTCAGGCGCGGGTAGGTGCGCTCGTTGTAGACCAGGAAGCCGGTGTCCACGCCATGCGTGAAGCCGTCGAGCGACACGTCCACCGTATGGGCATGGCCGCCGAAATGCGAACCGGCCTCGAACAGGCTGACCCGCCCGGCACCGGCCTGCGACAACGTGCGCGCCGCGGCCAACCCCGCGATGCCCGAGCCGATGACGGCGATGCGCTTCATTCCGAACCCCTCGTGAACTGTTCGGTTCAGTGTATGACCGCTCAGTTCATTTTGCAAACATATTTGTTCTTGCGGCATACGAACCGGTAGCGAGGCGCCTTACAATCGCGCCATGAGCACCCGGCCGTCCTACAAAGAGCAGGTTCAGCAACTGCGCGAGGATTCGATCCTCGCCGCGGTGAACCGCTTGCTCGTGAGCAAGGGCTACGAGCTGATGACAGTGGACGAAGTGGCCGCCGAGGCCGGCATCGCCAAGGCCAGCCTGTACAAGCACTTCACCTCGAAGGAGGAGCTGGCGAGCGCGGCGATGGTGCGGGTGCTGGAGCGCGCAATCGGCATCGTCGACGGGCTGCGCGAGGCGGCCGGCGCGGCGCCCGTGCCGGCGGTGGACCAGCTGAAGGAGGTGGTGCGCTGGGCGCTGCGCACGCAGCTGGCCGGCGAGATGCCGTCGCTGCCGTCGCAGAACTCCCGCCTCACCAGCACACTGATGAGCCACGGCGCCTACATGGACCGGCTGATCGACCTGAGCAACAAGCTCGGCACCTGGATCACCGAAGCCCAGGTGGCCGAAGACGTGGACCCGCAGCTGCCGGCCGAACTGGTGCTGTTCACGCTGTATGCGCGCGCCTGCGACCCCGTGCTGGGGCTGCTGAAGTCGCAGGCCCAGCACAGCGACGAGCAGATCGTGGAGTGGCTCACGCAGACCACGTTCAGCGGCCTGGCACGCCCGGCGCCGGCAGCCAAGGCGCGCACCCGCAAGCCCTGAGCCGCCCCTCGCGCGCCGGCTTGAGCGCCGTCAACCGCGGCCGCTCGCGCGCGGCGCACGATGCATCCAGGGAGTCGTCCCGCGGCCGAAGGTCGCCGCACGGTGATGGCGGGTTCAGATGCTTTTGCGCCGACAGTTCGCTGCGCTGGTGGGGCTGGCCGTGGCGGTGGGCGCGGGTGCGCTCGCGGCGCTGGTCGGCTCCGTGGTCGAGGCTCGCCAGCTGGCGCATCAGCAAGCCACGGTGCGCGCCGTGGCGCGCGAGGCCAGCCAGCTCGTCGTGCTGACCCAGGGCTACCTGCTCGAAGCGAGCGAGAACACACGCCAGGGCTGGATGGACCACCGCAACCGGCTAGAGCACCTGCTCGCGCGGCTGCGCGGCTCCACGGCCACACCGCAACCGGCGCAGCTGGCGCAGGAACTGGCCACGCTGCCGCAACCCTTCGGCCGCCTGGCTGAAATGCCCTCGCCCGAGCACGACACGCCCGAGATGGCGCGCCAACGCCAGCAGCTGGTGGCGCAGGTGCTGGGCGGCGCCCGCGCGCTGTGGGACCACGCCTATCAGCTGGAGGGTGAGCTGACCAGCCGGCGCGGCGCGAGCGAACAGCGGCTGATGGCGCTGGCCATCGCGACACCGGCGCTGCTGGCGCTGCTGTTCGCGGGCGCGGGCCTGCAACTGTCGCGGCGCGTGCTGCACCCGTTGCAGTCACTCGACCGGGCGATGCAGGCGCTGGCCGACGGCGACGCGGGGTCGCGCTGCCGCAGCGCCGAGACCAACGAGATCGGCGCGCTCGGCCGCCGCTTCGACGCGATGGCCGAGCAGCTCGAGCAACGCACTGCCGCGCTGCGCGCCAGCGAGGCGATGCTGCGGCTGGTCACCGACAACGTGCCGGCGATGATCGGCTACTGGGACGTGGAGCGCCGCAACCGCTTTGCCAACGCCGACTACCGGCGCTGGTTCGGCAAGTCGCCGGCAGAGATCCATGGCCGCACGATGCGGGAGCTGCTGGGCGACGAGTTGTACGCCAAGAACAAGCCGTTCGCCGACGCCGCCTTCGCCGGCCGCCGGCAGGATTTCGACCGTGCCATCCCCGGCCCCGACGGCGTGCTGCGCCACAGCCAGGCCTCCTACATCCCCGATGTGCAGGCGGGCAGCGTGCAGGGCATCTTCGTGCTGGTGACCGACGTGACCGAGCGCGTGCTCGGCGAGCAGGCGCTGCACAAGGCCGTGGTGGAGAAGGAAACGCTGCTGCGCGAGGTGTACCACCGCGTCAAGAACAACCTGCAGGTGGTGCAAAGCCTGCTCAACCTGCAGGGCCGCGCCGTCACGGACGACAGCGCGCGCGCTGCATTGCAGGAGACGGCCCAGCGCGTGCGCGCGATGGCGCTGGTGCACGAGCAGCTGTATCGCACGGAGACGCTGAGCGCGGTGGCACTCGAGCGCTACGTGGCCAACCTGGCGCGCCAGCTGGTGGCGGGCAGCGCGCATGCGGCCGGCGAGATCGCGCTGGAGCTGGACGTGGTGCGCACCGACATCGGCATGGACACCGCCGTGCCGCTGGGCCTGCTGCTCACCGAGCTGATCAGCAACAGCCTGAAGCACGCGTTTCCGGCCGGCCAGCACGGCCGCATCGTGGTGCGCATCCAGCCGCAGGGTGCGCAGCTTTGCCTGCGTGTGGCCGACGACGGTATCGGCCTGCCCGCCTCGCTCGACCCCCTGGCGGCCCGCAGCACGGGCCTGCAGCTCGCAGCCAGCCTGGCGCGCCAGCTGGGTGGCGAGCTCAGATTCGAATCCTCCCGCGGCACCGCCGCCACCCTTTGCTTTGACGCGCCGAGCCCATGAGTGATGAATCCGCACGCATCTTGATCGTTGAGGACGAGGCCATCGTCGCGCTGGATCTGCAGCACCAGCTGCAGGAGCTGGGCTACCGCGTGGCCGGCGTGGCAGGCACCGGTGAACAGGCGCTGGCGCTGGCGCGCCGCGAACACCCCGACCTGACGCTGATGGACGTGCGCCTGCGCGGCGCGATGGATGGCGTGCAGGTGGCGCAGGTGCTGGCGCAGGAGATGCACGCGCCGGTGGTCTACCTCACCTCGTACAGCGACCACGCCACCGTGCGCCGCGCGGCCGAGACGGCACCCTACGGCTACCTCACCAAGCCGTTCCAGGCGCGCGAGCTGCACGCGGTCATCGAGGTGGCGCTGTACAAGTCGCGCATGGAGCGCCGGCTGCGCGAATCCGAGCGCTGGTTCGCCTCCACCTTGCGATGCGTGCAGGACGGCGTGCTGATCACCGGCAGCGATGCCCGCGTGCGCTTCCTCAACGGCGCGGCCGAGACGCTCACCGGGTGGACGCTGGAGCAGGCGCGCGGCAAGCCGGTGGCCGAGCTGCTGCGCTTTCGTGACGAGGGGAGCGACGGCGCCAGCTCGGCCGAGCGCGCGCTGAGCGCCGGCCGCGTGGTGGGCGTGAGGCATGGACGCGTTCTGATCCGCCCCGACGGCCATGACGTGCCGGTGGACGAATCCGCTGCACCGGTGAGCGACGACGCAGGCCGGCTGATGGGCGCCGTGGTGGTGCTGCGCGACGCCACGCAGCGCATGGCGCAGGAGGAGCGCCTGCGTGCCAGCGAGCAGCGGTTTCGCAGCGCGTTCGACCATGCCCCGCTGGGCATGGCACTGGTGTCGCTGGACGGCCGCTTCATGCAGGTGAACGAGGCGCTGTGCCGCCTGCTCGGCGGCGACTCGGCCCGCTTCAGCGGCTGCCCGCAAGCGCAGGTGACGCACCCGGACGACCTGGCGCACGAGCAGCAGTGCCTGCAACGGCTGCTGATCGAGGGCAGCGGCGTGGCGCAGTTCGAGAAGCGCTACCTGCGCCACGGTGGCGACGATCCGGTGTACACGCTGGTGAGCGTGTCGCTGCTGCGCGAGGGCGAGCATCCGGTGTGCTACCTGTACCAGGTGCATGACCTCAGCGTGCAACGGCAAGCGGCCGAGCAGCTGGCCGAGTTGGCGGCGGGCCGCATGCAGCTGCAGGCGGCCCAGATCGCCGAGCGCGCCAAGACCGAGTTCCTCTCGCGCATGAGCCATGAGCTGCGCACGCCGCTGAATGCGGTGCTCGGCTTCGCGCAGCTGATGAAGCTCAAGGGCGGGACGGACAGCGCCAGCGCCGCCGCCTACACCGACCACATCCTGCAGGCCGGCCAGCACCTGGTGGCGCTGGTGGACGACGTGCTGGATCTGCAGCGCGCGGCCACGGGCCGCCTGCAAATGGAGCTGGCGGATGTGGCACTCGACCTCAACGTGGAGCAGGTGTTGCATTTCCTGCAGCCATTGGCGGCGCAATACGAGGTGCAGTTCCTGCAGCAGATCCCTGCCGGGCTGACCGTGCGCGCCGACGAAGTGCGGCTGCGCCAGGTGCTGCTCAACGTGGGCTCCAACGCCGTCAAGTACAACCGCCCGGGCGGCACCGTCACCTGGCGGGCCGCCGCGGCCTCGCCGGGGCACGTGCGCTTGTGCGTGGACGACACCGGCGTGGGCATCGCCCCGGCGGCGCTGTCGCACCTGTTCCAGCCGTTCGAGCGGCTGGGGCAGGAGCGCTCCGCGATTCCCGGCACCGGGCTCGGCCTGCTGATCGCCCGCAACCTGATGCAGCAGATGGGCGGCGAGCTGGCCGTGACCAGCGAGCCCGGCATCGGCACCTCGGTGTGCCTGGACTTCGCCGCGGGCGCCGCCGCCCGCGGCTAAGAGCGCGCTACTTGTTCGGCTGCGGCGTCATGCGCAGGTAGGGGGTGAGCGCCTTGTAGCCCTTCGGGAACTTCTGCTTGATCAGATCAGGGTCCTGCAGCGAGGGCACTATCACCACGTCGTCGCCCTGCTTCCAGTTGCCCGGCGTGGCCACGCTGTGGTGGTCGGTGAGCTGCAGCGAGTCGATCACGCGCAGCACCTCGTCGAAGTTGCGCCCGGTGCTGGCCGGGTAGGTGATGATCAGGCGCACCTTCTTGTTCGGATCGATCACGAACAGCGAGCGCACGGTGAGCGTGGCGTTGGCGTTCGGATGGATCATGTCGTAGAGCTGAGACACCTTGCGGTCGGCGTCGGCAAGGATCGGGAAGTTCACCTCGCAGCCCTGCGTGCTGTTGATGTCGCCCACCCACTTCTGGTGCGAATCCACCGGGTCCACCGACAGCGCGATCGCCTTCACATTGCGCTTGGCGAACTCGTCCTTCAGCTTGGCCGTGAGGCCGAGCTCGGTGGTGCACACCGGCGTGAAGTCGGCGGGGTGGGAGAACAGCACACCCCAGCTGTTGCCCAGCCACTCGTGGAAGCGGATGGTGCCCTGCGTGGATTGCTGCTCGAAGTCGGGGGCGGTGTCGCCCAGTCGAAGGCTCATGGCATCTCCTTGGGTTGAGTCGGAAAATTCTAGGCGGCCGGCACGACCTGCCTCACGGCAAGGTCAAGCACCCGGCCCGCAATCCTGGCAGCGCGGCACCGGCACCGGGCCCATGTGCAGCGCACGCAGCAGGTTGCGCAGTGCCGTGCGCACACCCTCCTCCACCACCGGGTGGTAGAAAGGGCAGTCCAGCATCTGCTGCACCGTGTCGCCGCGCTGCACGCTCCAGGCCAGCAGGTGGCCGATGTGCTCGGCGGCCGGGCCCACCATCTCCGCGCCGAGAAAGCGGCCGCTGAGCGGGCAGCCGTACACCTCCAGCAGGCCGCGGTTGACGCCCATCACCCGGCTGCGGCCCTGGTCCTCGAACGACACGCTGCCCACCGCGAAGCGCGTGCCGGCCGCCTCCAGCAAGGCGCGGCCGGCACCGGCGATCATCATCTGCGGGTCGGTGAACACCACCGTCAGCGGCGCACGCCGCGCGTGCATGCGCACGTCCGGAAAGCGCCCGGCGTTGTCGCCGGCGATGCGGCCTTCGTCGGCGGCCTCGTGCAGCAGCGGGCGGTACGACGCGGCGTCGCCGGCGATGAACACCGGGCTGTCGCCCACCTGGCCGGTGCCGGGGTCGAACGGCGGCACGCCGTCAGGGCCCAGCGGGAGGCCGCTGGCCTGCAGGCCCAGCGTGTCCACGTTGGGCCGCCGGCCCGTGGCGGCCAGCAGGTAGTCGAAGTGGTCGTCCATCTGCACCCCGTCGGCGTGCGTGCTGAGCACCCGCACCCCGTCGCCGTCACGCGTGACCTGCAGCGCGCTGAAGGGCGACGCCAGCGGCAGCTCGGCCGCAATGATCTCGCGCACCGCCGCCTGCGGCGCCGGTGCGGTGAGCGGGCCCAGCAGTGCGCTGCGCGCATACAGCCGCACGCGCACGCCCAGCCGGTGCAGCGCCTGTGCCAGCTCCAGGCCGATCGGCCCGGCGCCCACCACGGCCACCGAGCGCGGCAGGTCCTGCCAGTCGAACACGTCGTCGTTGACGATCAGGCGATCGCCGAGCGCGCGCCAGGCGTCGGGAAACCACGGCCGCGAGCCGGTGGCGATCACGATGCGACTCGCGCGCACCTGCGTGCCGTCCACGTCGAGCGTGTTGGCATCGATGAAGCGTGCCTGCCCGCGCAGCCGCTGTGCCGCCGGCCAGGCCTCGACCGCCTCGACCGTGAAGCCGACGAAGCGGTCGCGCTCGCTGCGCACCCGCGCCATCACCGCGCGGCCGTCCACCCGCACCGGGCCCGCGTCGACGCCGAACAGCGCGGCATGCGCCACCTCGTGCGCCGCATGCGCGGCCGCGATCAGCAGCTTGCTCGGCATGCAGCCCACGCGCGCGCAGGTGGTGCCGTAGGGCCCGCCTTCGATCAACAGCACGTTGGGCGTGTGCTTGATCGCCGCGCCATAGGCCGTCATGCCCGCGCTGCCGGCGCCGATGACCGCCACGTCGGTGTTCAGGGTTTGCGGCATCGCGCGCTCCGGGAGCTGGAATGCGCGCAGCGTAGCAGCGCGTCGCAAGGCGCGTGCAGTTCAGCCCGCGGCGCCCGTCATGCCGCCACTGGCCGCCGCCTCGGCCTGGGGGGTCTTCACCTTGGTGTCGTGGCGTTCGTAGGTGCCCACGAGGCAGCCGCTGGCGATGGCGCGGTCGGCCAGTGCGTCCATCACGGCGTCGCGCCCCGGTGTGCCGTGCAGCGCCTCGCCGGGCGCCAGCGCGAACAGCTGGAACACATAGCGGTGCACGCCGTGGCCCGGTGGCGGATCGGGCGGCAGCCAGCCGGCGCTGAGGTAGGAGTTGCGCCCCAGGTCCAGCGCCTCGGCGGTGTCATCGTGGTGGTGGCGGTTCAGCGCGCCGTCGGGCAAGGCACCGTCGGCCGCGGGCAGGTTGACCGCGATCGCATGCACCAGCGGCGCAGGCGTGGGCGCATCGGCGTCCTCGACGATCAGCACCAGCGACTGGGCACCGGGCGGCACGCCGCTCCACTCCAGCGGCGGCGAGCTGCCCTCACCGTCGGCCGTGTAGCGCTCGGGGATGGGTGCATGGTCGGCAAACGCCAGGCTGCGCACGGTGATCGCGCCCTGGCCGGCACGCAAGGGCACGCGCTGAAAGGCCGTCTTGTCCAGGCCTGCTCGCTGGTGCTGCAGCAGGTGGCCCACGGCGTCGGGCAGTTTCTCGAGCATGGGGCTTCTCCGCAATGTCCTGCGCGGTGCGGCAAGCGGCGTTCCGGGCCACGCGGCGGCAACCGGTGCGGGCGCCGCGCTTGCCTGTCTGCACAGGCCACCGGCCCCGCCTGCCATGACCGACCACCCTCACGCCCCCGCGCTGCTGATCGTCGACATGATCAGCGACTGGCAGTTTCCCGACGCCGATCAGCTGCTGCCGCGCGCCGCGCTGATCGCGCCTGCGATCGCGGCGCTCAAGCTGCGCTGCCGCGCCCAAGGCGTGCCGGTGGTCTACGCCAACGACAACCACGGCCGCTGGCGCTCGGACTTCCGCCAGGTGGTGGATGCCTCCCTGCAGCAGCGCGGCGCGCAGATCACGCGCACGCTGATGCCCGATCCGCAGGACTACTTCGTGCTCAAGCCGATGCATTCGGCGTTCTTCCGCACGCCGCTGGACCTGCTGCTCGATGGCCTGAAGGTGCACCGCCTGCTGCTCACCGGCGTGACCGCGGACCAGTGCATCGCCACCACCGCAGCGGACGCACGCATGCGCAACTACGAGGCCGAGGCGCCACGCGACTGCATCGCCAGCCACACGGTGGAGCGCGACGCGCGCGCGCTGGCGCACTTTGCCGAGGCGCTGCGCGTGCCCACCACGCCGTCGTCGCAGCTCGCGCTGTAGTGCGCGGCAGGCACGCGGCGGTCGTCGTAAGCTCGCGGGCTTCGAACACCAGAGGAGACCTCATGTCGCGCTTGCCGAAGCTCTTGCTGTCGATCGCCTTGGCCCTGCCCTGCGCGCTGCTGCCGTCGCTGGCGGCAGCGCAAGCCGCTCCGAGCCGGCTCGACGAGATCATGGCGCGCGGCGTGCTGCGCGTGGGCTCCACCGGCGACTACAAGCCCTTCAGCTATCGGCCCACCAAGGCGGCCGACTTCGTAGGGCTGGACATCGACCTCGCGGCCGACCTGGCGCATTCGCTCGGCGTGAAGATGCAGGTGGTGCCGACCACCTGGTCCACCCTGATGAAGGACTTCGGCGACGACCGCTTCGACATCGCGATCGGGGGCGTGTCGATCACGCTGGAGCGGCAGAAGAAGGGCGTGTTCTCGCTGCCCTACATGCGCGACGGCAAGACGCCGATCACCTTGTGCGAGAACCAGGCCAAGTACCAGACGCTGGCGCAAATCGACCAGCCGGGCGTGCACCTGATCGTCAACCCCGGCGGCACCAACGAGCGCTTCGCCAAGGCGCGTGCGCCGCATGCGCAGCTCACGGTGTACCCGGACAACGTGACCATCTTCGACCAGATCGTGTCGCACCACGCCGACCTGATGATCACCGACGCCATCGAGACGCGCCTGCAGCAGCGCCTGCATCCGCAGCTGTGCGCGGTGCACCCCGACGCGCCGTTCGACTTCTCCGAGAAGGCCGTTCTGCTGCCGCGCGACTGGGTGTTCAAGGCCTATGTCGACCAGTGGCTGCACCAGGCCGAGGCCAGCGGTGCACTCGCCCAGCGCGTCGACCACTGGCTCTCGTACCCCTGGGGCCTGCACACGCTGCGCCAGCTGATCGACCAGCGCCTGCTGCTGGCGCAGGATGTCGCGCGCACCAAGTGGAACACCAAGGCGCCCATCGAGGACCTGCCGCGCGAGGCGCAGATCGTGCAGCGCCTGGGCGAGCAGGCGCAGGCGGCGGGCGTGCCGGCGGACTTTGCGCAGGCCTTCTTCCGCGCACAGATCGAGGCTTCCAAGACGGTGCAGCGCGCGCTGTTCGAGCGCTGGGAGCAGGAGCATCCGGGCCGCTTCGACGATGCGCCGGACCTGGCCACCGTGATCCGCCCGCAGCTCGACGCGCTCACGCCCAAGCTGCTGCGCGCGCTGGCCGACGACTACAAGGTGCTCACCGATCCCGCGCACAAGGCCGAGGTGGCGCAGGCCTTCGCCACGATGGACGCGGCCACGCTGAACGAAGCCGCGGCACGCCAGGCGGTGGCGCCGGTGCTGGCCGCGAGCGACAAGCGGTGAGCTCGCACAAGCCGCATCCGCACAAGCGGCATCACCGCAAGAGCGGCTTCCAGAACAACTACGTCGAGTTCACCGGCAAGAGCCTGGCCGAGGTGCTGCGCTGGCGCTGGCAGGCCACGCGCGCGCACCTGCCGCCGCGGCCGCAGGCGCCGATTCCGCAGGTGCCGCCCGAGCTCGACTTCCTGCACGCCAACGCGCGCGCCGGCGCGGCCATGCAGCCGGCCGTCACCTGGATCGGCCATGCCACCGTGCTGGCGCAGCTGGGCGGAATCACGCTGCTCACCGATCCGATGTTCTCGGAGCGCGCATCGCCGCTGTCGTTTGCCGGCCCGGCCCGCGCGCAGCCGCCCGGCGTGCCGCTGCCGGCGCTGCCGCGCGTGGACCTGGTGCTGGCCTCCCACAATCACTACGACCACCTCGACGATCCCACCATCCGCGCGTTGAACGCCCAGGCCGGCGGCCCGCCGCTGTTCGTCGTGCCGCTCGGGCTCAAGCGCTGGCTGGCCGGGCGCGGCGTGCAGCACGCCGTCGAGCTGGACTGGTGGGAGCACCACCGCCTGGGCGACGTGGAGGTGGCGCTGGTGCCGGCGCAGCACTGGTCGGGCCGCGGGCTGCACGACCGCATGAAGACGCTGTGGGGCGGCTTTGCGGTGTTCGCGCCCGACTGCCACCTGTTCTTTGCCGGCGACACCGGCTACTCGCGCGACTTTGCCGACATCCGCAGCCGCTACGCCGAGCGGCATGCCGCCGCGGCCGGCGGGGGATTCGACATCGCGCTGCTGCCGATCGGCGCCTACGAACCGCGCTGGTTCATGGCCGAGCAGCACGTCAACGTGCACGAGGCGATCAAGATCCATCGCGACCTGAACGCGAAGCGCTCGCTCGGCGTGCATTGGGGCACCTTCGAGCTCACCGACGAACCGCTGGACGAACCGCCGCAGGTGCTGGCGGCGCAGCGCACCGCGCAAGGCCTGGCAGACG
Organism: uncultured Pseudomonadota bacterium; assembly: GCA_946480245.1. The sequence goes on from CAMLIZ010000068.1 coordinate 16,134, forward strand.
ACGAGTTCTTCGTGCTGGCGATCGGCCAGACGCACCGTCTGCCGCGCCGCGCCGGCTCCGGGCAGCCCGCCTGACCTTCAAGCCACCTGCCGCGCCAACCATTCGGCAAACGCCCGCGCGGCCGGCTTCACGGCGCCGGCCTCCGACAGGCGTGCAGTGCAGGCGAAGCCGGTCAGCTCCACCGGGTGCGCGCGCACCAGCAGGCCCGCCTGCTCGTACGGCCCGCAGGCCAGCGCGGGGCACAGCGCCAGGCCTAGGCCGCCGGCTGCGGCCTCCAGCATCGCCACCGTGTCGTCGAACTGGTCGATGCCCAGCGGCTCGGCATCCACCCCGAAGGCGGCGCGCATCCAGCGCGCCCCGGAGAACTGCGGATGGCGCAGCCATGGCGCCGCGCGAAGTCGCTGCACGGTGTCGAACGGGCCGTGCTGCGCCAGCAGCGGTGGTGCGCAGACGAGCCGCAGCACGACCTGGAACGCCGCCGCGCCGTCGGGCCGCGCCTCGTCGAAGCCGAGCGTGACGTCGGCGGTGCCCGCAGCCGCATCGTCCGCACTCGCGCTCGGGCTGATCTCCGTGCGCACATCCACGTGCTGCTGCATGAAGCGCGCGATGTGCGGCATCAGCCATTGCGTGCCCAGCGCCGCCGTCACGGCCAGGCGCACCAGGCGGCGCTCGGTGTCGTCGATGGCCGCGGTGGCCTGGCGCAGGCGGCCCAGGCCTTCTGCCACCGGGGCCAGGCAGCGCTGCCCCAGCGGCAGCAGGCGGGCCGCCTTGCCTGCGCGCTCGAACAGCGCGCCGCCGAGCCGGCCTTCGAGCTGGCGGATGCGGTGGCTCACGGCCGACTGCGTGACGCACAGCTCCTCGGCGGCGCGCGCAAAGCTGCCCAGCCGCGCCGCCGCCTCGAACGCGGCCAGCTCGTGCAGTGGCAGCGTGGCCAGCGAAGTCACGTCCAGCGGCGTGGCGCCGGCGTCGCTATCCTTGGTCGTCATGGCCTCTCTTGTACCTCGCCAGGCGCCGTTGCCGCCGCTGCACGCACTGGTGGCGTTCGAGGCATTGGCCCGGCTGCAGAGCGCGCCGCGCGCGGCGCTGGAGCTCGGTGTCACGCGCTCTGCGCTGAGCCGCGCGATCACGCTGCTCGAACACCGGCTGAAGGTGCGCCTCTTCACGCGCAGCGCCGGCGCGCTCGAGCTCAGCAGTGCCGGCCGGCTTTACTACGCGGCGGTGCAGCAGTTTGCGCGCACCGTGGGCGACGGGCTGTACGACGTGTCTGCCGCGGCGCAGGTGCAGCTGCGCGTGGCCGCCAGCCCGGCGCTGGCGCGCCTGTGGCAGGGCCCGCGGCTGGTGCGCTGGCGGCAGCGGCAGCCGCGCGTCGGCATCGCGTTGCGTGCCTCCGAGGCGCTGGCCGACGTGCCCGGCGAGCAGGCCGACATCGCGCTGCGCTACGGCGCCGAAGACGATGTGCCGGGCGTCACGCGCATCCCGCTGTGGCGCGAGCAGATCGTGCCCTGCGCCAGCCCGGCACTGGCCGCGCGAACCCGGGTGCTGCCGCTGGCGCAGCTTGTGCGGGAGGTGCCGCTGGTGGAGCATCCGCGCATGCCGTGGAGCGGCTTTGTCGCGGCGCACGGCGTGGCGCAGGCCGCACCGCCGCCCGCGCTGCTGTGTCACGACATCCTGCTCACGTTGCAGGCCGCGGCCGAAGGGCTGGGCGTGGCGCTGCTGCCGGTGCGCGTGCTGGCCGGCGCCATCGCCAGCGGGCGCATCGCGCCGGCGCACGCCAGTGCGGTGCCGGGCAAGCTGTACCAGGCGGTGGCCCTCACCGACGTGGCGCGGCGGCCTGCGGTGGCGGCGCTGGTGGCGTGGCTGCGCGAGGAGGCGCAAGCCGTCGGCTGAGCGCGCCGCACAGCGGCAGGTCGATCGCATACGACAGCACGAGCGATGGCTCGCGGTAGGCCGCCCACGCGGCCGCCATGGCCACGGCCAGCAGCAGCACGCCCAGGCCGGCCCACGCGCCATGCAGTGATCGCACCGGCTTGCGCGTCATGCCGGCAGCGGCCCGCCGGCGGGCACGCGCAGCGAATCGTCGATCGGGTAGTGGAAGGCCGCTGCGGTAAGCCCCAGGGCCGCGCAAGCCCACCACACGCCGGCATAGCTGCCGGTGGCGTCGAACACCCAGCCGCCCACCCACGCGCCGAGGAAGCCACCGAGCTGATGCCCCACGAACACGAAGCCGAACAAGGTGGAGAGGTAGCGCGCGCCGTACAGCCGCAGGATCACGCCATTGGTGAGCGGCACGGTGCCGAGCCAGGTGAGCCCCATCACGATCGCGAACGCGTACAGCGAGCCCACGGACAGCGGCGCCACGATGAAACCGACGAACGCCACGGCGCGCACCAGGTACAGCAGCGTGAGCACGGTACGCGGACGGAAGCGATCACCCAGGCGCCCGCAGGCGTAGATGCCCACGATGTTGGCCAGCGTGATCAGCGCCAGCGCGGTGGTGCCGGTGCGCACCGCGAAGCCGTGGTCGCTGAGGTAGGCCGGCAGGTGGAACGACACGAACGAGAGCTGGAAGCCGCAGGTGAAGAAGCCGAGGCTCAGCAGCCAGAAGTCGCGCTGCCGCAGCGCCTGGCTCACCGCCTGCCGCATGCGCTGCGGCGCGGCAGTGGCGCCGGACGGCGCTGCCGGCGTGCGCAGCACCGGCGCCAGCAGCGCGGCCACCGCGAACGCGACGGCGATCACCACCAGCGCATTGGCCCAGCCGGTGCCGGAGATCAGCCCGCCCAGCACGGGCAGCATCAGGAACTGCCCGAGCCCTCCGATGGCACCGGTGAGCCCGAGCGCCGCACCGCGCCGCTCCGGCGGCACCCGCTTGGCCACGGCGCCATAGACGGTGCCGAAGGCAGCGCCGCTCAGGCCCATGCCCACCAGCAGCCCCGCCGACACGGTGAAGCTGGCCGGCGTAGCGGCATGCGCCATCGCGTACAGGCCGATCGCATACGCCAGCATGCCGGCGGCCACCACGCGCGCGGCGCCGAAGCGGTCGGCGATCGCGCCGAACAGCGGCTGCGCCAGCCCCCACGCAAGGTTCTGCAATGCGAGCGCGAACGCGATCGCCTCGCGGCTCCAGCCTCGGTCCAGGCTGATCGGCGGCAGGAACAGGCCGAAGCCGCCGCGCATGCCCATCGACAGGCCCACGAAGAGGCCGCCCACCAGCAGCGGCAGCACCATGCTGCGGCGGGAATGCAAAGGAGATTGCATGGGGCGCGAGGCGGGCGCCAATCGCGGGCGCCCGCACGTGAAGTGACGGAGCCCGCATCGTCACCGGCCACCGCGGGTGGCCACAAGCGAATCCCGCGCACAGGGCCGCGCGCGAAGTTCAACCCGCCGCGCTGCGCCCTTTGCTCACACCCCGTTGAGGAACGCCTCCAGCACCGCCTTGCGCCGCGGCAGGAACACGTTGGTCAGCGCGGGCGAGATCTTGAAGCGCAGCACGCCTTCCGGGCTGGTCTCCACCGCCGCCTCGGTGACGTGCACGAAGCCCAGTGACGCAGGCCAGACGATGCCGCCACCCAGGTTGCGGTTGTTGCTGAGTTGGTGGCAGCCGGCGCACGACATCGCCATCGAGCGGTCGACCACCTGCGCCGGCGTGAGGGTGGAGCCGGCGGCCGTGAGCTTCTGCTGGATGGCCGCGGAGAAGTTGGGCGACTGCGCAAACTGCCCCGGGTAGTTGCCCTTCGTGCTGCTTTGCTGGTCCCCGTCACCCGAGTTGAAGGTGCCCGGCAGCCCGTTGTCGTTGAAGGTGTTGATGTTGTTGATCGCCAGCGACGGCACCACACCAAGGAAGCTGTTGCGGAAATCCGGTCCCTTGGGGTGCGGGTCGGTCTCGTTGAACAACTGCGCGGCGGGCGAGCCGGCGATCGGCTGCGCCAGCATCTTCAGCGAGTTGTTCACCAGCGCCAGCCGGTATTCGCGCAGCACCCAGTTGAACTGCATGAACAGGTTGGTGCGGATCTGGCCCGTGGCGGTTGGCGTGGCGAAGCCGTAGTGCGACGCCTTGACCACCGGCTCGAAGCCGGGCAGCCCGTCGAAGAAGAAGCTGCGCAGCTTGCTCGCACGCACACTCAGGCTGGGCTCGTTGCTGAGGTCGGCCCAGAACTGCGCCACCGGGCGGCAGCCGGTGAGGTCCTTGCCGTTCGGCGCCGGGTTGGGCAGCACGCCCTCGAAGATGATCAGCATGCGGTTGGTCGGCGTCGACATGCCGCTGTTCTTGGCATAGATGAGGCGGTACTCGCCGCAGTCGGTGCCGCCGGTGCGCGGGTCACTGGCCAGGTCGAAGCGGTTGACCACGGCGATCGGGCGGAAGCTGTCGGGCGTGCCGTTGGTCGGATTGGTGCCCACCAGCTTGCCTTCGGCGCGCGGGCAGTCGAACTGGAAGCCGTTGAGCGTGGCCACGCCGTTCGTCAGCTCGTCGTTGCAGTGGCCGCCCTGCCCGATGCCGGGCGCTGCGTTGTGCAGGTCCATCCACTGGTCGTACAGCTGGCGCGCAATCATCGAATTCGGGCTGCCGGCGGCCAGCCGGTTCAGCACGTCGAGGATCGGGAACGACGTGACGATCGTGGTGTCCGTGATCATCAGCGAGCGCCGCGGGTCCACCGTCACCGGCGCGGTGGTCGCGGTCGTCGCGGTGGCGGTGACCTGTGCTGTGCTTTTGCCCTTCTTGACCTTGCCGCCCAGTGCGGCGATGTCCTGCAGCGACAGCAAGGCGATGCCGTCGCGTTCGGCATGTCTTGCATGCCTTGCCGGCTTTGCCTGTACAGACGACACGCCGGCCATGCCGACGAGCAATGCAATCGAGGTGGTGATAGCGCGATGCGCGCGCCGCCGGGGGGTGCCGGACGAGTGAGATGTCATGTTGTGCTCCGCTCACGGCCGTCCGTGCTGCCCATCAGCGCGGGCCGACCATCGGCGGAACGGGCGGCAACCCCTGTGCCGGTGAAGCATCTTGTTGCCCCCTCATCCAGGGGGCGGCAGCAGCCCTAAGGGGCTGGACCGAAGCGGCCCTGGAACAGCCGGTCCAGCACCTCGAACTCGAGCGGCTTCACCAGGTGGTGGTCGAAGCCCGCATCGCGTGAGCGGGCGCGGTCCTCCGCCTGGCCCCAGCCGCTGGCCGCGACGAGCAGCACGTCGCGCCCCCACGGCTGCGCACGCACGCGCCGGCCCAGCGCGTGGCCGTCGATGCGCGGCATCGCGATGTCCAGCACCATCGCGTGGGGCTGGAACTCGTGCGCCAGCGCCAGCGCCTGCTCGCCGTCGTGCGCCACGCGCGTGGTGTGCCCGGCAAGGTCGAGGATCATCGCCAGGCTCTGCGCGGCGTCGACGTTGTCGTCGGCCACCACGATGCGCAGCCCGGTGCTCAGCTTCTGCGCACCGCCGGCCGCGCCGGTGGTGCCCGCGGCGCCCGCATCGCGCACGGCCAACGGCAGCCGCACGATGAACTCGCTGCCACTGGCCGCGCCCTCGCTGCGCGCCTGTACGCTGCCGCCGTGCAGCTCCACCAGCTGGCGCACGAGCGTGAGGCCGATGCCCAGCCCGCCGCCCACTTGCGCATGCGAGCGCTGCACCTGCTTGAACATGTCGAACACGCTGTCCAGCAGGGCCGGCGGAATGCCGATGCCGCTGTCGCGCACCGACACCTGCGCGCATTCGCCGTCGCGCTGCAGCCGCAGTTCGATGCGGCCGCCGCGCGGCGTGAACTTGGCGGCGTTGTTGAGCAGGTTGGCGAACACCTGCACGATGCGCACCGGATCGGCGTAGACCAGCATTTCCTCGCCGGGCAGCGACACCGTGAGCTGGTGCGCCGACTGCTCGATCAGCGGCCGGCTCGTCTCCACTGCGTCGCTGAGCGCCGCGGCGAG
>CAMLIZ010000069.1 GCA_946480245.1 uncultured Pseudomonadota bacterium
TCGGGCGGCACGGTGAGGCCGCAGCCGGCCTCGGCCACCGGGTCGTTGCCGGCCGCCACCGAGTGCAGCACCGCGCAGCCGGCCATCATGTAGTCCATCAGCTTGTTGGGCGCGATGCCGAAGCGGTAGATCGGCACGCGCTGCCAGCCGATGTAGGCGATGTCGATGGCGGCCAGCAGCGAGGGGATCTGCGCCTTGGGCACCGGCGGCAGCATCGTCACCTTCAGCAGGCCCTCCTGCTGCACGCGCTGCGCGAGCCGCGCCTTCTCGTGGCCGTCGCCCACCATCACGATCTGCAGTGGCTCGTGCTGCACGATGGCTGCGGCGTCGAGCAGGTGATCCAGTGCATTGGGCAGGCCGTGTGAGCCCGCATAGCCCACCACCGTGCGACCGGCCGCGCGTGCCTGCGCAATGGCGGCCGCCACATCCTCGCGCAGCGGCTCGGGCGTGCCCTGCCATTCGTCGAGCGCGATGCCGTTGGGCACCACGTGCAGCTTGGTCAGGTCGAGCCCGTGCGCGGCCATGTGCTCGTGCACCTTGGGCAGCATCGAGATCACCACGTCGGCATGCCGGTAGGCGCTGTTCTCGGCCCACTGGCACAGCAGCGCAAACGGGTGCCGGGGCGACATGCCCGACAGCTCGATCGGCGACAGCGGCCACAGGTCGTGCACCTCGAACACCAGCCTGGCGCCCGCTCGGCGCGCGATGCGCCGCGCCCCCCAGATGTCCATCGGGTAGGTGCTGGAGGCGATCACCACATGCGGCTTGAACTCGCGCACCAAGCGCGCGGTGTCACCTGCCACCTGCCGCAGGAAGCTGGCGATGTTGCGCACGCGGCCCAGCCCGTTGCCCTGGTAGGCGGGCGTGGGGTACCAGCGATAGGCGATGCCGTCCACCACCTCGTCGCCCGCCTTCGGCTGCCGCGCGCGTACGTGCGAGAAGTTCGCGGCCAGCATCTGCACGTGGTGCCCGCTGCGCACCCACTCGCGCGCCAGGTAGTACGGCCGGTATTCCATGCCCAGCGCGGGCGTGCCGGCGTAGTGGTTCAGGTAGAGGATGTTCACGCGGATTGAGACATCGGAATCTGCATTGCCATCGGAGAACCGGGCGATTGTCGCGGCTGGGTGGCACCGCTTGCGCGTGGTATGTTCCCCGCGCCCTCCGAATGCCCACCGTGGAAACGCTCACCCACTCCTTGCTCGACACCTGCCTGCAGCTGGCGCGCAGCGCTGGCGCACTGGTAATGCAGGTGTACGGCGGCGACTTCGCCGTGCAGGCCAAGGCCGACGCCACGCCGGTGACCGAGGCCGATCAGCGCGCCGAGGCCCTGCTGCTGCACGGCTTGCGCCAGCTGACACCCGGCGTGCCCATCGTGGCCGAGGAGGAGGCCGCGGCCGGCCGCGCGCCATGGGACGCGGGCGACGAATTCTGGCTTGTCGACCCGCTGGACGGCACGCGCGAGTTCGTGGCGCGCAACGGCCAGTTCACGGTCAACGTCGCGCTCGTGCAGCGCGGCGTGCCGGTGCTCGGCGTGGTGTACGCGCCGGCGATCGAGCGGCTGTTTGCCGGAGCGCAGGGCTTGGGCAGCTTCGAAGAGACGGCCTCGGGGCGACAGCCCATTGCCGTGCGCACGCCACCCGCTGCAGGGCTCACGGTGATCGGCAGCCGCTCGCACGGCGATGCCGCCGCGATGGCCGACTTTCTGCGTGCGTATCGGATGCATGAGCTCAAGTCGGCTGGCTCGTCGCTCAAGTTCTGCCTGCTGGCCGCTGGCGAGGCGGATCTCTACCCCCGCCTGGGCCGCACTATGGAATGGGACACCGCCGCCGGAGACGCGGTGCTGCGTGCAGCCGGCGGCGCGGTGTGCACGCTGGATGGTGCACCGCTGCGCTATGGCAAGCCGGGTTTCGAGAATCCGCATTTCGTGGCGCGGGGGCGCGCGCACCCTAGCGACTAACGGCCTGCAGGCGCTGCACGAAGCGCTCGACCAGGGGTTCGAACAAGGCGTGCTCGCGCACCCAGGCGCGGTTGCGCTCGGCAATGGCGTGGGCACCTTGCAGCAAGGGCTGAAGCCGTGTGACCGGCTCGCGATCGTCGCCCGACAAGATCAAGCCGTTGTCACCGCTTTGCACCAGCTCGCGGTTGGCCGGCAGGTCCGACAGCAGCGGGATGCAGCCGTGCGCCATCGCCTCCAGCACCGAGACCGACACCGCATCGCTGCGCGGCAGGCTCACGTACCAGCGCGCCTCGGCGTAGTGCGCCGCCTGGGTGGCCGCGTCGAGCCGGCCGGTGACCTGCACTTGCGCCTGCAGGCCGAGCGCCTGCGCCTGCTGTTCCAGCGCCGCCCGCAGCGACCCGTCGTTGGCCACCACCAGCCGCGCCTGCGGCCACTGCGCCGCGATGGCCGCAAACAGCGCCAGCACGCGCTGCGGCGCATAGATGGGCTCCAGCCCGCGGTTGGCGAAGAAGAGCTGGTCGTCCTTGTGGGCAGGCAAGGGCGGCATCGCCTCCAACCCGAAGGGCAGGATCATCACTTCGCGTGCGCCCAGTTCGCGCATGCGCTCGGCCATGTAGCGCGAATCGCTGGTGGTCAGCGCACAAGCCTTCAGCACCCGGCGCGTGAGCCAGCGCATCACGGCGCTGTGCTGCGGCGCCACCAGGATGTCGGAGCCCCAGGCCGAGCCGACGATCTGCGCCTTCACGCCGAAGAAGCGCTGCGCCGCCCAGGCCAGCGTGCCGTGCGAGCTGAGGTAGTGCGCATGCAGCCAGTCGGGCTCGATGCTCTTGAGCCAGCGCGCCAACCGCGGCAGCTGGCGCAGCAGCGCGGCATTGCCGCCTTCGAAATTCGGCCGCGTGTTCAGCGCCAGGCGCCGCTCGGGTGGCAGCACGGCGTCGAAATCGGGCAGGAAGCGGCGGCTCGACGCGGCCCACAGCTGCACGCGCGGGCTCAGCGCGCGCGCCCACTTCAGCAGGTGCGGGCTGTCGCCGTCGCCGATCAGCACCAGCTTCATCGGTCGGCGCCGGCCCACGCCTCGTAGTGCGCGCGCAGCTCGGGGTGCTCGCGCAGCAGGCGCTCATCGGTGCGGCGCGTGTCGCCCACCACGCGCGCCGGGCGGCCTTCGAGCACTGCGAAGTCGGGGTAGTCGCCGCGCACGAAGCTGCCGGCGCACACGAGCGTGCCGCGCCCCAGCCGCGTGTTGGCCTCGATCAGCGAATGCGGGCCGATAAAGCTGTAGGCGCCGATGCGCACCGGCCCGGCGATCCAGCCGGCGCGCGGCGCATTGGTGACGAACTGCCGCCCGAGCAGGCGCTGCGTGCGGTGCGAGCTGTGCGTCACGATGCTGCAGTGGCTGGTGATCTGCACGCCCTCCTCGATCGTGATGCCGCCGCTGGCCTCGATGAAGTTGAACGGGCCGATGTACACGTGGTCGGCCAGCTGCAGCCGGTGCCCGTGCTCGATGCAGGTGGCCGGCGAGATGCGGGTGTGCGGCAGCCAGCGGCCGGCCGAGCGCTCGCCGAACACCACGCGGTACAGCAGCAGCCGCGCGAGCTTGCGGCGCAGTCGGTTCAGCAGGGCTCGCAGGGCCGTCATGGCGCAAGCTCCTTCGTCACCGGCCAGGTGGCCAGCTTCCAGAAATACCAGCCGAAGTACAACGCCATGGCGCCCGACACCGCCCAGCCGGCACCTTGCAGCCCGCCCCAGTGCAGGCCCAGCGCCAACGCGGCCACGAACGCGACCTGCCCGACCAGCGCCAGGCGCAGCGCCCAGCCCTGCGCCTGCCACGCCATCGTCACCACGCCCAGCGGCGACGCGATGAAGTGCAGGCCGATGTAGGGCGCCAACGCGCGCGCCAGCACGCCCGCCTCGCGCCATGGGCTGCCGAAGGCCTTCTCGAAGGCCCAGGGGCCGAAGGCGCTGATAAGGGCCACGATCGGCAGCGCGATGAGCGCCAGCGTGGTCATCACCCGCACGGTGGCCGCGCGCGACGCCGGCGTGGCGCCGCCGATCTCCTGCGCCAGCTTGGGGTACAGCGCCTGCGACACCGCGCCGCCCACCAGCGTGGCCGGCGCCTTGAGGTAGCGCAGGCTCAGGCCCCAGAAGCCGGCCGCCGCCGGGCCCTGCCAGGCCGCGATGAGCGCCAGCGCCGCCGTGTCCTGCAGCGCACCCGCAAAGGCATGCGGCGTGTTCAGCAAGGGGAACTGGCGCTGCTCCAGCGCCACCGCGCGCAGGCGCTGCCAGGGGGTTCGCCAGCCGTCGCGCCAGCGCCAGCGCAGCACCGCAAGCGTGAGCGCACCGGCGGCCAGCGGCGCGGCGATCAAGGCCCCGGCCGTTGCTTGCACCGCGCCCGCCAGCGCCTGCGCTGCGGCCGTGCCCCCGTACTGGGTGACGCGGCCCGCCGCCAACGCACTGAATCGTTGCTCGCGCGTGGCGTCCAACGTGGCCAGCGAGAGCGCGCCCGTCACGAACACGCTGAGCGGCAGCCACAGCGGCCATGTCGCATGCGCCAGTGCCGCCCAGCCCAGCGCACCGACAGCGCTGAGCGCCGTGGTGGCCAGCAGCAGCCAATGGCACAGCGCGCGCAGCGTGCTGGCCTTGGCGTCGTCACGCTCCAGCGGCAGCGCGAACTCATAGCGCGCGCACGCCACCACGGCGATGTTGGCCGCGACCGCGGCAAACAGGTGGTACACGCCGAACTGCTGCGGCGCGTACAGCCGCGTCAGCAGCGGGCCGAGCAACAGCGGCACTGCCTGCGCCAGCGCACCGCCGGCCAGCAGCGTGAGCGTGGCCCGCACCAGGCCGATGGCGCGGGGAGCGGCCGTGGCGGTCATCGTACGTGAGCGCGCCGCAGCCTCAGGCAGCGGCGCGCTGCTGCGCCACGGCCTCGCGCAGCGCGTGCACCACGCGCTGCTGGTCCGCGTCGCTCAGGTCGGCGCTCATCGGCAGGCTCATCACGCGCTCGGCGGCCGCCACGCTGCGCGGGCAGGCCTGCGGCGCTGCGTAATGGGCATACGCCGGCTGATGGTGCAGCGGCTTCGGGTAGTGCACGGCCGTGGGAACGCCCGAGGCCTGCAGCGCCTTCTGCACCGCCGCACGCTGCTCGACGAACACGGTGAACTGCGCCCACACGCAATCGCGATCGGGGCGCACGGCCAGGCGTTGCACGCCGGGCATGTCGGCCAGCAGTTGCTGGTAGCGCCCGCCGAGCGCCAGGCGGCGCTCGATCTCCCACTCGAAACGCTCCAGCTTGGCCAGCACGATCGCGCACTGCAGGGTATCCATGCGGCCGCCCACACCCACACGCGTGTGCGTGTAGCGCGCGCTCTGGCCGTGCACGCGGATCTCGCGTGCCGCCTGCGCTATGGCTTCGTCGTTGGTGAACAGGGCGCCGCCGTCGCCATAGCAGCCCAGCGGCTTGCTCGGGAAGAAGCTGGTGCAGCCGATCGTCGACAGGCTGCAGCTGCGCCGGCCCTGGTAGGTGGCGCCGAAGCTCTGCGCGGCATCCTCGATCACGGTGATGCCATGGCGCGCCGCCACGGCATTGATCGCATCCATGTCGGCCACCTGGCCGTACAGGCTCACGGGAATGATGGCGCGCGTGCGCGGCGTGATCGCGGCTTCGAGCTGCGCGGCATCGAGGTTGCACGTGTCGGGCTCGATGTCCACGAACACCGGCTTGGCCCCGAGCAGCACGATCACCTCGGCCGTGGCTGCGAAGCTGAAGGCGGTGGTCACCACCTCGTCGCCCGGCTTCAGGTCGATCGCCATCAGCGCGATCAGCAACGCCTCGGTGCCGCTGGCCACGGTGACGCAATGCCGCGCGCCCACATAGGCCGCGAGCCGGCCTTCGAGCTCGGCCACCTCGGGGCCCATGATGTACTGCCCGTGGTCCAGCACGCGCTGGATGCGGGCGTCGATGCTGGCCTTGAGCGCGCTGTACTGCGCCTTCAGGTCGATGAATGGCAGCGCGCTCATGGCGATTCGTCTCCGATCAATTGGCACAGCGCGCCCTGCAGGCGATAGCGCTCGCCGGTGGCCGGGCACACGGCTTCGTGTTGCGATCCGGCGGACGCGGTGGCGGGCAGGTCCAGGCGCTCGCCATGCCGGCTCATCCAGCCGATGCGGCGCGCCGGCACGCCCACCATCAGGGCGAAATCGGGCACGTCGGCGGTGACCACGGCGCCGGCGCCGACAAAGGCATGGCGGCCGATGGTGGCGCCGCACACGATGGTGCAGTTGGCGCCCAGTGTGGCGCCCTGCTTCACCAGCGTGCGCCGGTAGTCGTGCTTGCGCGACACGGCGGCGCGCGGGTTGTAGACGTTGGTGAACACCATGCTCGGGCCGCAGAACACGTCGTCCTCCAGCGTGACGGCGTCGTACACCGACACGTTGTTCTGGATCTTCACGTTGCGGCCGATCAGCACGTCGTTGCCGATGTACACGCCCTGGCCCAGCGAGCAGCCGGCACCGATGCGCGCGCCGGCGCACACATGCGCGAAGTGCCACACGCGGGTGCCATCGCCGAGCTGCGCGCCGTCGTCGACGATGGCGCTGGGGTGAACCACGGCGCTCATCAGAAGACCAGCGGCAGGCCCACGCGCACGCCGTCGCGCGCCGAGCGGTAGGCCGCGATGATCACCTCCAGCGAGCGCAGGCCCTCGTAGCCGTCCACGGCCGCGTCGGCCTCGCCCTGCAAGGTGCGGATCACGTTGTCGTAGTACAGCGGGTGGCCGAAACCGTACACCGACGGCGTGGCGTAGTTGGCGGCCTTCACCTGCTCGTCCTCGGGGCGCGCGTCGGCGAACTCCCAGTGCTGGATCTCGTTGACGGCCACGCCGCCGATGCGCACGGTGCCGTGCTCGCCCAGCACGGTGATGCTGCCCTCGTAGTTCCTGCCGTGGGTGAGCATGGTCACGTTGATCGAGGCCAGCGCACCGGAGCGCAGGCGCAGGCTCATCACGCCGGTGTCCTCGGCCTCGATGTCGCGCGCCAAGGTGGCGGTGTAGGCGTGCACGTTGTCCACCGGGCCGACCAGCCAGTCGACCATGTCCACGTAGTGGCTGGCCTGGTTCATGAAGGCGCCGCCGTCCATGTCCCAGCGGCCGCGCCAGGGCGCGTCGTCGTAGTAGCTCTGCGGCCGGGTCCAGAACACGTTGACGTTGACCATGAAGATGCGGCCGAAGCGGCGCTGCTCGATCGCGCCCTTCAGCAGCTGCATCGTGGTGTTGAGCCGGTTCTGCTTGACGACGAACAGCTTCACGCCGGCGTCGCGGCAGGCGCGCACCATCTGCATGCCTTCGTCGAACTTGGTGGCCATCGGCTTTTCGCTCAGCACGTGGCGGCCGGCCTGCGCCACCTGGATGGCCTGGCGCGGATGCAGCCCGCTGGGCGTGGCCAGCACGACGATGTCGGCGTCGGCACCGGCCAGCAGCGCGTCGAGCGAGGCGAAGCCGGCAGCGCCCGTCTTGGCCACTGCGGCGGCCAGTGCCTCGGGCCGGGTGTCGCACACCGCCACCAGCTCGGCGCGCTCGACGTGGCGCTGCAGGGCCGCCACATGATTGGCCGAGATGCGCCCGCAGCCGACGAGGGCGAAGCGGATCTTGCGGTCGCGGATCGGCAGGGAGGCGGTCATGCGCAGGCGAAAGGGAAACGCATGATTCTAGGGGGGCGCCTGCGGCGTCTGCCTAAAATTGCAGCTCAATCAACCCGTTGTCACGATGACCGAGCTCACCACGCCCCCGCCCGCCGACGAGAACCAGCTGATCGCCGAACGGCGCGAAAAACTGGCGGCGCTGCGCAAGACCGGCATCGCCTTCCCCAACGACTTCAAGCCCGACCGCCATGCGGCCGACCTGCAGCGCCAGTACGGCGCCATGCCCAACGAGGAGCTGGAGCCGCTGGGCGTGCAGGTGGCGGTGGCCGGCCGGCTGATGCTCAAGCGCGTGATGGGCAAGGCCAGCTTCGGCACCTTGCAGGACACCTCCGGCCGCCTGCAGCTGTTCGTCACCAAGGACGGCGTGGGCGACGCGCTGTACGAGCAGTTCAAGCACTGGGACCTGGGCGACATCCTCGGTGGCGTGGGCACCCTGTTCAAGACGCGCACCGGCGAGCTCTCGGTGCGCGTGCACACGCTGCGCCTGCTCACCAAGAGCCTGCGGCCGCTGCCGGACAAGTTCCACGGCATGACGGACCAGGAGCAGAAGTACCGCCAGCGCTATGTGGACCTGATCACCGACGAGGCGGCGCGCGCGCGCTTCGTGGCGCGCAGCAAGGCGGTGAGCTCGATCCGCACCTTCATGGTCGAGCACGGCTTCCTCGAGGTGGAAACGCCGATGCTGCACCCGATCCCCGGCGGCGCCAACGCCAAGCCCTTCGTCACGCACCACAACGCGCTCGACCAGGAGATGTTCCTGCGCATCGCGCCCGAGCTGTACCTGAAACGGCTGGTGGTGGGCGGTTTCGAGCGCGTGTTCGAGATCAACCGCAACTTCCGCAACGAAGGCATCTCGGTGCGCCACAACCCCGAGTTCACGATGATGGAGTTCTATGCGGCGTACTGGAACCATCACGACGTGATGGATTTCACCGAGTCGGTGCTGCGCCATGCGGCGCGCGCCGCCGCGGGCTCGGCACAGCTCACTTATGCCGGCCAGCCGGTGGACCTGGATCAGCCGTTCGCGCGCCTGTCGGTGCGTGATTCGTTGCTGCGCCACGCGGGCGTGGGCGCCGCCGAGGTGGACAGCGCCGAGGCGCTGCACGCCAAGCTGAAGTCGCTGGGCGAGGAGCCGCCCGCGCACTGGACGCTGGCCGAGCTGCAGTTCGGGCTGTTCGAGGCCGCGGTGGAAGCGCAGCTGTGGCAGCCCACCTTCATCATCGACTACCCGGTGGAGGTGTCGCCGCTGGCGCGCGCCTCCGACAGCAACCCGGCGATCACCGAACGCTTCGAGCTCTTCATCACCGGCCGCGAATTCGCCAACGGGTTCTCCGAGCTGAACGACGCCGAGGACCAGGCGGCGCGCTTCCAGGCGCAGGCGGCCAACAAGGACGCCGGCGACGAGGAGGCGATGTACTACGACGCCGACTTCATCCGCGCGCTCGAATACGGCATGCCGCCCACCGGCGGCTGCGGCATCGGCATCGACCGGCTGATGATGCTGCTGACCGACAGCCCCAGCATCCGCGACGTGATCCTGTTCCCCGCGCTGCGCCGCGAGGGATAGCGCCGCCGCTCAGGCCGGCGGTGCCAGGGTGGCGTGCGGCTGGGGCAGCCAGGCCAGCAGCACGCGCACCAGCTCCTTCGGGTCGATCGGCTTGCCGATGTGATCCTGCATGCCGGCGGCCAGGCACTCCTGCTTGTCCTCCTCCATTGCGGCGGCGGTCATCGCGATGATCGGCAAATGCCTGCCCTGCGGCAGCTGGCGGATCACCCGCGTGGCCTGCGGGCCATCCATGCCCGGCATCTGCACGTCCATCAGCACGGCATCGAACGCCGCCTTCTTCACCCAGTCCACCGCCTGTAGGCCATCGGCCGCCACGGTCACCTGCAGGCCGGCCATGCCGAGGAATGCCAGCGCCACCTGCTGGTTCACCACGTTGTCCTCCACCAGCAGCACGCGCGCCCCGCGTACCGGCTGCATCGCCTCGGCAAAGTCCTGCACCTGGCCGCGCGCAGCGGCGGGCGGAACCTGCCCGTGCTGCAGCCGCACGACGGCCTCCAGCAGGCGCGAGGGCGTCACCGGCTTGGTCAGCACCAGCAGGTCGGCAAGGCCGGCCAGCGCTTGCAGCACGGCCTCGCGCGTCTGCGGCGCCACCATGACCACGACCGCCAAGCGCAGCGCGCTGCGCTCGTACACGATGCCCCGCGCCTGCTGCACGAACTCGGCGCCCACCGCCCTCCAGTCGATCAGCAGCAGTTCGTAGCCGGCCTGCGGCTCGGCGCGGCGCAGCTTGAGCAGCGCGTCGTCGGCAAACGACGCGGTGCCCACCTGGAAGCGCCAGCTCTGCAGCATCTGCTGCAGGATCAGCCGCGCGGTGGGCTGGCTATCGACCACCAGCGTGCGCATGCCGCGAACGCGATGCAGGTCCACGCGCTCCACCCCCGGCTGCGCCAGCCCGAAGCGCGCACTGAAGCTGAAGCTGCTGCCCTGGCCGGGCGTGCTCTGCACGCCGATGGTGCCGCCCATCAGCCCCACCAGGCGCTTGCAGATCGCCAGCCCCAGGCCGGTGCCGCCATAGCGCCTCGTGGTCGATGCGTCGGCCTGCGTGAAAGCGTCGAACAGGCGCTCGGCCTGCCCGGGCGGGATGCCGATGCCGGAGTCGCGCACGGCAAAGCGCAAGGTGACGTGCGTGTCGTCGCGCGCCAGCAGTGCAGCCGAGACCACGATCTCGCCACGAGGCGTGAACTTGATGGCATTGCCGACCAGGTTGTTCAGCACTTGCGCCAAGCGCAGCGAATCGCCGAGCAGCCGCTGCGGGATGTTGCGGTCGATCTCGAAGAACAGATCCAGGTCCGCCTCCTCGATGCGCGCCGAAAACAGGTGCCCGACGTTCTCGATCGTCTCCTCGGGGCTGAACTCCTCGGCCTCGAGCGCCACCTTGCCGGCCTCGATCTTCGAGTAGTCGAGGATGTCGTTGAGCAGCGCCAGCAAGGCCTTGGACGATGCCTGCACCTTCGAAAGGTGGTCGCGCTGCGTGTCGTTCAGCCGGGTGGCCAGCACCAGCTGCGTCAACCCGATCATGGCGTTCATCGGCGTGCGGATCTCGTGGCTCATGCTCGCCAGGAACAGGCTCTTGGCGGCGTTGGCCGCCTGCGCTTCGTCGCGGGCCTGGGCCAGCTCGCGCGCCTTGCTGCGCTCGCTCTCGTGCGCGGCGGCCAGCCGCGCATAGAGCAGCCCGTTTTCCAGCAGCAGCTCGAGCAGCACCACGCTGCATGCGAGCACGCCGTACACGCGGCCGGCATAGAAGCCGAGGTCGAAGCGGCCGGCGTTGAGCATGGCCGCGAGCGCGATGTCGCACAGCCATGCGGCCAGCGCCACCATCAGCCACAGGTCGAGCACCGAGTGCGGCCGCCGCCGCCACAGCGCCGCCAGGGCCACCGCGCTGAACAGCCACACGCTCACCACGACGCCTTGCATCGCCGGCGTGTAGTGCTGCGCCGCCATGATGGCGGGCAGCAGGCGCTGCCAGGTCGTGGCCAGCGCGATCAGCGCCACCGCCAGCAGCACCGCGCCCAGCGGCACCGCGGCGGCCCACCAAAGCGCGCCGCGTGCCGGCAACGCCTGCGGCTGTGGCTTCAGCGCGGCGTAGCCGAGCACGAACAGCGGAAAGCCGCTGTGCCAGAACATGTAGATCCATGCCGTGCTCTGCGGCCCCGCACCGAGCAACCCTGCGGGCGCGAACAGCCCCGGGAACGTGAGTGCATGCCCGATCGTCAATGTGGCGGTGAAGAGATAGCCGCTGGCCAGCACCAGCAAGGCGTGGGCGCGCAGGATGCGGTACTGGCCGAACAGCAGCACCCCGGTGATCAGATCGTTGATGACCAGCACCGATTCGTAGATCGGCATGAAGGCCGGCAGCGGCGCCAGCGCGATGCGCGCGAACGGCGCCAGCACGCAGAACACGAGCACCGACACGGCCAGCACGCACAGCGCGCGCCGTCGGGCAGCGCGGCCTGCCGCCTGGCTGATCAGGAAGGTCGGGGCTTCGGCTCCGCCGCGCGGCGCATCGGTCGTGGCGCACGCCGGCGCCGGCACCTGGTTGCCTGCCCGCAAATCGTCTCCCCGCTGTTCGGCATTGGTGATTGCCTGTTATGCCGCGAAGGTGCGGCCGGGGCAATTCCCTCCGACGGGGGACGCGTGCCGCGGATCAGCGGTGCTTGAACGCCGGCTTGCGCTTGGCAAGGAACGCGTCCATGCCCTCGCGCTGGTCCTCGGTGCCGAACAGCGCATGGAACATGCGGCGTTCGTACATCAGCCCTTCGGACAGCGGCGACTCGAACGCGCGGTTCACGCACTCCTTGGCCAGCATCACGCTCGGCATGCCCAGCGCGCAGATCGCGCCCGCCGCGCCCAGCGCTTCTTCCATCAGCTTGTCCAGCGGCACCACGCGCGACACCAGCCCCGCGCGCTCGGCCTCGGCCGCGTCCATCATGCGGCCGGTGAGCACCATGTCCATCGCCTTGGCCTTGCCCACTGCACGCGGCAGGCGCTGCGTGCCGCCGGCGCCGGGCACGATGCCGATCTTGATCTCGGGCTGGCCGAACTTGACGTTGTCGGCCGCGATGATGAAGTCGGCCGCCATCGCCACCTCGCAGCCGCCGCCCAGCGCAAAGCCGGCCACCGCCGCGATCACCGGCTTCTTCACCTGGCGAATGGTCTCCCAGTTGCGCGAGATGTAGCCGGTCTTGAACACGTGCATGAAGTCGTAGTTCGCCATGGCGGCGATGTCGGCGCCGGCCGCAAAGGCCTTCTCGCTGCCGGTGAGCACGATGCAGCCGATGCCGTCGTCGGCGTCGAAAGCCAGCAGGGCCTGGCCCAGCTCGTCCATCAGCTGGTCGTTCAGCGCGTTCATCTGCTTGGGCCGGTTGAGGGTGATCAAGCCGGTCTTCAGCGCGCCGTCACCGTGCACGCTGGTCAGAATGCATTCGTAGCCCATACGAATCCTCGTAGCAAGACGCGGGCAACTATACGTGGCACAGGCCGCACGACGGCCGCCGAAGGGGTTCTTCCCCTGTCAGCCTTGCGTCAGGCGCGTTAAGCTCAGCCCCGGTGTTTTCGACCTCAGGGAACGGACCCGCTCGCATGGCTCAGACCTATCGCAAGACCGACAAAGGCCACGCCGAGATCGACACGCGCGCGCATCATCTGCCCCCGCGCCTGCGCAGCGCACTGATCCTGGTGGACGGCAAGCGCAGCGACGACGAGCTGCGCAAGCTGGTTCTGCAGGATCCGGACGCCACGCTGCAGCAGTTGCTCGAGCAAGGCTTCATCGAGCCGGTGGGGGCCACGCCTGCCAAGGCGCCCGCGGCACCGCCAGCCGCGCCCGCCGCGGCAAAGACCGAATCGCAGCTCACCTCGTCGGTGGCGCCATCGCAGCTGGAGCAGATCAAGCGCGAGGCGGTGCGCTCGCTCAACAACCACCTGGGGCCGATGGCCGACAACCTGTCGTTGAAGATCGAGAAGGCGCGCAGCATGGCCGAGCTGCGTCCGCTGCTGGAAACCGGCGCCCAGATCATCCTCAACGCCAGCGGCACGGGCGCCGCGGCAGATTTCACCAGCCGCTTCCTACCGACCTGAGGCAGCGGGCTCGGCCGCCTGCAGCGGTGGCCGCTTCAGCCACAGGTCGAGGTAGGTGCCCGGCCGCTGCTCCACCCGCAGGCGCACCGGCAGGTATTGCAGCGTCGGCGCGAACCATCCCTCTACCGTGATCACGTGCGGCGCACCTGCGGGCCGCTGCGGCTTCACGTGCCATGCGATCACCTCGCCGAACGGCGTGGGCACCGGCTCCGACTGCAGCACATCGAAAGCCCACGGGTCCACGCGCGTGGGCAGCGCCACGTTCAAGCTGACGCGGCGGCCCGGCGCCAGCAGCGCGGGGTCGGTGGTGAAGCGCCACACCAGCTGCACCAGCTGGCTCGCACTGTCCTGCACGCCGGGCGGCTGCGCGACCCTGCTGCCGTTGCCGAGCGTCACCTCGTGGCCGTCGAACAGCACGGTCTCGCGGCGCGGCGTGCCGAACAGCAGCTGGGTCTCCTGGTCGTAGCGCTGCGGTTGCAGGCCGTGCCCGGTGATTTCGCCGTCGCTGGTCACCTGGCGCGTCGCAAACAGCGCGACGCGCGTGTCCATGTGCACCTGGTAATGGGTGCCGCGACGGATCCAGCGCACCTCGGCCCAGCCCTCCACCGGGCCACGCACATTGCCGGTCACGTGGTATTGCAGCTCGGTGGATGGCGGCCACACCACCTCGCGGGCCGGCGACGATGCGGGCGCAGGAGCGGCCGCGACCACGGACGGAAGCGCGGGCAACGGCGGCGCTTGCGCGTCCAGCAGGGGCTCGGGCAGCACCGGCAGCAGCTCGATCGCCCGTTGCGTCACGGCGTGGCGCAGCGGTGCCGAAGCGGGTGGGGATGGGGGCACCGCCCGCTGCGCGCCGGCGGCCGGTGGCGGCGGGGGGCGCCGACGCGGCGGCGGCGTCGGCCTCGCGGGGCGCAGCTCGCGCACGAATGCCACGCTGAAGCGTGCGGGCGCGGCGCTGCTTTGCGCCGCCAGCCAGCTGGCGACCAGCCGGTCGCTGAGCCACATGTGCCATGCGGCGACCACGAGCAGCACCGCGACCCAGGCGGCGCCACGGCGCCAGGCGAACCGTGGCTTCAGCCGTGCAGCCATGCGCGCCGCAGCGCCAGGGCCGGCTTGGACGCCTTCTCGTCGATCACCAAAGTGGGCGTGCGCGCCACCGCGTCGCGCGCCGGCGGCTGCACGTGCAGCGTGTGCACGCGCTGGTCGCGCACCACCAGCAGCTCGAGCGGCGCGCCGGGCGCCACCCAGGCCTGCGCATCGTCGAGGCGGCGGATGCGCCAGCCCTGCACCGCCAGCAGCTCGTCACCGGGTGCCACGCCGGCCTGTTCGGCCGCGCCCCCGCGCAGCACCGACTTCACCTGCGCGCCGGTGATCGGCCCCTCGCTCAGGCGCAGGCCCAGCTCCGCCGCGAGGCCGGTGGCCGCCTCTTCCTTCACGGCGATGCCGGCACGCTCCAGCAGCGCCGGCAGCGGCAGGTCGGCGGTGCCGTGCACCCAGTCCATCAGCGTGTCCACCACGCCGCCACCGGCCAGCGCCTGCAGCGCCAGCACGATGTCGCCTTCGGAGATCGCGCCGCCGCCGCTGCTCGACCACAGCTTGCGCATCAGCGCGTCCAGCGAGCTGGCGGCGCGGCCGCTGCGCAGCGTGAGGTCCAGCGCCAGCGCCACCAGCGACCCCTTGGTGTAGTAGCTCACCGTGGCGTTGGGCGTGTTCTCGTCGGCGCGGTAGTACTTGACCCACGCGTCGAAGCTGGACTGGGCCACGCTCTGCACATTGCGGCCAGGGGTGCCGAGCACGCCGGCCAGCGTGGTGCCCACG
The DNA here is from genome assembly GCA_946480245.1 of uncultured Pseudomonadota bacterium. The sequence goes on from CAMLIZ010000069.1 coordinate 15,112, forward strand.
AGCTTGAGGTAGCGCGCCTCGTCGATCAGGCCGCTGCGCAGCAGGAACAGGTCGTCGTAGTACGAGGTGAAGCCCTCGAAGAACCACAGCAGCTCGGTGTAGTTCTCGCTGGCGTAGTCGATCTGCGCGAAGTCCGCGGGCTTCAGGCGCTTGACGTTCCAGGTGTGAAAGTACTCGTGGCTGATCAGGCCGAGCAAGCGCACATGGCCATCGGTGAGCGCCTTCTGGTGCTCGCGCGGCAGCTCCCGGCGCGGAAACACCAGCGCCGTGCTGGCGCGGTGCTCCAGGCCGCCGTAGCCGTCTTCCATCGCGTTGAGCATGAACACGTAGCGCTCGAACGGCGGTTTGCCGGCGCCGGGGCTGCCCGGCTCGCCATGCCAGAACGCGATCTGCGCCTCGCAGATGCGCCGGGTTTCGGCCAGCAGGCGTTCGCCGTCGAAGCCGGGCAGCGCACCGGCCACCACGAACTCGTGCGGCACGCCGCCCGCCTCGAAGCTGCCGCGCCAGAAGCGCCCGAGCTCGAATGGGTGGTCCACCAGTTCGTCGTAGCCCTCGGCCTGGTAGACGCCGCGGCCGACGCTGCGCATGCCGGTGGCCACCTCCCAGCCCTTGGGGCAGGTGCCGATGCGCACGCGGTGCGGCTCCTGCTCGCGCCCTTCGGCACGCAGGAACAGGCTGGTGCCGTTGAAGAAGCCGCGGCTGGTGTCAAGGAAGGCGGTGCGCACCGAGGTGTCGAACGCGTACACCAGATAGCTCACCGTGAGCGCGGCGCGCCCCTCGCACGGCGCGAGCCAGCTGGTCTTGTCCAGTTGCTCCAGCGCGACTTCGCGGTCGCCCTGGTACGCCTTCAGCTGCGACAGGTGGCGCCCGAACTCGCGCACCATGTAGCTGCCGGGGATCCACACCGGCAGCGACAGCCGCTGCTCGGCCGCCGGCTGCGGCAGCTCCAGCGTGACGCGAAAGCTGTGGGTGTGCGGCTCGGCGATGTCGACGCGGTACGTGATCATCGGCGCATTGTCGCCGCCGCCACCGCAGGCGCGCGGCCGGGGGCTCGACTCAGCCCTTGCCGGCGGCGATCTGCGCGAAGCGCTTTTCCACCACGGCGGCGGGAACGGCGCCAGGCGCGCGGCTGCCGTCCTCGAACACCACGCCGGGCGTGCCCTGGATGTGGTGCTTGGTGCTCAGCGCGAGGTTGCGCTCGATCGCGGCGTCGTCGCAGCGGCCCATCAAGCGCGGCGGCGCCTTGCCGTCGAGCATCCAGTTGCGCCAGGCGGAGGTGTTGTCCTTCGAGCACCAGATCGCGCGCGCCTTCTCCGGCGAATCACCGCCGAGGATCGGGATCACGAAGGTGTAGACGGTGACGTCGTTGATCTCCTGCAGCGTGTGCTCGAAGCGCTTGCAGTAGCCGCAGTTCGGGTCGGCGAACACGGCCAGCTTGCGCTTGCCGTTGCCCTTCTTCCAGACGATGGCGTCCTTCAGCGGCAGGCTGGCGAAGTCGATCGCGTTGATCTTGTCCAGGCGCGCCTGCGTGAGGTTCACGTGGCTGCGCGTGTCCAGGATCTCGCCTTCGATCAGGTGGTCGCCCTTCTCGTCGGTGTAGAACACCTGGCCACCCATGCGCAGTTCGTACAGCCCGGGGATCGGCGTCTTGCTGATCTCGTCGATCTTGGGGAACTCGGGCAGCCGCTCGGCCACGTTCTTGCGAATCGCCGCCGCATCCTGTGCTTGGGCGAAGGGAGCAGCCAGCAGGCCGATGGCCAGGCCGAGGGCCAGGCCGGGCAGCACGCGCCGCAACGAGGAGACAAACGAAGTCGACATTGAGGGTTCCTTCAACTGCCCAGGGCGCGGGCGGCCAGCCAGCGCTTCAACGGAGGCAGGCCGTTGACCAGACCCAGGCCGCGATTGCGAAGTTCCCGCGCCCAGGGCGCCGGGTGAGAAAAAAGCTGCAACAGCGAGTCGGTCATCTGGCCCATGGCCCAAGTGGGCAGCATGCGCTCGCGGGCGTAGCGGCGCAGCAGCTTCTCGTCGCCCAAAGTGCGCCAGGGTTCACGCTGGGCGATCACGCGCGACAGCGCGGCCACGTCGGCCAGGCCCAGGTTCAGCCCCTGCCCGGCCAGCGGATGCACCAGGTGCGCCGCATCGCCCAGCAGCACCCAGCCCGGCCCGCAGGCCGGCTCGGCGCGCGCAATCGCCAGCGGCCATGCCGCTCGCGGACCGGCCAGGCGCAGCGAGCCGGCAGCGCCCCCGGTGGCGTCATTGAGCGCCTGTTCGAACGCGGCGTCGTCCGCGGCCAGCAGCGCCTGCGCGCGCTCCTCCGGCAAGGACCACACCAGGCCGTACGAGCTGCCGTGCTGCGGCCTGTCGAAGGGCAGCAGCGCCAGCACGTCCGGGGCACGGAACCACTGGCGCGCCAGGCCCCGATGCGGCTCGCTCGCCACCAGGCGGCCGGCCAGCGCCCGCTGCCCGTAGGGCTGCAGGTCCCACTGCACGCCGTGCGCCGCGCGGCCGGCGGAATCGCGGCCCTCGCACAGCGCGGTGAGCGGCGCGGAAACGGCGTGGTCGCCCGCCATCTGCACGTGCGGCGCAAAGCGCAGCGCGTCAGCGAGCGCGTCTTCCAGCGCTGCAGCGTCAACGATCCACGCCAGCGCCTCCACGCCCTGCTGCCAGGCGGAGAAGTCGATCGCGGCGCCGCGCACGTCGCCCTCCACGTGCATGTCGTACACGGCGGTGGCGGCGTCCTCGGGCAAGGCGCCCCAGACCTTCAGGTCGGTCAGCAGTGCGACGGCGCCGGCATTTAGCGCATAGGCGCGCACGTCGGCAGACGCCGGAGGCCGCTGGTCGGCGCCTTGCAGCGCCACGCTCAGGCCCTGGCGCGCCAGCGCCAGCGCCAGGCTGCGCCCCACCACGCCCGCGCCCCGTATGCACACATCGGCTTGGATCATGCGGGGATTGTAGGGAGCGGACAACGGGCGGCGGCGTCCCCTTCCGCATGTAAGCGGTGATCGTCGAAGGGTGGGTAGCACCGTGCGCGTGGGCATGGAAGGCGCGGCAACCCTCGCCTTCTAGAATCGCGCCTTCCCCAAGAAAGCATTGCCATGAGCCTCAAATGCGGCATCGTGGGCCTGCCCAACGTCGGCAAGTCCACCCTCTTCAACGCGCTGACCAAGGCCGGCATCGCCGCCGAGAACTACCCGTTCTGCACCATCGAGCCGAATGTGGGCATCGTCGAGCTGCCCGACCCACGGCTGGCCAAGCTGTCCGAGATCGTGAAGCCGGAGCGCGTGGTGCCGGCGATCGTGGAGTTCGTGGACATCGCGGGCCTGGTGGCCGGTGCCAGCAAGGGCGAAGGCCTGGGCAACCAGTTTCTCTCGCACATCCGCGAGACCGACGCGATCGTCAACGTGGTGCGCTGCTTCCATGACGACAACGTGATCCACGTGGCGGGCAAGGTGGATCCGATCGCCGACATCGAGGTGATCCAGACGGAGCTCTGCCTGGCCGACCTCGCCACGGTGGAAAAGAGCCTGCAGCGCTACACCAAGGTGGCCAAGGCCGGCGGCGACAAGGAGGCGCAGCGCCTGGTGGACGTGCTGCGCAAGTGCGAGGCCGCGCTCAACGAGGCGAAACCGGTGCGCACCATCGCCTTCAGCAAGGAGGAGCTGGTGGTGCTCAAGCCGCTGTGCCTGATCACCGCCAAGCCGGCGATGTTCGTCGGCAACGTGGACGAAGGCGGCTTCGAGAACAACCCGCTGCTCGACCAGTTGCGCGACTACGCCGCCCGGCAGAGCGCACCGGTGGTGGCCATCTGCGCCAAGACCGAGAGCGAGCTGGCCGACATGCCGGAGGACGACAAGCTGATGTTCCTGCAGGAGATGGGGCAGGACGAGCCGGGCCTGAACCGGCTGATCCGCGCCGCCTTCTCGCTGCTGGGCCTGCAGACCTACTTCACCGCCGGGGTGAAGGAAGTGCGCGCCTGGACGATCCACGTGGGCGACACCGCGCCACAGGCGGCCGGCGTGATCCACACCGACTTCGAGCGCGGCTTCATCCGTGCCCAGACCATCGCCTACGACGACTTCGTGCAGTACCGAGGTGAGCAAGGGGCCAAGGACGCCGGCAAGATGCGCAGCGAAGGCAAGGACTACGTCGTCAAGGACGGCGACGTGATGAACTTCCTGTTCAACGTCTGAGCCCAGCAAACAGCCGCGTCTTTCGCGGCTTTTTTGCACGCGAGTGCTGCGATGCAGCACCGAACAATCGGAGCGTCGGCCTTCAGTCCCGCGCTGCGCTGCCGATACCTGCCTGACAGACGCAGTTGGCCCGCGGGGCCGGCCGCCGTGCTCCTGACTCGCTGGAGAGATACCTCATGTTCTCGCTACGCAATATCTCGGTTCGCTCTCGCTTCCACCTGGTGATGGCCGTCGTGACGGCATCGCTGCTCGCACTGGGCGGGTGGGGGCTGCTGTCGAGCAAGACCAGCAACGACACGATCGTGCGCCTGTTCGAGCAGGCCAACGCCGCCAACAGCGAAGTCGGCAATTTGCGCGAGGCACTGTCCGACCTGCGGCGCAACGAGTCCGCCATGATGGCGGTGGCCGCCAGCAACCCGACCGGCGTCGAGGAATACAACAAGGCCTGGAAGCAGGATCTGGCTGCGGCCCGTACCGCGGGCGACCACATCGTCAAGGCCAACGAGGGCAACGAAGAGATCGCCAAGCTGGTGGCCAACCAGGACAAGCTGCTCACCGCCTACGCCGCGGTCATCGCGCCGATCGCCGAGCACCTGCAGGGCGCCACGCTGGACAGCTCCGGCGCACTGGCCTACGCGGCCAAGGCGGACCCCACCGTGAAGGAGTTGCATGCCAATACCGATGCGCTGCTGAAGGCGCAGCAGGCTCACCTCGCTGCGCTGCGCACCCAGCTGACCGACGACACCACCCTGACCTCCACGCTGCGCCTGCTCGTGGTTGCGGCCACGCTGGGCCTGTTCGTGCCGCTGATGTGGCTGACCCTGCGCTCGGTGTGCAAGCCGCTCGACCATGCGATCGAAGTGGCCAGCCGCATCGCCAAGGGTGACCTGAGCGTGGACTGGGTGGTGCACGGCAAGGACGAACCCGCCAAGCTGATGAACGCGCTGCAGGCCATGCAGGGCGCCTTGCGGGCACTGGTGGGCCAGGTGCGCGAATCGTCGGAGAGCATCCAGCACGCCAGCGCCGAGGTGGCCACCGGCAATCAGGACCTGTCGCAACGCACCGAGCAGACCGCGTCCAACCTGCAGGAAACCGCCAGCGCGATGGCGCAGCTGACCGGCACGGTGCGGCAAAGCGCCGAGGCGGCGGCGCAAGCCAACCAGCTGGCCTCGTCGGCGTCGTCGGTGGCCTCGCGCGGCGGCCAGGTGGTGGCGCAGGTGGTGTCGACGATGGACCAGATCAACGCCAGCTCGAAGAAGATCGCCGACATCATCGGCGTCATCGACGGCATCGCGTTCCAAACCAACATCCTGGCGCTGAACGCGGCGGTGGAGGCCGCCCGCGCCGGCGAGCAGGGCCGTGGCTTTGCGGTGGTGGCCGGCGAGGTGCGCTCGCTGGCCCAGCGCTCTGCCGAAGCGGCCAAGGAGATCGAGGCGCTGATCGGCACCAGCGTGGACAAGGTGGAGACCGGCTCTCGCCTGGTGCAGGAAGCCGGCAGCACGATGAACGAGATCGTGGCCAGCGTGCAGCGGGTGACCGACATCATCGGCGAGATCACGGCGGCTGCGTCGGAGCAGAGTGGCGGCATCGGGCAGGTGAACCAGTCGGTGGGCCAACTCGACCAGATGACGCAACAGAACGCCGCGCTGGTGGAAGAAAGCGCGGCCGCCGCCGAGAGCCTGAAGGACCAGGCACACCGGCTGGCCGGCATCGTGGCCACCTTCCGACTGGGGATCGGCAACGAAGCCCCGGTCCGCGCCGCGCCCGCCCTGCCCGTCGCCGTCAAGGCGGCCGCCGCCAAGCCCATGGCCGTCAAACCCCCGGTCGCACCGGCCGCACCGGTCGCACCGGTCGCACCGGCCGCACCGGCCGCACCGGCTGCACCGGCTGCAGCGCGCGCCCCGCAGCCCGCGGCGCACCATGTGGCCGCGCGCGAGGTGATCGAGCGGGCCAAGGAAGAGTCGCGCCCCGCGGCACCCGCCACCCCGATGGTGGCGGCCGCGGCGCCGGCCAAGAGCGACAGCAACGACGGCGACTGGGAAACCTTCTAGCCGCCAGGCACTCGATCGCGGGGCGGCTCAGGTCGCCCCGTTCGCTTTGGAGTTAGCGATTCCTCACTGGACGAGCGTCGTTTGATGCGGCTCAAAGCCGCATCAGCACTCGAATGGGCCGAGTGCTAATATCACGGAACCCTTGCGGCCAATGAAGGTCTTACCGCCCATGAACGCAACCCCCACCTCCACCGCCGTCGCCGTACGCGACCCCTGGTCGCTGGTGCCGTCCCTCGGCAACCTGGATGCGTACATCTCCGCGGTCAACCGCATCCCCCTGATCACTCACGATGAAGAGGTCGAACTGGCCAGCCGCTGGCGTGCCAAGGGCGACATCGAGGCGGCCGGCCGGCTGGTGCTGTCGCACCTGCGCCTGGTGGTCTCCGTGTCCCGCCAGTACATGGGCTACGGCCTGCCGCAAGGCGACCTGATCCAGGAAGGCAACGTCGGCCTGATGAAGGCCGTGAAGCGCTTCGACCCCGACCAGGGCGTGCGCCTCGTGAGCTACGCGCTGCACTGGATCCGCGCCGAGATCCACGAATACATCCTGAAGAACTGGCGCATGGTCAAGGTGGCCACCACCAAGGCCCAGCGCA
>CAMLIZ010000070.1 GCA_946480245.1 uncultured Pseudomonadota bacterium
GTTACCAGACTGTTTTTGCCAAGGAGCCAGGTGCGGTCGCCGCGCCGACGGCAGTCAAGGAAATCACGATGAGTCTTGCCCGCATTGCCTTTTCCGCCCTGCTGGGTGGCCTGTGCGTCGCGCTCGGGGCTTTGCGCGGATCAGCTTCACCGTGGCGATCTGATCGTCCGGGCCGCACAATCGCCCCAACCCCGTTCAACGATGCACCACATTCCCAAGCGAGCCGTCACCTGGATCTTCCGCGCCGCCCTCGCATCCCTGGCGTGCATCCTCCTCCCAGCAGGGCCGGCACTGGCCGAGCAGCCTGCTGTGCCCGGCGTGACCGCGTTCGTCGGGGTGAACGTGATCCCGATGGACTCCGAGCGCCTGCTCTCCGACGAGACTGTCCTGGTGTCGGACGGAAAGATTGCCGCCATTGGCCATCACCTTCCGATCCCCAGCGGCGCACGAGTCGTGCAGGGCCATGGCCAGTTCCTCTCGCCAGGTCTGGCCGACATGCACACGCACTCGCAGACGAGCCAGGACTTGAAGGTCTATCTCGCCAATGGCGTCACCAGTGTGCTCAACATGGGCGATGCGAGCGCGGGCTTCATTGACTCGACGAGACCGGCGGCAAACAGCGGCCAGATTCCCGGGCCCCACGTTTATGCGGCGTTCAAGATCGACGGCTCGCCGGAATACAACGAGCTCTTCGTCACCACCGCGGACGAGGCGCGAGCCGTCGTTCGCCTGGCCAAGACCAACGGCTACGACTTCATCAAGGTCTACAACAACCTGTCGCCGCAGTGCTTTCAGGCCATCCTCGATGAGGCCAAGCTCCAGAAGATGGCTGTCGTAGGGCACGGCGTGACGTCGGTCGGCCTGGAGCAGCAGTTGCGGGCGGGCCAGGCGATGGTCGCGCACGCCGAAGAGTTTCTGTACACGGTCTTCTTCAAGCCGGGTGATCCGGACGGTGCGGCTCCCGATCCGGCAAAGATTCCCGGCGTGATCGATTTCGTCTTGCGCGACAAGGCGTTCGTGACGGCTGATCTCAATACCTACGCCACGATCGCACGCCAGTGGGGACGGCGCGGGGCAGACGACGAACTGCTCCGCATGCCGGAAGCTCGTTACCTTCGCCCCGAAGACCGGTTGCTGTGGACGCGTGCCGGCTACACCGCGCGACAAGGCTCGCTCAGTGTTCGGCTGCAGTTCCTCAAGCACTTCATCAAGGCGATGAGCGACGCGGGCGTGCCCTTGATGGCGGGCACGGACGCCCCCTCCATTCCCGGGCTCGTTCCCGGCTTCTCGTTGCACGACGACCTGCGAGCGCTCGTTGAAGCCGGCCTTTCACCGTACCAGGCGCTGGCTACGGCGACGCGCACGCCCGGCGAATTCACTCGCCGCTTCATTCCCGGCGCACAGCCTTTCGGCACCGTCACGGTCGGCGCTCGGGCCGACCTGGTCTTGACTGTCGGCAACCCGCTCGAAAACCTTGCCACCTTGCGCAAGCCCGTCGGGGTGATGGCCGCCGGCCGCTGGTATTCGTCCGCAGCCTTGCGCAAGGCGCTGGACGGCATCACGGCCGAGTACAAGCGCGTACTCGTGCCGGCCTATCGATAGTCCAGTACCGCGGAAGGCTATGCCTTCAACCGATATCCGGTGCGAAAGATCCACGCGACGATCGCGGTGGACACGGCAAGGAACGCCAAGGTCATGCCGATGCTGAGCGCCAGGCTCACGTCGGCCTGCCCATAGAAGCTCCAGCGGAAGCCGCTGATCAAATAGACCACCGGGTTGAACAGGGCCACCGTGTGCCAGAACGGCGGCAGCATGTTGATCGAGTAGAAGCTGCCACCGAGAAACGTGAGCGGCGTGACGATCAGCAGCGGCACCACCTGCAGCTTCTCGAAGCCGTCGGCCCAGATGCCGATGATGAAGCCCACGAGGCTGAACGTGATCGCCGTCAGCAGCAGGAACAGCACCATCCACACCGGGTGCTCCACGCGCAGCGGCACGAAGAACCCGGCCGTGATCAGGATGATCACGCCCAGGATCACCGACTTGGTGGCCGCCGCACCCACGTAGCTCACCACGATCTCCAGCGTGGACACCGGCGCCGACAGCAGCTCGTAGATGGTGCCGGTGAACTTGGGAAAGTAGATGCCGAACGACGCGTTGGAGATGCTCTGCGTGAGCAGCGACAGCATGATCAGCCCGGGCACGATGAACGAGCCGTAGCCGATGCCGTCAACCTGCTGGATGCGCGAGCCGATGGCGGCGCCGAACACCACGAAGTACAGCGAGGTGCTGATCACCGGCGACACGATGCTCTGGGTGAGCGTGCGCCAGGTGCGCGCCATCTCGAAGCGATAGATCGCGCGGATCGCGTGGATGTTCATTGCCGCTCCTCCACCAGGCTCACGAAGATGTCCTCCAGCGAGCGCTGGCGCGTCTGCAGGTCCTTGAACGGCACCCCTGCGGCCTCCAGCTGGCGCAGCAGCATCGCGATGCCGGCCTGGTCGTCGTGCGAGTCGTAGCGGTAGGTGAGCGCGTGGCCGCCGTCGGCCAGCTCCAGCTTGTACGGCGCCAGCGCCTCGGGCACCTGCTGCAGGGGCTGCTGCAGCTGCAAGGTGAGCTCCTTGCCGCCCAGCTTTTGCATCAGCTCCTGCTTGTCCTGCACCAGGATCAGCTCGCCCCGGCGCATCACGCCCACGCGGTCGGCCATCTCCTCGGCCTCCTCGATGTAGTGCGTGGTGAGGATGATGGTCACGCCGGTGGCGCGCAGCTCGCGCACCAGCTGCCACATGTCGCGCCGCAGCTCCACGTCCACGCCGGCGGTGGGCTCGTCGAGGAACAGCACTTGCGGCTCGTGCGACAGCGCCTTGGCGATCATCAGCCGGCGCTTCATGCCGCCCGACAGCGTGATGATCTTGTTGTTGCGCTTGTCCCAGAGCGACAGCGAGCGCAACACCTTCTCGATGTGCGCGGGGTTGGCAGGCTTGCCGAACAAGCCGCGACTGAAGCTCACGGTGTTCCACACGGTCTCGAAGGCGTCGGTGGTCAGCTCCTGCGGCACCAGGCCGATCAGCGAGCGCGCGGCGCGGTAGTCGCGCGCGATGTCGTGGCCGCCCACCGAGACGCGGCCGGTGCTGGCATTGACGATGCCGCAGATGATGCTGATCAGCGTGGTCTTGCCTGCGCCGTTGGGGCCCAGCAGCGCGAAGATCTCGCCGCGCCGGATGCCGAGGTCGATGTGCTTGAGCGCCTGGAAGCCGTTGGCGTAGTCCTTGGAGACGCCTTGCACGCTGAGGATGTCTTGCATGGCGGCCAAGCATAGCGGCGCCTGCAAGACCGTGCTTGCAGGCGCCGCTACGGCAGGGCGTTGCTCTCGATCAGACGCTGGGGATGTACCAGCCGCCGTCGTCGCTCGGCTCCTGGTTGTTGTAGTCGTCCACGTACTTCTGGAAGCGGTCGTGCAGAGCCGTCAGGTGCTGCAGACTGGACGTGGACTGCTGGTCCAGCTGTACTGCCTCCTCGTTGGGTGACGAGTGACTGTAGGCCCTCATGTCGGTGGCAGTGACGGCCCAGAAGAGGTTGGAAATTTGCCCGCTGCGCTGCCCGAACGCCGCCCATGCCTCGGCCGGCCCTTGCAGAGCGACCGCCGCATCTTTCATCGCCAGCTGCATGATCGCGTTGCCGCCGACACCGACCGTGGAAAACAGGCTGAAGACGGTGTTGATCGCATCGGCGACTTCCTGCAGATGCTCGTTGTGCTTGGACTGGTCCCAGGCGGTCAGCAGTTCCTGGGCCTTGCCGTCCAGCCTTTGGCCGTAGGTCTTGGAGGTGTCGGCCAGGGTGGCGGTGCTGTTGGCCAGTTCCTCTGTGGCGGACTTGAACAGACCCGAGGTGACCGGCTCCATCGCGCCGATGATCTGGTCGTCGGTGTACCCGCCCTGGTCGCGCAGCGCGTTCAGCGCTGTGTTGGTGTCCTTGATCTCCTGAACGTAGGTAGCGCCGTCCTTGCCCAGTGCTTGGATCCGCGTGTGGTCGTCGATGATGTTTTGCAGGAAGTCATGCACCTGCGGCACGAAGGCTCCCTCCGTTGGCGCCGCCGTGATGTTGCTGAAGTCCTTGCCGGTGATGGCCGCCGCTTGTGACCGGTTCACCGACGACAGGTTGTTCATGTCGCCGATCAGCTGACCATAGAGGTTGTTGATCGTCGCCTTGTCGGCGTCACTGACCGTCTTCGGCTGCACCACGGACACAAAGTTGGTCGCGCCTTGCGGGACCACGTCGGTCGCCGTCATCAACTTCACGGTGGAGAACTGGGTGGACGTAGGCGTAGGCGTAGGCGTAGGCGTAGGCGTAGGCGTAGGCGTGACTGCGAGCTTCGACCCTCCCTTTGTGGTCGCAGGAGGCGGCGGGGGAGGCGGGGGAGGCGGGGGAGGTGGGGGCGGGGGCGCAGCAGTCGGGGCGGACGCGGTAGGCGCCTTCGACGGCGGTGGCGGCGGGGGTGGCCTCTTGACAGAGGAGACAGCCATGGCGAGATCCCTTCGTGTGAGCGTTTGAGTGTTCGATTCGCGTTCGAGAAACCTTGCGCGGATCGGCTTGCGTATCGAAAGCGCCGCAAGCATCGAGGGCCACGTCGCCAGGTCCACATTCGTGAAAACCACAGCGAAACGAGGCCGACGCTGACATCAAATTGACTCACATTGCTGCATGGCCTCAAGGTGCGCGGGCCTTGCGCGCATAGAACGCGGTGACCTGCGCAATCTCCTGTGCCGTCATCGTGCGCGCCATGTTGCGCATCTGCGACTCGGCGTCGTTGTGCCGCAACCCTGACATGAACGCCGTGAGCTGCGCGGCCAGGTAGTCGGCCGGCATGCCTTCCAGCCAGGGTGCACCGAACTTCTGATCCACGCCGCCATGGCAGGCGATGCACGGCGCGATGTTGCGCAGCGGATCGCCCACGCGCACCAGTGCCGGCAGCGATTCGTCATACGTGGTGGGCGCGGTGCGTGCCTTCGGCAGGTAGGCGTAGTAGGCGGCGAGGTCGTCGATGTCGCGGTCGCTCAGGCTCGCTGCCAGCGCCTGCATGATCGAGCTGCTGCGCTTGCCGGCGCGATAGTCGCGCAGCTGCTTGATCACCACCTCCGGGTATTGCCCCGCGAGGTTCGGCGCGTTGGACACGCTCATGCCCTGCGCGCCGTGGCACATGGTGCAGTTGAGCGCCAAGGTGGCACCGCGGCCCACGGCAGCGGCTGCGCCGGGGCGTGCCATCGAGCGCTTCAGTACCACGTCGGTGGCGGTGGGTGCCTGGCGCGCTGCATCTGCATTGCCCCAGCGCGCCGGCACGCCAGCGGCGCGGCAGATGCTGGCCCACCAGCCGGGCGCCGCGTAATCGGCCTGCACCGATGGCAGCCACACGAAGCCGACCAGCACCGACAGCACGGTGAGCGCCGCCAGCGCCAGCACGCTCCAGCGCACCCAGCGGTCGCTCCACGAGAAGAGGCGGTTGCGCATCGCGGCTCCTAGCGGCCTCCGATGGGAACCACCGGCACGTAGGCCTCGGGCAGCGAGGCCAGCTGCACGATCGGGAAGCCGTAGTTCACCACCGTGAGCGCAATCATCATCCCCACCCACAGCGCAAAGCCGTTCAGCGCGGCCGGCGGGTGACTGGCTGCGTGCGCGGTGCGGCTGAACGTGAACTCGGCGGGCGCGGCCTTGCGCCGCGTGGCGGTGGCCAGCACCACCACGAACAGCAGCGCCGAGATCACCAGCAGCAAGCCGCCCAGCGTGGACACCGCCACTGCCCAGCCCTGCGGGTGGATGGCCGCGTTCGAGTAGTCGTAGTACGCCATGCGGCGCGGCATGCCCAGCAGGCCCACCCAGTGCCACGGCAGGGTCAGCACCATCATGCCGACGAACCACAGCCACAGCTGGATCTTCAGCGGCCCCGCCGGCAGCGGCGCGCACCCGGTGAGCTGCGGCCACAGCTCGTAAGCCACCATGAAGTACATGATCACGATGGCGCCGGCGAAGATGAGGTGGAAGTGCCCCGTCACCCACTGCGTGTTGTGCACCGTCTCGTTGAGCTGGTAGCTCATGTTGATCAGCCCGCCGGCGCCGCCGAAGCCCAGCATCACGAACGCGAAGGCCACCGCCAGCATCATCGGCCGGTCCCAGGGCAGGGCCTTCACCCAGCCGAAGGCACCACGCCCGCCGCGCAGCCGGCCCGCGATCTCCACCGACGCCACGATCGTGAACACCGTGAGCAGCGTGGGCACCGACACCATCGCCGTCATCGCCGCGTGCACGAACTTGAACCCGGAGCCCACCTCGGGGTCGGCAAACAGGTGGTGGATGCCGATCGGCATCGAGAACACCAGGAACAGCACGAAGGCCACGCGGCCCATGGTGTCGCTGTACAGGCGCCCGCCGATCGCACGTGGCACCAGCGTGTAGAACGCGATGTAGGCGGGGATCAGCCAGAAGTACACGATCGCGTGCAGCGTCCACGAGAAGAACACGCGCGCCAGGCCGGCGTTGATGGTGTCGGTGAGCCCCAGCGAGGCCGGCAGCACCAGCACCAGCACCTCGACGGCCGCACCCACCGAGGTCCAGGCCCAGAGATAGGCGCCTGCCACGTTGCCGAACATCGCCAGTGGCACCGTGGCGCCGGGGTTCCGCTTGCGCCAGGCGCGCAGGTTGATCGACATCAGCGCCACCCAGACCCACGAGCCCACCACCACCAGCACCACGCCGACGTAGTAGAACGGGCTGCCGACCATCGGCGGGTAGAAGGTGTAGAGCACCGAGGCCTTGCCGGCGGCGATGGTGCCCGCCGCCAGCAGCGTGCCGGCCACCACCAGCCAGAAGCCGGCCCAGGCCCAGCGCAGGCCGATCAGCGGCCGCTTCAATGCCAGCTCGCAGATCGCGTAGCCGAAGCCCATGGCCACCAGCGTGGGCATCACGTAGGCCATCACGGTGCCGTGCGCGGTGACCGAGCGGTAGTAGTGCTCGGGGTTGTTCACCCATGCGTGCAGCGGGCTGCGCAGGTACATCTGCCACTCGCCGAGCACGATGGCGCCGAGGAACGCGACGAACGCGACCCAGAAGTGGGCCAGCACCAGACCTTTAGCGCGGAACACAGCTCAGCCTTTCCGCGCCGCGGGCGCGCGCCAGGAACTCCTGCGGCGGCAGCACCTGCACGCGCGCCCACATCGCCTCGTGGCCGACGCCGCAATACTCGTGACAGGGCATCAACTGCTCGCCGGTGGTGTGGAAGGTGGTGGTGAAGGTGGCCACGAAGCCGGGCACCAGCATCGTGTTGGCGTTGGTGGTGCCCACCACGAAGCCGTGGATCGCATCGGCGCTGGTGCCGCGGAACGTGACCGGCATGTCGGCCGGCACCACGATGCATTGCGGCACGAACGAGTACTGCTGCGCCAGCAGCCGCACCGTCACGTGGCCGTCGGGCTCGAGCGCGGTGCCGAGATTGCTTTCAACGAACTCGCCCTTCAGGTGCAGTGTCTTCACATCCACCGTCTCCACGCGCGACGGCGGCATGGCGGCCCAGTGCAGGCCGGTGATCACCATCATCAGCACCAGCACGGCGATGATGGCCGCCACGATCCAGGCCCAGCGTCGCTCGGCGGCGTCGGCCACCGCATGAGATGCGTGCGCAGCCTCGGCACTCACTGCACCGCTCCGCGCGGAAGGTAGGCGAACACATAGAACGCGATGTAGATCGCCACCACGATCACGGTGGCGACGCCGGCCACCGCGAAGGCGCCCGACGGGCCGCGGCGCACGATCTCATGCACCGCGTCGTCCTCGGTGTCGGTGTGCTCAAGGCGGGCGTCCTCTGGGGCGGGTGCCATCGCGTCTCCTCATTCGGGCAACAGGCGGCGCAGGTCGTTGGCCTGCGCGGGCGTCACGGGCGTGCCGCTGTTGCTCCAGGCCACGCGGATGTAGGTGACCACGGCCGCCACCTGAGCGTCGTCGAGCACGTGCGAGAACGGTGGCATTCCATAGGGCCGCGGGTTCTTGCTCGTGCCCGGCGCATAGCCGCCGTTGAGCACCATGCGGATCGAGTTGACCGGCGAGGCCATCGTGATCGACTGGTTGCCGGCCAGCGGTGGAAAGGCCGGCGGCTGGCCCTTGCCTTCGTCGCCGTGGCACACCGCGCACTGGCCTTCGTACACCTTGCGCCCGAGCTCCATCACCGCCGGGTCCACCAGCCGCGCCTGGCTGGTGGGCGGCGGCTCCGCGCCGCGCTGCGGCAGCGCGCGCAGGTACACCGCCATCGCGCGCGCGTCCTCGTCGCTCAGGTACTGCAGGCTGTTGTAGACCACCTCGGCCATCGGGCCGTACACGGTGGCGCGGTGCGACACGCCCACCTGCAGCAGGTCGGCGATGTCCTTGATCTCCCAGTTGCCCAGGCCCGCCTCCCGGTTGGAGGTGAGCGAGGGCGCGTACCAGTTCTGGTTGGGGATCATGCCGCCCTCGAAGGCCCTGGATTCGCTGGAGCCGCCGAGCGCGTTGATCGCGGTGTGGCACATCGCGCAGTGGCCCAGGCCCTGCACCAGGTAGGCACCACGGTTCCACTCGTCCGATTGCGCAGGGTCGCGCACGTACTCGCCTTCCTTGAAGTACAGGGTGCGCCAGCCCAGCAGCAGGTCGCGGTTGTTGAACGGAAAGCGCAGCTCGTGCGGCCGGTTCTTGCGATGCACGGGCGGCACCGACATCAGGTAGGCGTAGATGGCATCCGAGTCGGCGCGTGTCACCCGCGTGTAGGAGGCGAACGGCATCGCCGGGTAGAGCAGCGCCCCGTCGCGTGACACGCCGGTGTGCATCATCCGGTAGAAGTCGTCGGCACTCCACTGGCCGATGCCGGTCTCGTCGTCGGGCGTGATGTTGGGAACGAAGAGGTTGCCGAACGGCGTGGGCATCGCGCGGCCGCCCGCAAACTGCGTGTCGCCGGGCCGCGTGTGGCAGGCCACGCAGTCGCCGGCGCGTGCGAGGTATTCGCCGCGCTCGATCAGCTTCGTGGTGGCATTGGCCGCATGCGGCTGACCCGGCGCCAGCTCGCGCGGCCGCAGTTGATACGCCACCACGGCCACCGCGACCAGCAGCAAGGCCAGCAGCACGACGAGGGCCAGGCGCAGCGGGCGTGTCATGGAGCGGGGCGCTGGCTGCCGCAGGCCAGCGGCATGCGCACGTAGTTGGGCGACTCGGGCGAGGGATCGGCCGGCGGCGCTTGCCGCGCCAGCCATGCCGCCACGGCCGTGATGTCGGTGTCGGACAGGCGCGAGGCCACGCGCCGCATGCAGTCCGGCTCGGCGGCGTGGCGGTCGCCCACGCGCCAGCGGGTGAGCTGCGCCGCGATGTAGGTGGGGCGCAGGCCCACGAGTCCGGGAATGCCCGGGTTCATGCCGGTCAGGCCCACGCCATGGCAGGCCACGCAGGCTGGCACGCCGTGCTGCATGTCACCGTGCGTCACGATGGCCTGGCCGCGCGCCAGCGTGGCAGCGTCGGCCGGCGCCAGCTCATGCGCAGTAAACGCGGGTCGCTGCGCCGAGAAGTATTGCGCCATCTCGTGCAGGTAGGCATCGGGCAGGTAGGCCACCAGGTAGTTCATCGGCGGGTACCTGCGCGTGCCGTCGCGAAACGCCACGAGCTGGTTGTACAGATAACCGACCGGCTTACCGGCGATGCGCGGGTAGTAGCCGTTGTTGGTGCCCTGGCCGCTCTGCCCATGGCAGGTGACGCAGCCCTGCGTGCGGGCCTCCATCGAGTCGAGCCGCTTGAACGCGGGCACGGCGTCGCCCTGCGCTGCGCATAGCGGCGGCGCGCAGGCGATCAGCGTGGCGAGGAAACCAAAGCGTAGCGAGCGGCAGGCGGGGCGGGGCAATGGCACGGCGGCGAGTTGGCGTCAGCATCGTCGCCTGCGGCAAAGGCCGTGCCTCGCGCGACCGGCGACGCCAGGCGCGCTTGACCTTGTCACCGGGGAAAGGTTTATCGTGCGTGCTTCCTCCGCGCTCCCGACCCTTGACCATGAAACCATTTACCCAGGCCATCGCCTGCGCATGCCTCCTCGGCCTGGCCGGTACCGCCATGGCGCACGCCCGGCTGCTCACGTCCGAACCGGCGGCCTCGTCGGCGGTGCCCGCGCCCGCGGCCCTGAAGCTGCACTACAACGAGGCGGTGGAAGCCGCGATGAGCAAGCTGCGGCTCACGGGCCCCGGCGGCGCAACGGTGGAGCTGGGCAAGCCCAGCGTGCCCGAAGGCGACCCGAAGACGCTGGTCTGCACGCTGCCCACGCTGCCGGCCGGGCCGTACCGGCTGCAGTGGTCCACCATGGGCCATGACGGGCACCACACGCAAGGTGAACTGCGCTTCACGGTGAAGTGATGCCGCAGGGCGCGCTCAGCGTGCTGCAACTGGCCGACCTGGTGCTCGTCTACGCCGCCCTGGCGCTGGTGCTCGGCAGCCTGGCCGCGGCGCATTGGCTCGCCGCCGACGGCTCGGGCTGGGGCACGCGCACGCGCAGGCGCGCGCTGAGCACCCGACGTTGGGGGCTGGCGCTCGGTGCGGCGGCGCTTTGTGTGGGCCCGTGGCTGCAGGCCGCCGCGATGGGCGAGGTGCCGCTGCTGCAAGCCATGCCCACGCTCGCGGTGCTGCTGCGCGACACGCATTTCGGGCACGTGGGGCTGGCCGGCCTCGCTGCCTGGTGCGTCGTCGGCCTTGCCGGCGGGCGCAAAGCGGGCGTCGACGGTGCGCCACGCGTGCTCGTCGTGGCCGGCCTGTTGGTATTCGCATGGAGCCGCAGCGCGGTGTCGCACGCCGCCGCCGAGGGGGATGACTCGCTCGAGGTGGCCGTCGACATGCTCCACGTGCTTGCCACCGCCCTGTGGGTGGGCGTGGTGTGGATCGGGGCGCGCCTTGCGCTGCCTTCCATTCAGGCCTCCATGCAGGATCGGGCCGGTGCTTCAGGGTGGCTGGCGTCGCTCAGCGTCACCGCCACGGCTGCGCTGGCCGTGGTGTTGGCGACCGGCGCGTTCAAGGTCTGGCGTGTGGCCGCGAGCGGCGCGCCATTGCTCGGGTCGGCCTATGGCAGCACGCTGTGGATCAAGCTGGCGCTGGTGGCGGCAGCCGTTGCCTTGGGCGGCTTCAACCGTTTCCGGGTGTTGCCCGGCTTGCTGGCCGAGCTGCATGAGGCCGCCGCGATGGGCTGCGGTCCAGCGCTGCGGCAGCGCCTGCTGGGGATCCTTCGGGCCGAGGCCATCGTGCTGTGCGCCGTGCTGGCGAGCGCTGCGCTTCTCGCCAGCCTGGAGCCGGCAGGCTAGGGGCCGATGGCCTTGTTCAAGGAGCGACGCTTCTCATGAGACCGGCCGCTTCCTGTGCCACCGGGTTGAACACCGTGCCGCACTTCTTCACGTTGACGTGCAGCAGCGTGGGCGTGTGTGTGTCCGTCATTAGGCTGCCCTGCACAGGCCTGCGTCAGCTTGCAGCCGCCAGCCACTGGTCGATCTTGTCGCCGCTGGGGATGCCGCCCGCGTGGACGACCTTGCCATCGACGACGACGCCGGGGGTGCTCATCACGCCGTAGGTCATGATCTCTCGCACATCCTCGACCTTCTGCAGCGTGACGGGCACCCCACGTGCCTTGGCGGCCTCCTCGATCAGCTTGACCGTCGTCCTGCATTTGGCACAACCTGTGCCCAGCACCTTGATGTCCATGGAGTCCTCCGTTGGGTGAGGTGCCTACAGCACCGCGTTGAAGACGAAGCCAACCAGCAGGATGCCCGCGGCAACGATGCTGGCGAAGGTGACGATCAACGGCAGCTTGAGCACCTTGCGCAGGATCACCATCTCCGGCAGCGACAGCGCGATCACGCTCATCATGAAAGCGAGCACGGTCCCGAGCGCGGCGCCCTTGGCCAGCAGTGCCTGCACGATCGGTATCACGCCGGCGGCATTGCTGTACATGGGCACGCCGATCAGCACCGCCAGCGGTACCGACCACCACGCCTGCCTGCCCATGATCGATGCCATGAAGTCCTGCGGCACCCAGCCGTGGATGCCCGCGCCGATCGCGATGCCGGCGAGGATGTAGGGCCACACCTTGCCGACGATCTGCTGCACGCTCGCCAGGCCTGCGCCCACGCGGTCGGCCAGCGTCAGGCCGCCCGCGGCTTGCGGCGCCTGCATCCTGGGCATGTCACGCACCCAATCCTCCAGGAAGCGCTCCATGCGCAGCCGCCCGATGACCCATCCGGCCGCGATGGCGACGCCCAGGCCCAGCCCCATGTACAGCAGCGCGATGCGCCAGCCGAAGAGGCCGAACAGCAGCGTCAACGCCACCTCGTTGACCATCGGTGCAGAGATCAGGAACGAGAAGGTCACGCCCAGCGGCACGCCGGCCTGCACGAAGCCGATGAACAGCGGCACCGCCGAGCATGAGCAAAAGGGCGTGACGATGCCCAGCCCTGCGGCCATCACGTTGGCCACCCCTTCGGTACGCCCGGCCAGCAGCGCGCGGGTGCGCTCCGGCGTGAAGTAGGAGTTCACCATGCCCATCACGAACACCACGGCGGTCAGCAGCAGCAACACCTTGGGCGTGTCGTACAGGAAGAACTCGAGCGCCGAGCCGAGGTGGCTTGCGGGATCGACCGGCAGCAGGCGCACCAGCGCACCCGCCGCGGGCGCGAGCGACAGGTACAGCGCCAGCCACGCCGCGCCAGCGATCAACAGGAAGGTGCGCGGTTGCGCGTGGGGCAGCGCTCGCGCGCGATTCAGTGTGAGTTCAGACATGGTGTGTTGCACCCTCTCCCTCTATCAGACCGCTGCCCGCGGCGGGCGCGGTTGACGGCGCTCAACCGCGTGCCGGTTTCACACCGAGCACCCGCGCCCGCCCGGGCTCCCGCACTGCGGCAGCGGTTGACCCGATGCATCCAGGCAGGCATCGGGCGCCTCGTACACCGGCGCGAAGCCGCCGCCCGGCGTGCGGAAATTGGTGGTCTGGCCTTGGTAGAGGCGGGCGGCGCTCCACTGCACCTGGCCTTCGTACACGTATTCCCGCAGGTCGAACTTCATCACCTGCGGCGCGCTGCCGTCGGACAGCGCGCGCTCGCCGGGCGGCACCAGCGCCTGCGCGACGTAGCCGCCGGCCAGGATCTCCTGCCAAACGCGTTGCGTGAGCTTGTCGCCGCGATAAGCAGCCCGGCTGCCGAAGCCGGCGAAGGGCTTGAAGAACAGCCGCTTGCGCCCGGCCCACAGACGCTCGGCGTTGCCCGGGTCCACGATCTCGGTGCGCGGAATGCCTTGCAGCAGCAGCGCCTGCGTGGCAGCCGGCACGCCCAGGCCTTGCAGTTGCACGGCGTCGGTGAGCAACGCGAGGTTGCGCTTGTCGGCGTACAGGGCATGGGCCCGCGGATGCGGCGTGACCACCGCCGCCTGCTGCAGATACGCGTCGCGCAGGGCGGCGTTCGCGGCGGCTTCGAAGTAGAAGTCGGTGAGCCGGTTGTAGACCAGGTCGATCGGCTGTTCGCCGCAGTGCAGCCGGCCCTCGCGCATTTCGAGCTGCGACGGATCGGCGATCACCACCACCAGGCCGTGCGCCTCGAACAGCTGCTTGAACATCAGGAACTCGGCATAGAGGTACTGCGCCTCGGGCTGCTCGTCGACGATCGCGATGCTGCGCAGCGGCGCGGTTCGGCCGCTGGCCGCCCATTCGCGCCGGAACATCGCCACGATGCGGGCCTCGAAGGCCTCGCCGAGCGCAGCCGGCGGCAGCAGGCGCTCGATCGGCGGGCAGCAGGCCCGCTGCGCGCGTGCCAGCAATGCGTTGAGCATCGCGCCGCCGGCGTTGGTGTTGATCTCGATGAGGCCAAGGCCGGCCCCGGTGGCGTGGAAGTCGTAGCCGAAGAAGGCGCCGTGCGCTCCGGGGTCGTGGCCAGCGATGAGCGGCGACCGTGCCAGCACCTGCTCGCGGTAGGCGGGCAGGGCCACCACCGACTCGATGGCGGCGATCAGCGCCGCCATGCGGGCGTGCTGGGCCGGCGACACGAACACCGGCAACGCCGCAAACACATACGGACAGCGCTGCTGCAGCAAGGCATGGATCTGCGGCCCGGCGCCGCTCTCGAGCGCCTGCTTCAACGCCACAGCATCGAGGCCCACGCAGAAGCATTCGGCGTTCAGGCGCTCGCTGCTCAGCGCGGCGGTTGCGACGTCGGTCTCCGGTCTGGCAGCCAGGTGCAAGGGAAGGTTCACGAGCGCTCCACGGCAGAAGGTAGAGGTTGGTCGATCGCAGCCGGCGGGGGCTTGACTTCGCGCAGCCCCAGCAGCGCCAGCAGACCGGCAACGCCCACACCACCGGACAGCCACAGCGCGCCCGCGCCCCAGCGGTCGATCGCCAGGCCGAAGGCGAACGGCGCGGCCGCCTGCGCCACGCGCGCCGGGAACATCAACCAGCCCTGGCGCGCGCCATACCGGCCGGCGCCGAACAGCGCGAGCGGCAGCGTGCCCTTGGCGATGGTGAGGATGCCGTTGCCGGCGCCATGCAGCACCGCGAACAGCGCCGCCACGGGTGCGCCGAAGGCCAGCAGCGCCAGCGCACCAAGCGGATGCATCAGCGCCGCCAGCCGGGCCGACAGCAACGGATGCAGGCGGCGCAGCAGGCCGTATTCCATCAGGCGCGCGCCGACTTGCGCAGGGCCGATCAAGGTGCCGGCCGCCACCGCGGCGGCCAGCGTGGCGCCGGCCGCCTGCAGCAGGCGCGGCAGGTGCGCGGCCATTGCGGTGCTGATGAACCAGGTGGCGGCGAACACGAGGGCCAGCAGCGCGCCGTCGCGCCGTCGCGGGGGCTGCGCGGCGATGGCGGGCTCTCCATCGCCCGCGGTGACCGCCGCCGGTGCTGCCGCGGGCGCCGCCGGCAGCAGCGCGTTCAGCGGCAGCCCGAGCAGCAGGTGCAAACCCGCCCACGCGAAGCATGCGCCGCGCCATCCCCATCGCGTCTCCAGCCAGGCCGACAGCGGCCAGCCCACGGTGCTGGCGAAGCCCGCGATCAGCGTGATGCCGGTGATCGGCGTGCGCGCCTCATGCCGGTACAGCCGCACCAGCGCCGCGAACGCCGCTTCGTAGAGCCCGCTGCCCATGGCCACGCCAAGCAATGCCCAGGCCGTGAACAGGCCGCGCAGCCCGCTGGTAGCGCCGAGCGCAGCGAGCCCGGCAGCGAACAGCAGGCTGGTGCCCATCAGCACGGGGCGGCCACCCCAATGGTCGATCGCGCGCCCGGAGCCGGGGCCGACGAAGGCCGACACCACCATCGCAAGCGAGAACGCAGCGAACACCGTGGCTGGCGCGATGCCGAGCTCGCGCGCCATCGGCACCGCCAGCATCGCCGGCAGGTAGTACGACGACGCCCAGGCCAGCATCTGCGCCGTGCCGAGCGCGGCGACCACCGGTGTGCGTGCGCTGATCCGCATGGCACGTTCAGCCGGCGCTGCGTGCGCCCGCCTCGTACCAGCCCTTGCTGCGGTTCGCCACACGCACCACCAGCAGCATCACGGGCACCTCGATCAGCACGCCGACCACCGTGGCCAGCGCAGCGCCGGAGTCGAAGCCGAAGAGGCTGATCGCGGCCGCCACGGCCAGCTCGAAGAAGTTGCTGGCGCCGATCAGCGCCGACGGGCAGGCCACGCTGTGCGACTCACCCAGCCGCCGGTTCAGCCCATAGGCCAGTGCGGCGTTGAAGAACACCTGGATCAGGATGGGCACCGCCAGCATCGCGATCACCTGCGGCTGCTTCAGGATGGCCTCGCCCTGGAACGCGAACAGCAGCACCAGCGTGGCCAGCAGCGCGGTGATCGACCAGGGCCCGATCCTGGCCAGTACCGCATCCAACGCGGACGGGCCCTTGGCGAGCAGCGCCTTGCGACACGCCTGCGCAATGATCACGGGGATCACGATGTAGAGCACCACCGAGGTCAGCAACGTGGCCCACGGCACCGTGATCGACGACAAGCCCAGCAGCAGCGCGACGATGGGCGCAAAGGCGAACACCATGATCGTGTCGTTGAGCGCCACCTGGCTCAAGGTGAACAGCGGGTGCCCGTTGGTGAGCCGGCTCCACACGAACACCATGGCCGTGCAGGGCGCGGCGGCCAGCAGGATCAGCCCGGCGATGTAGCTGTCCAGCTGCGCGGCCGGCAGCCACGGCGCGAACACATGGCGCACGAACAGCCAGCCCAGCAGCGCCATCGAAAACGGCTTGACCGCCCAGTTCACGAACAGCGTGACGCCGATGCCGCGCCAGTGCTGGCGCACCTGGTGCAATGCGCCGAAGTCCACCTTCAGCAGCATCGGGATGACCATCACCCAGATCAGCAGGCCCACCGGAAGGTTGACCTGCGCCACCTCCATGCGGCCGATGGCGTGCACCGGAGCCGGCAGCAGCTGGCCCAGCGCGACGCCGGCCACGATGCACAGGAACACCCAGACGGTGAGGTAGCGCTCGAAGACACTCATCGGCGCCGCAGCCGTGGGCGCGGGAAGGGTGGCGGTGTTCATCGACACGGTCCTTCAGCTGCGGCCGATGGCCAGCAGTGCCGCCTGCAGCGCCGCGCGGTCCAGCGTGTCCAGCGGCAGCGCCAGCAATTGCAGCATGCGATAGCCGATGGCCTGGCGCGTGAGCTCGAACGCGCGGCGCCTGCCCTCGTCGCCGCCGTCGGCCTTGGAGGGGTCCGGATAGCCCCAGTGCACCTTCACCGGCTGCTCGCCCGCGCCGCCGAAGAACACCGGGCACTGCTCGGCCGCGGCGCTGTCGCACACCGTGATCACGATCGACAGCGGCGGTGCGCCATCGGCACTGAACTCGTCCCAGCTCTTGCTGCGGTAGCCGGCAGTGCTGACGCCCGCCGCGTCCAGCGCCTCGAGCGCGAACGGGTTGATGCGCCCGCTCGGCGCGCTGCCGGCGCTGTGCGCCTG
Source organism: uncultured Pseudomonadota bacterium (assembly GCA_946480245.1). Next base: position 16,978 of record CAMLIZ010000070.1, read on the forward strand.
CACCTTCTGGCCGAGGCAGCGGGCCCAGTGGTTGAGCATGCCTTCGGCAAGCACGCTGCGCGCCGAGTTGTGCGTGCAGAGGATGAGGACGTGGACGGTCATGTGGCGTTCGCCGGAAGGCAGGAATCGCCCTCGCAGCAGTTCTCGGTGAGATAGCCCAGCAGGGCGTGGATGTTGTCGAACGAAGCGCGGTACACCAGGTTGCGGCCCTGGCGCTCCTGGGTCACCAGGCCGGCGTTCATCAGTTCCTTGAGGTGGAAGGACAACGTGGCCGGCGGCATGCCCGATCCTTCGGCCATCACGCCGGGGGTCATGCCACGCGCGCCCGCCACCACCAGCGCGCGGAAGACCTGCAGCCGGTGGGTGTGCGCGAGCGCGGCCAGCGAGCGCACGACGTCTTTTTCTTCCATGATTCCAGTGTAGTGGAATTGTTGCAGCCGGCGACGGCGCCAGTCCACGCCTGGGTGTCCAGTCGGGATTTCCTGGAGGGGCACCGCCCCACCGAGGTGCAAAACCTCACGACAATCCACCCTGGCGAGGCGGTACCCTTCGCCGATGTGCTGCGGGTAAACCATGAAAAGCAAGCGGGTGCGGAACCGATGAGAGAGGACCGGGCCGCCGTTTTTGTCGTCGACGACGATCCTTCCATGCGCCGATCGCTGGAGAGCCTGCTCCGGTCGGTGGGCCTGGACGTGCACCTGCACGCCTCCGCCCAGGAGTTCATGCAGGCGGCGCGGCCCGACGTCCCGGCCTGCCTGCTGCTCGACGTGCGCCTGCCCGGCATGAGCGGCCTGAGCTTCCAGCAGGAGCTGGCGAAGGCAGGGATCGCCGTGCCGGTCATCTTCATCACCGGGCACGGCGATGTGTCGATGACCGCGCGCGCCATGAAGGCCGGTGCTGCCGATTTCCTCACCAAGCCGTTCGACGAACAAGCCCTGCTCGACGCGGTGGACGCGGCCATCGAGCGCGACCGCGCCCGGCGCGCGGAGGCCACCCGCCTTGCCGAGCTGGAGGCGCTGTATCGCGGGTTGACCGAGCGTGAGCGCGAAGTCATGAAGCTCGTGGTCTCCGGGCGGGTCAACAAGCAGATCGCCGCCGAGCTCGGCCTCAGCCTCGTCACCGTGAAGGTCCACCGCGGCCAGGTCATGCGCAAGATGCTGGCCAAGTCGGTCCCCGAACTGGTGCGCATGGCCGACCGGCTGTGCGCGTCCCATGTCGAAGCTCCCGGCCATCGCTGAGCCGACCGTACCGGCGGCCTATACCAAGGTGTAGGAGCCCGAGGCTTGGGTGTAATGGGCCGAGGCGGCCACGCAAGCTACGCTGGCCTCTCAATCACGGGAGTCGACATGGCCGAAAGGCCGCTCGTCGCCATCGTGGACGACGACAAGTCGATTCGCGACGCGACCAGCGATCTGTTGAAGGCGTCAGGCTTCACCCCCGTTGCATTCGAGGACGCGGAAAGCTTCCTCGGGTGGCCGGGGCGGGCTGGCGCTGCGTGCCTCATTACCGACATGGGCATGCCCGGCATGTCCGGCCTCGAGCTGCACGCGGCGCTGGTCAAATCCGGCGAGTCGATTCCCGTCGTGATCATCACGGCCCATCCCGAAGAGCCGGCGCGCGTGCGTGCCGGCAAGGCGGGCGTCAGCGGCTACCTCGGCAAGCCGTTCAGCCCTGACGAATTGCTCGAGTGCGTGGGCGAGGCACTCGCCAAGCACGCAGGCCGGCCTATACCAAAGTCTTAGGCGGTGATCCGCTGCGCCAGCGTTTGCGGCGCTGCGCATAGGTTGCGTGTACTTCAGCGCAGTGGTCCCGGCCCCGACGCACGCCTACGCTTGCATGGTCAGCCTTACCTCCATGGAGCGAACGATGACCACTTGCGCGTTGAACCTGGCGCCCACCGGCGCATGGTTTCCGTTCGACGGAATCGAGCTTGGCGAACAACGGCGCTCGTTTGCGCTGCCTGTGTTCACCTTGCTGTTCGCAACCGAGCGCGAGCCCGGCCCCCTGCTGATGAAAGGCGACCTGTCCGACCACGTCGACGAACCACATCAGAGGAGTGCGGTGATGACATCGATGAATTCGGCGGAACGGCACGCCCTCGAAGTCGAACTCCAGCACGAGCGCGCGGCGATGGCCCTCGATGCGGCGGGGGGTGGGGTGTGGGAGCGCCGCGTCGGCGATGGCGAAGACTTCTGGAGCGAGCACATGTACCGGCTGCGCGGCCTGGACCCGCAAGACCCGCGGCCCACCCGCGAGCTGGCCGCGCTGGTGACCGACCCTGCCGACCTGCAGACCGCCCAGCACCTGCAGCGCCGGCACGTCGAGTTCGGCGAGCCCTACGTGCATGACTTCCGCGTGCGCTGGCCGGACGGCACCGAGCGCTGGCTGAGCAGCCGCGGCCAGCTGGTGCGCGACAGCCAAGGCCGCGCGGTAGCGATGGCCGGCGTGGACTTCGACGTCACCGAGCTGCACAGGGCCGAGCGGGAGAACCGCGCCCGCAGCGAGTTCGTGCCCTGCATGAGCCACGCGCTGCGCACGCCGTTGAACGCCGTGCTGGGCTTCGTCCAGGTGCTGCTCGAAGACCCTAGCGACCCGCCGACCGCGCACCAGCGCGCGCGCCTTGAGCACATTCGCAGTGCGGCCAGCCACCTGCTCGCACTGGTCAACCAGACCCTCGACCTGGCGAGCATCGAGGCCGCGCGGCAGCCGCTCGCGACCGAGCCGGTGGCCTTGGCGGATTGCGCCCAAGAGGCGATGAGCTGGGTGGAGCCGGTGGCCCGCACACACGGCGTGTGCGTGCGCGGCGAAGGGCTGGAGGGCAGCGTGCTGGCCGACGGGCGCAGGCTGCGGCAGGTGGCGGCCAACCTGGTGAGCAATGCGGTCAAGTACAACCGTCCGGGTGGCTGGGTGGTGGTGCAGTCGCGCCGGCGCACCCACAACGGCAGCGAGCAGTGCGCGCTTGTCGTGCGCGACAGCGGCCGTGGCCTCACGCCGCAGCAGATCCAACGCCTGTTCGAGCCGTTCAACCGGCTCGGCGCGGAGCGCGAAGACATCGAAGGCACGGGAATGGGGCTGGCGATTGCACGCGAGCTGGTGCAGCGAATGGGCGGTGAGGTGGAGGTGGAGTCACAGCCGGGGGTGGGCAGCGAGTTCAGGGTCTGGCTGCCGGTGGCGGCGTAGATGCGAGAAACAACCGTTTGGAGGGCTTTCGAGATGGCGCGTAAATCGATGAGGCTGAGTCTGAAGTTGCCGCTGTCCATCGCGGCACTGCTGTTCGCGATGGCCGCCGCTGCCTTCATCGGCATCTGGCATCTCGAGCGCGCGGTCGAGGTGTTCAAGAACGACGTGGCTCGCGCAACCCGCAGCGAACGGCAGGTGCTCGAGATCGCGCTGCTGTTCAAGGGGCAGGTGCAGGAATGGAAGGACACGCTGCTGCGCGGCAAGGATCCGGCCAAGCTGGACAAGTACTGGCGCGCGTTCCAGGCGAAGGAAGCGCGCGTGGCGGAGCTGGCCGACGCGCTTCAGCAGTCGGCCGACGATGACAAGGCCAAGCGCGGCCTGCAGGACTTCGTGGCGGCCCACGCGGAGATGGGGCGCCGCTACCGGGCGGGCTTCGACGCCTTCAAGGCCGCGAAATTCGAGGCCGCTGCCGGCGACGCCGCGGTCGCCGGCATGGACCGGGCTCCCACCGAGCTTCTCAACAACGTGGCCAAGCTCATCGGTGATCGCGCCGCTGGCGTCAGCGCCGACGCAGCGGCTGCCGGGCGCCGCGCCACGGTGCTCAGCCTCGTGCTGATGTCGGTGGTGTCGGTGTGCGGCCTGGGTGCCGGCCTGGTGATGAGCCGCTCGGTGGTTCGCCTGCTGGGCGGTGAACCTGCGGACGCCACTCAGGCGGCACATGCCATTGCGCAGGGCGACCTGACGACCGCGCTGCCGGTGAAGGCCGGCGACAGCAGCAGCCTGATCTGCGCGCTGTCCCACATGCAGGACAGCCTGTGCGCACTCGTGGGCCAGGTGCAGCAGAACGCCGATACGGTGGCGTGTGCCAGCACCCAGATTGCACAGGGCAACGGCCATCTCTCGGCTCGCACCGAGGAGCAGGCCGCCGCGCTGGAGCAGACGGTGGCGTCCGTGCAGGAGCTCAACACGCACGTGGCGCACAACGCCCAGCACGCGGTCCGGGCGCGCGACCTCGCACAAGGCGCCACCGAGGTGGCCGCCCGCGGTGGCGAGGTGGTGGCACAGGTGGTCAGCACGATGAAGGAGATCGACGCCAGCTCCAAGCGCATTGCCGCCATCAATGGCGTGATCGACAGCATCGCGTTCCAGACCAACATCCTGGCGCTCAACGCGGCCGTGGAGGCGGCTCGCGCCGGCGAGCAGGGCCGCGGGTTCGCCGTGGTGGCCGCCGAAGTGCGCACGCTGGCGCAACGCAGCGCACAGGCGGCGCGCGAGATCAAGGATCTCATCGCCACCAGCGTCTCGAGCGTGGAGCAGGGCGCCGCGCTGGTGGACCAGGCCGGGGCCACGATGCAGGAGGTGCTGGAGGCGATCGGGCAGGTGTCGTCCATCACGCGCGAGATCAGCGTGGCCAACAGCGGCCAGAGCCAAAGCGTGGCGCAGCTGTCCGAGGCCCTGAGGACCATGGATTCGGCCACGCAGCAGAATTCCGCACTGGTGGAGGAAACGGCCGCCGCTTCGGAAAGCCTGAAGGCGCAGGCCGGCGAGATGATCCAGCTGATCGGCAGGTTCCGAGCGCGCGCGGATCATCAGGGTTGATCCGCACACGCGCGCGCGCAGCTCCCTGAGACGATAGCCTGCCGGCGTTCCGCACGCGGCAGAGGGTTCTGGGTGAGTGAGCTGCAAGGCCAACGTCGAAACGTCGTTCTGCCGGGTCTGATCCTGGTATTGGCACTGCTCGTTTCACCGCCTGGCGCGCG
>CAMLIZ010000071.1 GCA_946480245.1 uncultured Pseudomonadota bacterium
CGGCCAAGTACGGCATCCTCACCGAGCTGCTGCCGCCGTCGCAGCTGGTCAAGGCGAACGGCTGGATCGAGGGCCTGACGATCGGCTCGGTGATCCTCGGGCTGCTGCTGGGTGGGCAGTTGGTGGGCCACGCGATATCGCACGTGCTGCTGCAGATCGACGTCCCGTTCGTCGATACCGGCATCGATACGCCGGTGGAAGCCGCCATCGCGATGATGATCGGGTTGTATGTGATTGCGGCGCTGTTCAACCTGCGCATCCCGCGCACCGAGGCACCGCTGCAGCCGATCGCGCACAACCTGGTCACGCTCGTGCGCGACTTCTCGCAGTGCAACGCGCGCCTCTGGAACGACCGCCTCGGCCAGATCTCGCTGGCCACCACCACCGTGTTCTGGGGCGCCGGCGGCAACCTGCGCTATGTGGTGCTGGCCTGGGCCGCCGCCGCGCTCGGCTACACCACCACCCAGGGCACCTCGCTCACCGGCGTGGTGGTGCTCGGCACCGCGGCCGGGGCGATGCTGGCGTCGGTGATGATGCGGCTGGACCGGGCCACGGCCGTGATCCCGCTGGGCATCGGCATGGGCCTGCTGGTGGTCGCGATGAACGCGATCCACAGCCTCGCGGTCGCGGTGCCGTTCCTGATCCTGCTGGGCGGCTTCGGCGGTTTTCTCGCGGTGCCGATGAACGCGCTGCTGCAGCACCGGGGCCACAACCTGATGGGCTCGGGCCGCTCGATCGCCGTGCAGAACTTCAACGAGCAGGCGGCGATCCTCGGCTTCGGCGCCTTCTACACCGGGCTCACCCGCTTCGGCATGTCATCGTTCGGCGCCATCACGATGTTCGGCCTGCTGGTGGCGCTGACGATGTGGGTGATCCAGCGCTGGCACCGCCGCAACTGCGTGCAGCACCGCGACGAGGTGGAGCGGCTGCTTGCGATCGCCCGCTCTGACCGGCACTAGCTCCGGTCAGCGAAACACACCGGGGCGCGGCGCGCTGGCGCCATGCGCCGCCAGCAGCCGGCGCAGCGCCACGCCCTCCACCGGCTTGGGCAAGTAGGCGTCGCACTGCGCCAATGTGCTGCGCACCCGGTCGACCGGGCCGTCCTGGCCGGCCATCAGCACGATCACCGGTGCCGCCGCGCCCGCCGCACGGTGCTGGCGCTTGACGTACTGGCACAGGTTGAAGCCGTCCATCTCGCTCTCATCCGCCAATGCGGTATCGATGAACACGACGCGGAACCCAAGCCGGCCCATCAGCTCCAGGGCTTTGCCGCTGGTGTTGACGCGCACCGTGCTCAGGCCCTGCGCCTGCAACTCGCGCTCCAGCGCACGCGCCGCGCTCTCGTCATCGTCGACGATCAAGGCGTCGGGCGACACGGTGCGGTCCGGCGGGGGCTGGTCGGCCGCACGCCGGGCGGGCAGCTCCGCGCCCACGTCTGCGGCAGGCACGGCCGGCGGCATGGCATGGCGCATCGCGACCGCGGCGTCGAGCTCGCGCAGCACATGCAGCGGATCGATCGGCCGCATCATCCAGGCCAGGGCACCCTCGGGCGCCTGCGCACCGATGAACACCGCGTCGCGCACGCGGCCGGCCTGCACCACCTGCTGCACGGCAGCGGGATCGTCGGCATCGACCACCGCGAACGCCGCATCGTCGAGCTGCTTCGTCTCCTCGTAGGCAGGGAAGCGCTGGCCCGCGAGGCGGAAGTACGAGGCCAGGGCGCTTCGCTCGAAATCGCCGAAGCCCTGCAACAACACGCGCAAGCGGGGCCGGGTAGCAGCAGGGGACATGGGCGATGGAGACGACGAGCGAGTGTGCGGACGATGTTGGAGGCGCGGGCACGGCATGTCAACGCGCCGAGGCCCTGGGAACACGGGATCGTAGGCGACTAACATCGGTTCCCCGGCCAGCCGGCCCCTTCGCGAAAGGCCACACCATGCCCGAGCAAAGCCTGTACGACTTCGACGCCCAGACCATCGACGGCCACACGCGCCACCTCGGCGACCTGCGCGGCCACGTGGTGCTCGTGGTGAACACCGCCAGCGAATGCGGCTTCACGCCACAGTTCGAGGGCCTCGAGGCCTTGTGGAAGAAGTACAAGGACCGCGGGCTCGCGGTGCTGGGCTTTCCGAGCAACGAGTTCGGCGGCCAGGACCCGGGCAGCAACACCGAGATCGCCGGTTTCTGCCAGCGCAACTACGGCGTCAGCTTCCCGATGATGGCCAAGACCGAGGTCAACGGCGCCGGGGCTCACCCCTTGTTCCAGTGGTTGAAGCAGCAAGCGCCGGGCCTGCTGGGCACCCAGGCGATCAAGTGGAATTTCACCAAGTTCCTGGTCGGACGCGACGGCCAGGTGATCAAGCGCTATGCGCCCAACGACCCCCCGTCGGCGATCGAGCCCGACATCGTGGCCGCACTCGGAGACTGAAAGAGCATGTTCCAGCACGTCGAACCCTATGGCGGCGACCCGATCCTGTCGCTGAACGAGGATTTCCAGAAGGACCCGCGGCCGAACAAGATCAACCTGTCGATCGGCATCTACTTCGACGACAACGGCCGCATCCCGGTGCTCGAGTCGGTGCACCGGGCCGAGCAGAAGCTGCTGCAGGCCAATGCCGCCAAGCCCTACCTGCCGATCGAAGGCGCGGCCAACTTCCGCACCGAGGTGCAGAAGCTGCTGTTCGGGCCGACGCACGAGGCGGTGACCTCCGGGCGCGTGGCCACCATCCAGTCCGTGGGCTCCAGCGGCGGGCTGAAGGTGGGCGCGGATTTCCTGAAGCGCTACTTTCCCGCCAGCGAGGTGTGGGTGAGCGATCCCACCTGGGACAACCACCGCTCGATGTTCGAGGGCGCCGGGTTCACGGTGCACACCTATCCGTACTACGACCCGGCCACGGGGGGCGTGCGCTTCGACGAGATGCTGGCCTTGCTGCGCACGCTGCCGCCGCAGAGCATCGTGCTGCTGCATGCCTGCTGCCACAACCCGACCGGCGTGGACCTCACACCCGCGCAGTGGGACCGGCTGATCCCGGTGCTGCAGGAGCGCCGGCTGCTGCCCTACCTGGACCTGGCCTACCAGGGCTTCGGCGACGGCATCGCCGAGGATGCCTACGCGGTGCGCAAGCTGGCCGACACGGGCATGAGCTTCTTCATCGCCAACTCGTTCAGCAAGAGCATGAGCGTGTACGGCGAACGCTGCGGCGCCCTGAGCGTGGTGTGCCCCGACGCGGCACAGGCGGCCAACGTGCTGGGGCAGCTGAAGTTCACGATCCGGCGCAACTATTCCAGCCCGCCGATCCATGGCGGGCAGATCGTCGCGCTGCTGCTGGGCGACCCCGAGTTGCGCGGGCTGTGGGAGCAGGAGCTGGCAGCGATGCGTGAGCGCATCCTCGCGATGCGGCGCCGCCTGCATGGGGTGCTGCAGCAAAAGCTGCCCGGGCGCGACTTCGAGTACTTCCTCACGCAGCGTGGCATGTTCAGCTACACCGGCTTGAGCGCCGCACAGGTGGACCGGCTGCGCGAGGAACACGCGGTGTACCTGATCCGCTCCGGCCGCATCTGCATCGCGGGGCTGAACAGCCACAACGTGGAGGCCGCCGCGCAGGCGATGGCCACGGTGATCGCCCAGGGCTGACGCTTCGGCCGCTCCGCACGCAAGGCGCCCCCCGGGCGCCTTGTTCTTTGCGGCCGCTGCATCCGGTCAGACCCGCTTGCGTAGATCGTTGCGCAGTCGCGTGTAAGGAATGCGCCGGAGCGCCGACTGACTCCCGCCGCCGATCTGTGGCGAGCGTTCAACCAACCGCAAGAGGAAAGAGGAAACCACCATGGCAAACATCAAGACCGGTCTGGCCGTTGCTGCCGCCGCCGCCGCACTGCTCTCCGCCGGCATGCTGACCACCACGACCGCGCAAGCCGCCGACATGGGCGCCGTCAAGTGCTCGGGCGTCAACAGCTGCAAGGGCACGTCGGAGTGCAAGACGGCCAAGAACGAGTGCAAGGGGCAGAACAGCTGCAAGGGCCAGGGCTGGGTGAGCAAGAGCTCGGCCAGCGCGTGTACCAAGGCTGGCGGCACGGTCCTCAACTGAGCTTCGCCCGGAGATGACCGCCATCCACGGCTTCGGTCTCGGGTTGCGTAGCGAGCACTACCGCGACTTCCATGAGGAGCGGCCGCGTGTCGACTGGCTGGAGGTCATCTCCGAGAACTACATGGTGCCCGGCGGCAAGCCGCTGCACCACCTGGAGCGCATCCGCCGCGACCACCCGATGGTGATGCACGGCGTGTCGATGTCGATCGGCAGCGCCGACGCGTTGGACCTGGATTACCTGCGGGAGCTGAAGGCGCTGGCCGACCGGGTGCAGCCGGGCTGGATCTCCGACCATTTGTGTTGGACCGGCGTGGACCACCACAACCTGCACGACCTGATGCCGCTGCCCTACACCGAAGCGGCGCTGCGCCACCTGGTGCCGCGCATCGCACAGGTGCAGGACGTGCTGCAGCGGCCGCTGGTGCTGGAGAACGTGTCCAGCTACGTCAGCTTCGCCGTCGACGAGATGAGCGAGGCCGAGTTCATCGTCGAGCTGCTGCGCCGCACCGACGCGCGCCTGCTGCTGGACGTGAACAACGTGTACGTCAGCAGCGTGAACCACGGCTTCAGCGCGCAGGCCTTCATCGACGCGATGCCGGCAGCGCGCGTGGTGCAGATCCACCTGGCCGGGCACCAGAACCACGGCGACCACCTGATCGACACGCATGACGAACCGGTGTGCGACGCCGTGTGGGCGCTGTACCGCCACACCGTGCAGCGGCTGGGCGCCGTGCCCACGATGATCGAGCGCGACGACAACATCCCGGCGCTGGACGAGCTGCTGCGCGAACTCGACCAGGCACGCCAGATCGCGCAACAAGCGCTCGCGGTGCCGGCATGACGAGCTCGATCGAGCTGCTCGACCAGCAGCGCGCGCTACTGCATGCGGTGGTGCACGCGGTGGCGCATGACGCCGCTGCGCACGTGCTGCTGCGCACGCCACCCGGTGGCGAAGCGCCGCGCCTGTTCATCTACCGCCATGCCTACCGCGCGCGACTGCGCGGCGCGCTGGCCGACAACTACACCGTGCTGCAACGCGCGCTGGGCGACGACGGCTTTGACGCGCTGGCCGAGGCGTACATCGATGCGCATCCGTCTGCGCGGCCGTCGATCCGGTGGTTCGGCGACCAGCTGCCGGCCTTCATGGACGAGCGCGGCGACCTGGTGCCGCATCCCGCGCTGGCGGACATCGCGCGCATGGACTGGGCTTTGCGCAGCGCCTTCGATGCGGCCGACGCGCCGGTGCTCGACCTCGGCGTGCTCGCCACGATCGCACCCGAGCGATGGGCCGAGCTGCGCCTGGCTGCGCATCCCAGCGTGCAGCTGCTGCCGCTGAACTGGACGGTGGAAGCAGCATGGCGCGCCCTGCGCGCCTACGAGCCCGAGTCCGACACGCCCGAGCCTGAACTGCCCGAGCCCGACGCGCAGCCGCATGCCTTGCTGGTGTGGCGCCGTGAGCTGGAAACGCAATGGCGTTCACTGCCGGCACTGGAGAGCCGGCTGCTGCAAGCGGCACTGGCCGGTGCGAGCTTCGCGCAGTGGTGCGCCGTGGCCGCCGACGCACTGAACGGCGACGAGACGCAGGCCGCACAGGCCACGGCCGGTGCATTGCAGCAATGGCTGCACGACGGGCTGTTCAGCACCATCGCCTGACCCGAACAGCCCGCTGGCGCGGCCACTCAGATGCAGCGCCCGCCGTCCACCTCCATCGCGACACCGGTGATCATCGACGCTTCGTCGCTGCACAAGAAGCATGCGGCGTTGCCGAGGTCTTGCGGCGTCGAGAAGCGGCCGAGCGGAATCGTCGCCAGGAACTTCGCGCGCGTCTCGGGTGTGTCGCCGCCCATGAAGGTGCTCAGCATCGGCGTCTCGCCGGCCACCGGGTTCAAGGCCACCACGCGGATGCCGGCAGGCGCCAGCTCCACGGCCATCGAGCGCGTGGCCGTGATCACCCAGCCCTTGCTGGCGTTGTACCAGGTGAGCCGCGGGCGCGGGCTGACGCCGGCGGTGCTGGCCATGTTGAGGATCACGCCGCTGCCCTGGCGCTTGAAGCGCGGCACCACCGCCTGCGCGGCCAGGTAGATCGCCTTCATGTTGACCGCCACGATGCGGTCGAACTCGTCCTCCGGCAGCGTCTCCAGCGGCTGCGGCAGATGGCCCACGCCGGCGTTGTTGACCAGGATGTGCAGGCCGCCGAAGCGCGCCTCGGCAGCATCGAGCATGGCGGCGGTGTCGTCGGCGCGGCTGACGTCGGCGCGCACCGCGTGCGCGGCGTCGCCCAGCTCGGCAGCGAGTGCCTGCGCGCCTTCGAGGTTGCGGTCGGCAATGACCACGCGTGCGCCTTCGGCCACGAACTTGGCGCAGATGCCGGCACCGAAGCCCGACGCGCCACCGGTGACGACGGCGACCTTGTCTTTCAGTCTCATGAGGGTTCCTGCCCGTGGTGGATGGCAATGGTCTTGACGGTCGAGAAGCCGTACAGCGCCTCGAAGCCCTTCTCGCGCCCGTGGCCCGAGAGCTTGACGCCGCCGAACGGCAGCTCGATGCCGCCGCCGGCGCCGTAGTTGTTGACGAACACCTGCCCGCACTTGAGCGCGCGCGCCATGCGCAGCTGGCGCGCGCCGTCGCGCGTCCACACGCCGGCCACCAGGCCGAACGCGGTGCCGTTGGCGATGCGCAGCGCCTCGGCCTCGGTGCCGAACGGCAGCACCACTTGCACGGGGCCGAAGATCTCCTCCTGCGCCAGCGCGTGCTCCGGCGGCACGTCGGCCACCAGCGTCGGCGCCACGTAGAAGCCCTCGCGCGGCGCGTCGGGCACCACCTCGGCCTGTGCCACGAAGCGCAGCCCGCTGTCGTGCGCCAGGCGCAGGTAGCGCTGCACCACCTCCTGCTGGCGTGCGGAGATCAGCGGGCCCACGTCGAGATCCTGCATGGCGGGGCCCACGCGCAGCATGCGATAGCGGCTGGCCATGCGGCGCAGCACCTCGTCGTACACGCCGCGCTGCACCAGGATGCGCGAAGCCGCCGAGCAGGTCTGGCCGGCGTTCTGGATGCCCGCATTCACGAGGAACGGCAGCGCCGCGTCGAGGTCGGCATCGTCGAACACGATCTGCGGGCTCTTGCCGCCCAGCTCCAGGGTGACCGGCACCGCATGGCGCGCTGCGGCGGCCTGCACCAGCGCGCCGGTGGCCACGCTGCCGGTGAACGAGATGTGCTGCACGCCGGCGTGCGCCGACAGCGCCGCGCCGGCCTCTTCGCCCAGCCCCGGCACCACGTTGAGCGCGCCCGAGGGCATGCCCGCGGCCTGCGCGATGTGCGCGAACGCCAGCGCGCTGAGGCAGGCCTCCTCGGCTGGCTTGAGCACGCAGGCGTTGCCCATCGCGAGCGCGGCGCCGACGCTGCGGCCGATGATCTGCATCGGGTAGTTCCACGGCACGATGTGCGCCGTCACGCCGTGCGGCTCGCGCAGCGTGAACGCCGTGTAGCCGTTGGCGAACGGAATGGTCTGGCCGTGCACCTTGTCGGCGGCACCGCCGTAGAACTCGAGGTAGCGCACCAGCGCCAGTGCGTCGGCGCGGCCTTGCTTGAGCGGCTTGCCGACATCCAGCGCCTCCAGCCGCGCCAGCATGTCGACCTGCTCGCCGACGAGTTGCGCCATGCGCATCAGCAAGCGGCCGCGGTCGGCGGCGCTCATCGCGCCCCAGTCGCCGCGCAGCGCGCCTTGCGCGGCCTGCACCGCGGCGTTCACGTCGTCGGCGCTGCCGCGCGCAATGGTGGCCAGCTGCGTGCCATCGGAGGGGTTGAGCAAGGGCAGCGTGGCCGCCGCGCCGCGCCAGCGGCCATCGATCAGGAGCTGCGTGCTGTCGAAAGGAATCATGGGCGCCTCCGGGCAACTGCTGCGCTTGGGGCATCATAGTTTGATGCCGACCCGAGGACGATCGTGGAACCACTGCAGGACTTGAGCGCCGTCGAGCTGCTGGCGCACTACCGCGCACGCCGGCTGTCGCCGGTGGAGGTGGTGCAGGCGGTGCTGGCGCACATCGAACGTTGCGAGCCGCTGCTGCATGCCACTTACGCGCTCGACGCCGAGCACGCGCTGGCGCAGGCGCGCGTCTCAGAGGCGCACTGGCTGCGCGACGAGGCGCTGGCGCTGGACGGCGTGCCGCTCACGCTGAAGGAGAACATCGCCACGCGCGGCACACCGATGCCGCTGGGCACCGCCGCCACCGTGTTGGTGCCTGCGACCGAAGACGCACCGCCCGCGGCACGCCTGCGCGAAGCCGGCAGCGTGCTGCTGGCCAAGACCACGATGCCCGACTACGGCATGCTGTCGTCGGGGCTCTCGAGCTTTCACGCGCTGACGCGCAATCCGTGGGATCTGAGCATGAACCCCGGTGGCTCCAGTGCCGGTGCCGCCGCTGCGGCCGCCGCCGGCTACGGCCCGCTGCACCTGGGCACCGACATCGGCGGCTCGGTGCGCCTGCCGGCCGCCTGGTGCGGGCTGTTCACGCTCAAGCCCAGCCTGGGCCGCATTCCGATCAAGCCGCCGTATGCAGGCCGCGTGGCCGGACCGATGACGCGCAGCGTGGCCGACGCCGCGCTGATGATGCGCGTACTGTCGTTGCCAGATGCGCGCGACACGATGAGCCTGCCGTACCAGCCGATCGCGTGGGAGGCGCTGGCGCGTCCGCTCAAGGGCCTGCGCATCGGCCTGCTGATGGACGCCGGCTGGGGCCTGCCGGTGGAGGCGGAGATCGCCGAGGCCGTGCAGGCCGCCGCGCAGGCATTCGAACGCGAAGGCGCGATCGTCGAGGGCGTGCCGCCGTTCGGGCGGCGTGAGCACATCGACGGCATGGACCGCTTCTGGCGCATGCGCTCCTGGCTCGACATTTCCGCGCTGCCGCCCGAGCGCCAGCAGAAGGTGTTGCCCTACATCCGTGAATGGGTGGCCACGGCGGCCAGCTTGAGCGCGGCCGACGTGTTCACCGGCTACAGCCAGATGGGCGCGATGCGCGAGGCGGCCGTGGTCGCCTGCCAGCCTTACGACGCGGTCTTGTCGCCGGTGAGCCCGGTGTCGGCGTTCCCGGCCGAATGGGCGGGCCCCACCAACGATCCGCAGCGCCCGTTCGAGCACATCGCGTTCACGCTGCCGTTCAACATGAGCGAGCAGCCGGCCGCCTCCATCAATTGCGGCTACACGCGCGGCGGCCTGCCGATCGGGCTGCAGATCGTCGGCCATCGCTTCGACGATCTCGGCGTGCTTCAGGTGGCAGCCGCATGGGAGCGCATCCGGCCGCCGCAGCGGCCATGGCCGACGCCGCCGTTCCACTCATGACAAACTCGGCCCGACCGCAGCGAAGTGAGTGAGGAGTCGGCAGTATGACGAGCCCACCGCAGGACGTTCGAGGCAATCCGATCGGCACCCGGTCGGCCGAGGCACAGGCCGCGGCCGAGCAGGCGCTGTGGCGCACGATGTCGCTCTTCGACGCGCCGCTGGCCGACCTGGACGCAGCGATCGCGCACGACCCCGCGTGGCTGCTGCCGCGCGTGATGAAAGCCGGCTACCTGCTCAGCCTGTGCGAGCCCGCGCTGTTGCCGGCCGCGCGCCAACTGCTCGAGGAAGCCGCCACGCTCGAAGCCGATGCACCGGCGCGCGAACGCGTGCACCTGGCCGCGGCGCAGCAACTGCTCGAAGGCCGCTGGGTGCAGGCCGGCCACACCTGGGACGAACTGCTGCTCGAGCATCCGCGCGACGCGCTGGCGCTGCAGTGGTGCCAGCTGTGGGACTACCAGCGCGGCGATACGCTGCACCTGCGCCATCGGCCGGCGCGCGTGCTGCCGGAGTGGGACGAGCAGGATGCGCTGTTCCCTTTCGTGCTCGGGCTGTATGCGTTCGGGCTCGAAGAGAACAACCTCTATCCGCAGGCCGAGGAGACGGGCCGCCGCGCGCTCGCCGGCGAGCCCTGCGTGCCCTGGGCCGTGCATGCGGTGGCGCACGTAATGGAGATGCAGGGCCGATTCGACGAAGGTGCCACCTGGCTGCGCCAGCATCAGCCGCGCTGGTCCGATGGCAACGGCTTGGCCGCTCACCTGTGGTGGCACCTGGCGCTGTTCCGCCTCGAGGGCCTGGACGACGCCGGGGTGCTGCGCCTGCTCGACGCGCACCTGGCCGGCGACGCCTTGCAGACCACGCTGCAGCGCGTGGATGCCGCGGCGCTGCTGTGGCGCCTACAGCTGATCGGCGTGGACGTGGCCGAGCGCTTTGCGGCCTTGTGCGCGGCCTGGCCGCTGCCCGACGAGGACGCGGGCTATCACGCGTTCAACGACCTGCATGCGCTGCTGGCGCTGGCAGGTTCGGGCGACCTTGCCGGCGCGGACCGCTGGCTGGCGCGCTGCGCCGAACGCGCGATGCAGCCGGAGGACGCGCGACGCAGCAACCACACGATGGCGCGCGAAGTGGCGCTGCCGCTGATGCGGGGCCTGCTCAGCTACTGCCGCGGCGAGCACGAGGCGGCAGCGCAGGCGCTGTACCCGGTGCGCCGCATGACGCAGCGCTTCGGCGGCAGCGCCGTGCAGCGCGACCTGATCGACCAGACCCTGCTGGCCGCCTGTGCGGAAGGCGCCTCGCCGGCGCTCGGCCGCGCCCTGCTCAACGAGCGCCTGATGGCCAAGCCGGTCACGCCGCTGACGCGCCACTGGGCGCAGCGGCTCGGCCTGCACGAGCGCGTGCCCGGTTGACGGGCGCGCACTACAGCGCGGCCGCGCGCTGCAGCAGGAAGCGTCGCACCTCGTCCTCGCGCTCCAGGCCGATCGCCCGCTGGTAGGCCTGCACGGCTTCGTTGCGCCGGCCGCAGCGCGCCAGCAGGTCGGCGCGTGCGGCCCAGTACGGCTGGTACTCGGCCAGGCGCGCATCGGCGTTCAGCGCTTCCAGGGCCGCCAGGCCCGCCACCGGCCCCTGCACCTGCGACAAGGCCACCGCATGGTTCAGCGCGGCCACCGGCGAGCCGGTGAGTGTGCACAGTGCGTCGTACAGGCGCTCGATGGCCGGCCAGTCGATGCGGCCGCTGTGGCGGCGTGCGCTGTGCACCGACTGCACCGCCGCCTCCAGCTGGAAGCGGCCGATCACGCCCATCGCGCCGGCACGGTGCAGCAGCGCCTCCGCCTCGTCGATCAGTGCGTCGTCCCAGCGCTGCACCGGTTGCTCGGTGAGCGGCACGTAGTCGCCTCGTGCATCACGGCGCGCAGCGCGGCGCGCGTGCGTGTGCAGCATCAACGCGAGCAGGCCCAGCGTCTCCGGCTCGTCGGGCAGCAGCGCGGCCAGCAGGCGACCGAGCCAGATCGCCTCTTCCGCCAGGTTGCGGCGGCGCGCGTCGGCACCGCTGGCGTCGGCCCAGCCTTCGGCATAGGCGGCGTAGATCGCATCCAGCACCGTGTCGAGCCGATCGCGCAGCTCGCTTTGCAGCGGCACCTGGAACGCGATGCCGGCCTGGCGGATTTTGGCCTTGGCGCGCACCAGGCGCTGGCCCATCGTGGCCGGCGCCACCAGAAACGCCGAGGCGATCGCGGCCGCGTCGAAGCCGAGCACGGCCTGCAGCATCAGCGGCGCGCGCACCGCACGGTCGATCGCCGGGTGCGCGCAGGCGAACAGCAGGCCCAGGCGCCGGTCGGGCAGCTCGGCCTCGCCATGAGCCGGCTCGTAGAGCTCGTCGGCCAGCACCCCCAGCTGCTCGGCGCTGCGCTCGTCAAGGCGCCGCTCGCGCAGCGCGTCGATGTGCTTGCGGCGCGCCACCGTGAGCAGCCACGCATCGGGGTTGTTCGGCACGCCGCGCTGCGGCCAGTCGGCCAGCGCCGCGGCAAAGGCTTCGGACAGCGCGTCCTCGGCGCCCGCGATGTCGCGCGTGCGTGCCGCCAGGTACGCGATCAGCTTGCCGTAGCTGCGCCGCGCCGCGGCCTCGGCCGCCGCGGCGGCGGCGCAGGCAGGCGGCACTGCGGCCATGGATCAGTAGCTGCCCTTGGGCGTGCTGGTCGGCCAGATCGCGCGCACCTCCATCACGCCGTGGCTGGCGCCGGGGCAGCGCGCCGCCCACGACAGCGCGGCGTCGAGGTCGGGCACGTCGATCAGGTAGTAGCCCGCGAGCTCCTCGCGCGTCTCGGCATAGGGCCCGTTGAGCACCTCGGTCTTGCCGGCACGCACGCGCACCGTGGTGGCGGTGTCGGCATTGCGCAGCCGGTTGCCGCCGCGCAGCACTCCGGCCTGCGCCAGCGCCTCGGAGTAGGCGCTGTAGGCCGCGGTGCCCGCGGCCCGCTGCGCGTCGCTCAACGCCTGGAAGCCGGCGGGGTCGGCATGGATCATCAGCAGGTATTCCATCGAAAGCTCCTTGTGGACACGGCACGGGACGCGCCGTTGAACAATGACGCGCGGCACCGGCCGATTTTCGACAAGCCGCATCAAAAATGGCTGGCCTCTCGCCGCCCACGCAACTTCCCAAGGAGCAGAAACGATGACCCGAATCAGAGTGCATGGCTTCGCCGTCTCGGTGGACGGCTTCGGCGCTGGCCCCGAGCAGAGCTTGAACGACCCGATGGGCCGCGGCGGCATGGCGCTGCACCAGTGGGCGTTCGGCACACGCACGTTCCAGCGCATGTTCGGCCACCCGCAGGCCGGCGCCACCGGCGTGGACGACGACTTTGCGGCGCGCGGCTTCAGCAACATCGGCGCGTGGGTGCTCGGGCGCAACATGTTCGGCCCGGTGCGCGGGCCCTGGCCCGACGAGAGCTGGAAAGGGTGGTGGGGCGACGAGCCGCCGTACCACGTGCCGGTGTTCGTGCTGACGCATCACGCGCGCGCGCCGATCCAGATGAAGGGCGGCACCACCTTCCACTTCGTCACCGGCGGCGCCGACGAGGCGCTGCACCTGGCGCGCGCTGCGGCCGGCGAACGCGACGTGCGCGTGGGCGGCGGCGTGGCCACGCTGCGTCAGTACCTGCAAGCCGGGCAGATCGACGAGATGCACCTCGCGCTGGCCCCCGTGCTGCTGGGGCGCGGCGAAGCGCTGTTTGCGGGCATCGACCTGCCGGCGCTGGGCTATGGCGTGGCCGAGTGCGTGCGCAGCGCCGCGGCCACGCACCTGGTGCTGAAGAAGGGCGCTGCCGACTGAAGCGGGGCTAGCGCGCCGACAGCGCCTCCCAGCGCTCGAGTGCCGCCATCAGCTGCTCCTCGATCTGCGCATAGCGCGCCTGCAGCTGCGGCACGCGCTGCGGCTCTGCGATGTAGAGGTCGTTGCTCGCCAGCTGCTCGCCGAGCGTCTTCTGTTCCGCCTCCAGCGCCTCGATGCGCGCCGGCAGCTCGTCGAGTTCGCGCTGCTCCTTGTAGCTGAGCTTGCGGGTGGCGGCCGCGGCGGGCTTGCCCGGCGCCGGCGCAGCGGGCGCCGCGGCCGGCTTTGGCGCGGCCGCCTCCGCCGCTGCACGCGTGCGGCTGCGCTGCAGCTTCCAGTCCTCGTAGCCGCCCTCGTATTCGCGCCACAGGCCCGGGCGCGTGTCGCCCTCCCACGCGATCGTGCTGGTGACCACGTTGTCGAGGAAGCGCCGGTCGTGGCTGACGAGGAAGACGGTGCCGTTGTACGACTGCAGCAACTCCTCCAGCAGCTCCAGCGTCTCGATGTCGAGGTCGTTGGTGGGCTCGTCGAGCACCAGCACGTTGGCCGGCAGCGCGAACAGGCGCGCCAGCAGCAGGCGGTTGCGCTCGCCGCCGCTCAAGGTGCGAACCGGCGAGTTGGCGCGCGCCGGCGAAAACAGGAAGTCGCCGAGGTAGCTCATCACGTGCTTGCGCTGGCCGCCGAACTCCACCCATTCGCTGCCCGGGCTGATGGTGTCGGCCAGGGTGGCTTCCAGATCGAGCGCCGCGCGCATCTGGTCGAAGTAGGCCACCTGCAGCTTGGTGCCGCGGCGCACGCTGCCGCTGCTCGGCTCGAGCTCGCCGAGGATGATCTTGAGCAGGCTGGTCTTGCCCGCGCCGTTGGGCCCGATCAGGCCCACCTTGTCGCCGCGCAGGATGGTGGCGCTGAAGTCGTCGATCAGCAGGCGTTCGCCGAAGCGCATCGACACATGCTTCAGCTCCGCGACGATCTTGCCGCTGGGCGCGCCGGCGTCCAGCTCCAGCCGCACCTGGCCCAATTGCTCGCGCCGCCGCGCGCGCTCCTCGCGCAGCTTCACCAGGCGCTGCACGCGGCTCACGCTGCGCGTGCGGCGCGCCTCCACGCCCTTGCGGATCCACACCTCTTCCTGCGCCAGCAGCTTGTCGGCGCGCGCGCTGGCCAGCGCCTCGGCCTCCAGCTCGCGCTGCTTGGCGGCCTCGAAGGCCGCGAAGTTGCCCGGGTAGCTGCGCAACTGGCCGCGATCGAGCTCGACGATGCGCGTGGCCACGGCGTCGATGAAGGCGCGGTCGTGCGAGATCAGCACGATCGCGCCGCGGAAGCCGGTCAGCAGATCCTGCAGCCACTCGATCGCGTCCAGGTCCAGGTGGTTGGTGGGTTCGTCGAGCAGCAGCAGCTCGGGCGCGGCCACCAGCGCCTGCGCCAGCGCCACGCGCTTCTTGGTGCCGCCCGACAGCGCATCGACCTGCGCGCCCGCATCCAGGTTGAGCCGGTGCAGCACCTCCTCCACGCGCTGCTCCCAGGTCCAGCCGTCCAGTGCCTCGATGCGCGTCTGCAGCGCGTCGAGGTCTTCATCGGGCGCATGCGCCTCGTAGCGCGCGCGCAAGGCCTTGGCCTCGGCCACGCCTTCGCTCACGGCCTCGAACACCGTGTGGCCCGGCTCGAACTGCGGCTCCTGCGGCACGTAGTAGCGGCGCAGCCCCTGCTGCAGCTGCAGCAGCCCGTCGTCCGGCTTCTCCAGCCCGGCCAGGATCTTCAGCAGCGAGGACTTGCCGGCACCGTTGCGGCCGATCAGGCCCACGCGCTCGCCGTTGTCCAGCGACAGGCCGGCGCCGTCGAGCAGCGGCACGTGGCCATAGGCGAGATGGGCATTCGAAAGCGTGAGCAGGGCCATGGTGCGAGCGGGGACAACGAACCTGCGATTGTCATGCCTGCCACACTGACGCGATGGAAGCCGACGACCCGCACGATCTGCAGCGCTTCGTGGCGGCGCAGGCACCGGTGCTGGCGCAGGTGCGCGCCGAGCTGGCCGCGGGCGCCAAGCGCAGCCACTGGATGTGGTTCGTGTTTCCGCAGCTGAAGGCGTTGGGCCGCAGCGCCACCGCGCGGCACTTCGGGCTGGCGTCGCTGGCCGAAGCGCAAGCCTACTGGTGCCATCCGCTGCTCGGCCCGCAGCTGAAGGAATGCGTGTTGCTCGCGCTCGGCTCGGGCGAGCCCGACCCGCACCGCCTGTTCGGCTCGCCGGACGACCTGAAATTCCGCTCGTGCCTGACGCTGTTCGAGCGCGCCGCGCCCGACGAACCGCTGTTCGCCGCGGCGCTGGCGCAGTGCTACGGCGGCCAGCGCGACCCGTTGACGCTGAAGGAGCTGCCCATGCCGATGGACCTGCATTCCCCGGCCTTCGAAGCGCAGGCCGAGATCCCCGCGCAATACACCTGCGAGGGCCGCGACGTCGCGCCGCCGCTCAGCTGGCAAGGCGTGCCGCAAGGCACGAAGAGCCTGGCGCTGATCGTCGACGATCCCGACGCACCCGACCCGGCCAAGCCCCAGCGCACCTGGGTGCACTGGGTGGCCTACGACATCCCGCCGCAGACCACCGGGCTGCCCGAGGGCGGTGCACTGCCGAGCGACGCGCGCAGCGGCCAGAACGACTGGCACAAGAGCGGCTATGGCGGCCCCTGCCCGCCGATCGGCCGGCATCGCTACTTCTTCAAGCTGTACGCGCTCGACACCGCGCTGGGCGCCTTGCCCGCGCCCACCAAGGCCGGCGTGGAGCAGGCGATGAAAGGCCATGTGCTGGCGCAGGCGCAGCTGATCGGCACCTACCAGAAGAAGAAGCCGCAGTAGCTGCGGCTGGACCCTTCAGCGGATGAAGCGACCTCCCGGCCCCACGATGAGCAGGTCCACGTAGTTCGAACCGTGGTGCTGGGTGGGACTGAAGTTGAGCTGGAAGCCGCCCAGGTCCACCTTGCCCATCGCCTCGATCGCGGCCGGCAAGGTTTGCGCGGTGACGTTGCGGCCGGCGCGGTGCAGGGTCTCCAGCAGCACGCGCATGTTGAGGTAGCCGAAGAAGTGGTCGAAGTCGACCGGCAGGTGCGCCTTGTCCATCGCAGCGCGATAGTCGCGCGTCAAGGGCGTGGTGGCCTGCATCGGGTACGGCAGGTTCTGCGTGAACGCCAGGCCGCGGGCGTCGTCGCCCAGCGCAGCGATCAAGGGTTTCGCGTTGGCGATCGACGGCGCGTACACCGGCACGCCGATGTACTGACGCGCCGCGCGCACGAACGGCACCAGCGCCGGCCCGAAGGCCATGAAGATCACGCCGTTGGGCCGCGCGGCGGCCAGCGTCTGGCACACCGGCACCGACTGCTGGCCCGGGATGTCCAGCGGTGCCTTGGCCACCAGCGTGGCGCCCTGCTCCTTGCACACCGCCTCCACCACCGGCAGCATCAGCTGCCCGAAGGGGCTGTCGTGATAGGCCAGGGCAATGCGCGTGCGGCCCACGGTGGCCAGGTTGCGCACCATCGCCACCACCTCGTCGGTGTAGCTGGCCATCGCGGTGAAGAAGTACGGATGCTGCTTCATGCGCAGCACCGGCGCACCCGTGTACACGCCCACCAGCGGCACCTTCTTCTCGTCGAGCAGCGGCAGCACGGCACCCACGTTGGCGGTGCTGGCCAGGCCGAACAGCGCCGTCACGTGCTCCTGGTCGATCAGGCGATTGACGTTCTCGACGCAGCGCTTCGGGTCGTAGGCATCGTCGAGCGTGATCAGCCGCACCTTGCGGCCACCGACGCCGCCCTTGCGATTGAATTCGTCGAGCGCCAGCTGCTGCCCCTTGAGCACGGCCACCAGCGTCGACGCGAGCGGGCCGCTGAGGTGGGCGCTCTGGCCGATCACGATGTCGTCCATCGTCGAGGCCGTCGCACGGGTGGCGGCCAGCGGCGCCACGGCAGAGGCGGCTAGCAGGCGCAGGCAGGCGCGGCGAACGGGATCGGTTCGGAACATGGTCCAGGTCTCCTTGGGTGTGCACGCATGGCGGTCCGTCGTGCCCGCTGCGCCGTGCGGCGGCGGGCGTGGGGCGCACACTAAATGGCGGCACCGGGTCGGCCTTGTCGCCCGAGCGACATCGGCGCTGCGGGCAGGCGCGCCGGTGCGCAAACCTGCACAGCGGCAAGGGAAACCCCGGGGGCGACCCGGCAGGGCCGGTGTCAGCCGACGACGCGTTCCAGCGCGTCGATGAACATCGCCGGCACGTCGAAGCCGGTCTGCTGCTGGATTTCCTGGAAGCAGGTGGGGCTGGTGACGTTGATCTCGGTCAGGCAGTTGCCGATCACGTCCACGCCCGCGAACAGCATGCCGCGCGGGCCCAGCACACGGCCGATCTCGAGGCCGATCTCACGGTCGCGCTCGCTCAGCGGCTGCGCCACGCCCTTGCCGCCGGCGGCCAGGTTGCCGCGGATCTCGCTGCCCTGCGGGATGCGGGCCAGCGAGTACGGCACCACTTCGCCGCCGATCACCAGCACGCGCTTGTCGCCCTGCGCGATCTCGCTGAGATAGCGCTGCACCATGATGGTCTGCGTGCCGCCGCGGTTCAGGGTCTCGACGATGGCGCCCAGGTTCAGCCCGTCAGGGCCGACGCGGAAGATGCCCATGCCGCCCATGCCGTCCAGCGGCTTCAGGATGATGTCCTTGTGCTCGGCGTGGAAGGCGTGGATGGCCTTGGGGTCGCGCGCCACCAGCGTGGGCGGCGCGAACTGCGGGAACTCCATGATCGCCAGCTTCTCGGGGTGGTCGCGCAGCGCGCGCGGCTTGTTGAGCACGGTGGCGCCCTCGCGCTCGGCCTGCTCCAGCAGGTGCGTGGCGTAGAAGTACTCGCTGTCGAACGGCGGATCCTTGCGCATCAGCACCGCGCCGAAGCCGGCCAGCTCGCGCACCTCGTGGCTCGGCGCGTCGAACCAGTGATGCGGGTCGCCGGTCAGCACCACCTGCCGGCAGCGCGCCTTCACGCGCTCGCCGCTCTGCCACTGCAGCTGCACCGGCTCGCAGGCCCACAGCACGTGACCGCGGCGCGCCGCCTCGCGCATCATCGCGAAGGTGGTGTCCTTGTAGGTCTTGAAGTGCTCCAGCGGGTCGGCGACGAACAGCAGTTCCATGGTGGGCTCTAGCGAGTGCGGCGCCAGTTTTGCACAGTGGCGGCGATCGCGCCGGCCACCACGCCCCAGAAGGGTGATCCCACGTGCGCCAGCGTCACACCGCTGAGCGTGACGAGAAACGTGATCAGCGCCGCGTCGCGCCCGTGCTCGTCCTTCATCGCGAGGCCGAGCGCACCGCCGATCGTGCCGAGGAGCGCGAAGCCGGCCACCGCCAGCACCAGTTCCTTGGGGAACGCGGCGATCAAGCCGACCACCGCGCCGCCGAGCAGCCCCAGCACGATGTAGAACACGCCGGCCATCACCGAGGCCATGTAGCGGCGCCGCGGATCCTCGTGCGCCTCGCGGCCCATGCAGATGGCGGCGGTGATCGCGGCCAGGTTGAAGGCATAGCCGCCGAAGGGCGCCAGCACCAAGGTGGCCACACCGGTGGTGGCCACCACCGGCGACACCGGCGTGTCGTAGCCGTTGGCGCGCTGCGCGGCCACGCCGGGCAGGTTCTGCGAGGCCATGGTCACCACGAACAGCGGCAATGCCAGGCTCACCAAGCCTTGCAGGCTGAAGTGCGGCGTCACGAACACCGGCACCGCCATGCGCCACTGCACGGCATCGAGATGAAGTTGGCCTTGCGCACCGGCGATCGCCACGCCGGCCAGCAGCACTGCCGGCACCGCATAGCGCGGCAGCATGCGGCGCGCGACCAGGTACACCGCCAGCATGCCGCCCACCAGCAGCGCCTGCGTCTGCAACGACAGGAACGCGTCGAGTGCAAAGCGCGCCAGCACGCCCGCCAGCAGCGCTGCGGCCAGCCCTTGCGGGATGCGGTTCATCACGCGCGCGAACCAGCCGCTGGCGCCGGCCAGCAGGATCAACGCCCCGCACACGATGAATGCGGCCACGCCGTCGGCCATCCCCAGCCCGCCGCCGGCGGTGGCCAGCACCGCGGCGCCCGGCGTGGACCACGCGGTGAGCACCGGCTGCCGGTAGTACAGGCTCAGGCCGGCGCTGGTCAGGCCCATGCCCAGCCCGAGCGCCCACATCCACGAGCTCAGCTGCCCGGGCGTGGCGCCCAGCGCATGCGCCGCCTGGAACACGAGCACCACCGAGCTGGTGAAGCCCACCAGCACCGCGACGAAGCCGGCCACCACGGCCGACAGCGACAGATCCCTCAACATGCTTTTCATCGTGGCCGCCGGTGGGCGTGCTGCGCAAGGAACGCTAGATCTCGACCTTGGCGCCCAGTTCCACGACGCGGTTGGACGGCAGGTGCAGGAAATCCGCTGCCGCCGCCGCGTTGCGGTGCATGCTGGCGAACAGCTTCTCGCGCCACATCGCCATGCCGTCGCCGAAGGTGGGGATCACAACGTCGCGCGACAGGAAGTAGCTGGTTTCCATGTCGTCGAGCACCACGCCGCGTCCTTGCAGCAGCTTCAGCGCCTCCGGCACATCGGGGTCGTTCTTGAAGCCGAAGTTCAGCGTCACGGCCCAGCAGCTGTGGCCGAGCGACTCGATCGCGATGCGCTTGTTGAAGCCGATCCACGGCACCTCATGGTGCTTCACGTGCACGAACAGGTTCTGCTCGTGCAGCACCTTGTTGTGCTTGAGGTTGTGCATCATCGCGTTCGGCGTGAGGCCGGGTTCGCCGACCAGGAACACCGCCGTGCCGGTCACGCGCACCGGTGGGCTGATGAACACTGCGTCGAGGAAGCTGGGCAGATCGATCGCCTCGCTGCGCAGGCGGTCGCTCATGATCGTGCGGCCCTGCTTCCACGTGAGCATCAGCGTGAACATGCCGCAGCCGATGACCAGCGGGAACCAGCCGCCGCCCGGCAGCTTGAGCGTGTTGGAGGCGAAGAAGGTGACGTCGATGACGAAGAAGAAGCCGGTGGCCAGCACGGAGAGCACCAGCGGAAAGCGCCAGCCATAGCGGATCACGAAGAAGGTCATCACCGTGGTGATCGTCATGTCCAGCGTCACTGCGATGCCGTAGGCGTTGGCCAGCTTGGAGCTGGAGCCGAACAGCACCACCGCGAGCACGATGAACACGAACAGACCCCAGTTGACGAAGGGCACGTAGATCTGGCCCGTGTCGCGCACCGAGGTGTGCTTGATGTGCATGCGCGGCAGCAGCCCGAGCTGGATGGCCTGCTTGGTGACCGAGAACGCCGCCGAGATCAAGGCCTGCGACGCGATCACCGCGGCCATCGTGGCCAGCAGCAGCAGCGGCAGCCCGGCCCAGGAGGGCGCCATCAGGTAGAACGGGTTCTCCACGGCCTTCGGGTTCATCAGGAGCATCGCGCCCTGGCCGAAGTAGTTGATCACCAGTGCCGGCATCACGAAGGCATACCAGGCGATGCGGATCGGCACCTTGCCGAAGTGCCCCATGTCCGCATAGAGCGCCTCGCCGCCGGTCACCACCAGCACCACCGCGCCCAGCGCCACGAAGGCCACCCAGCCGTGGTGGGCGAAGAAGCGCAGCGCGTGCAGCGGGTTCAGCGCCGTCAGCACCGAGGGGTTGTCCAGGATGTGCGGCAGGCCGAGCGCGATCAGCACGATGAACCACACCAGCGTGATCGGGCCGAAGGCCTTGCCGATGCCGCCGGTGCCGAAGCGCTGCACGGCGAACAGCAGCGTCAGCACGACCAGCGCGATCGGCACGATGAAGTCGCCCAGGCCGGGCGCGATCACGCCCAGGCCTTCCACCGCGCCCATCACCGAGATCGCCGGCGTGATGACGCCGTCGCCGTAGAACACGGCGGTGCCGAACATGCCGGCGGCCATCAGCGTGCGCCGCAGCTTGGGCTTGCCGCGCACGGCGGTGGTGGCCAGCGCGAGCATGGCGATCAGGCCACCTTCGCCGTTGTTGTCCGCCCGCAGGATCAGCAGCACGTACTTCAGCGAGACGACCACGGTGATCGTCCAGAAGATCAGCGACAGCACGCCCAGGATGTTGGCGTGGCTCACCGGCACATGGCCGCCGGCGAACACTTCCTTCAGGGCGTAGAGCGGACTGGTACCGATGTCGCCGTAGACGACGCCCAGCGCGCCGAGCGTGAGGCCCGCCATCACGGCGGGACTGCGATGTGCAGTGGAATTCACGAGGAACATGGCCGCGGCGGAAACCCACGGCGGCCGGTCACCAAAAGGGGGGTATTGTGCGCCGCCGGTGCTGCAGTGCGTCAAGAATCCGCCCCCGGGCCTGGGGAGGGTGTGCACTTACCGGCGCGGCTGCGCTATTCGTAGATTTCGGCGTCTGGATCGGTGGCTTCGAGCTCGTAGCTGGCGGCCAGCATCGCGAGGCGTGCGATCACGCCGTACATGTAGAAGCGGTTGGGGGCGCTGGCGCCGGGCTTCAGGCCGGGGCGCGGCAGCACGCTGCTTTCGGCAAAGGCCAGCGGCACGAAGCTGGCGCCCGGGGAGTTGAGGTTCTCGTCGATGCCGCGCTCCGCGTGCACGCGGTAGAAGCCGCCCAC
>CAMLIZ010000072.1 GCA_946480245.1 uncultured Pseudomonadota bacterium
AACTGCGGCAGCACGCGCACCAGCCGGCCCTGTGCCACCAGCGGCTCGGCGGCGATGCTGCCGAGCCGGCCGATGCCCAGCCCCTGCAGCACCATGCTCGCCGTGGTGCTGGTGTCGTTGCTGCGCCAATGGCCGTCCACCGTCAGTTCGAGCGGCTGGCCCTCCACCACGAACGGCCAACGGTTGAGGTGCATCACCGCGCTGTTGGCGATCAGGCGGTGGTCCAACAGCTCGTCGGGGTGCGCAGGCAGCCCGGCCTGCGCCACGTAGCTGGGCGCCGCATACAGCGCCCGGCCGAAGCTGCCGATGCGCCGTGCCACCATCGTCTCGGGCATCACGGTGCCGGTGCGGATCGCGATGTCGATGGCGTCGCGCGCCATGTCGGCCAGGCGGTCGCTCACCTCCAGCTCGAGGCGCAGCTTCGGGTGCCGCTGTTGAAGGCCGGCCAGGCTGGGCAGCAGCAGGTACTGCGCGATCACGCTGCTGGCGGCCACGCGCACCCGCCCGCTCGGCTCGCCGCTGCGCGCAGCGAACTCGCCCTCCAGCTCCTCCAGGGTGCCGGCAATGCGGCGGCAGTAGTCGAGGAAGGTCTCCCCCTCGGCGGTGAGCGCCAGCCCGTGCGTGGAGCGGTGGATCAGCCGTGCACGGGCCGCCTTCTCGATGCGCGACAGCGCGCGCGACACCTGGCTCACCGGCACATCGCGCTCGCGCGCCACGGCCGAAAGCGTGCGCAGTGCCGCCACGCGCAGGAACAAGCGCAGGTCGTCGATGGCAAGGTCGTTCATGCTGCGATCGTAGAGGCGCCGGTGTTGCGCTGCGTGCAACACCGATTTGGCCCGGGCGCCGTTTCCGGACGGCGGGCCGCTGCCTAGAGTGCAGGCACCGAATCGAAAGGAGCCGACATGAACGAGCACCCCCCGCTGCAGTTGCTGACACCCGCGCGCCATGCCGAGCTGTTCGAAGCCGCGAAGGCGCGCGCCAGCGAGTTGCGCGCCGAGGAGATGGACCACCTGTGGCATGCGGCTGCGCAGCGCCTGGCCGGCATGCGACGCGCGCTGCGCCACGCGCTCACGCGCTGTAGGTACCCTCGCCGTGCGGCGCAGCCCGGAACTCCGGCAGCGCCTCCGCCTGGGCCGACAACGCAAGCACTGCAGGAAAGTCGGCGGCGGGCACCACCCCCGGCAGCATCTGCTGCGTGAACTGCCAGGCCACCGCGATGCTCAGGCCACCTTGCGTGAGCGTCGCGCTCGTGGCGTTCAGCGGCTGGCGCCAGAGCTCCTGCTGCAGCGCGGAGAACGC
This sequence comes from uncultured Pseudomonadota bacterium, assembly GCA_946480245.1. Next base: position 1,300 of record CAMLIZ010000072.1, read on the forward strand.
GGCCAGCAGTTGCCCGGTGACCCGTTCCACCCACGGCTGGTGCAGCTTCTCGGGTGGGCGCAGCCCGCGCTCGTAGACGATCTGCACGGCCTTCTCGCAGGCCGCCAGCGCCAGGCCGGTGAGGCGCAAGTCGTGCTGCAGCTCGGGCAATGCGGCGGGCCGCAGCGTGCGCGGATGCGCCAGTGCCTCGGCGTAGTCGAGGATCAGCGTGGAGTCCATCAGCACGATGCCGTCGCTGCACACCAAGGTGGGCGCCTTCACCACCGGGTTGATGCGCGTGAACTCGTCGAAGCCACGAAACACCGACAGCGACTGGTGCTCGAACCTCAGGCCCAGCAGTTGCAGCGAAATGGCGACGCGGCGCACGTAGGGCGAGTCGAGCATGCCGATCAGTTTCATGGTGCCTCCTCGTCAGAGCGAAAAGTCGTAGCGGATGAAGCCATTGAAGTGCGCCACGCGGTCGTACAGCGCCCGCGCGGTGCTGTTGTGCTGCTGGGTGAGCCAGTAGTAGCGGGCGGCGCCGGCGCCGCGCGCATCGGCGGCCACGGCCTCGATCAGCGCCCGCGCCACGCCACGCCCGCGCGCCTGCGGCGCGACGAACAGGTCCTGCAGGTAGCACACGCGCGGGGCCCAGGTGCTGGTGTGAAAGAGGTAGTGCGCGATGCCCACCAGTTGCCCCTCCAGGCGCGCACCCAGGCCATGCACGCCGTCGCGCTGTTGAAGGCGGCGCCAGGCCTCGTCGTAGCCGGCGGGCGCCACCTCGGCCTCGTAGAAGGCCTTGTAGCCGCGCGCCAGCACCTCCCATGCATCGCGGTCGGCGGCGCCCAGGGGTTCGATGGTCACGCTCATCGCTGGGCCTCCGGCAGCACGTGCGCCTGCAGCGCCTGACCGGGCCAGGCGAACGCACCGCCGCCCAGGTGGTGCAGCGTGTGCAGCTCGATGTTGTCGTCGCGGAACGACCAGCGGCCGTGGGCGAACACACGCGGATCGGCCTGCGCCGACACCACCTCGGCAAAGCAGGTGTCGTAGGCCTGCTGTGTGTGCGGCTCGGGAATCAGGCGGCATTCCAGCCAAGCCACGCAAGCTTCCACCAGCGGCAGGCCCAGCACCGGGCCGGCAAAGGTGGCCACGCCATAGCGGTCGAACTTGTCGCCCGCGTCGCGCCCGGACACGCTGCCCACCGTGTAGGTGAGATCGGCCAACGCACGCCCCGGCAGGTTGAGCGCGAAGCTGCCGCTGGCCAGCACCAGTTCGCGCGTGAACGTGGTCTTGTCGATCACCACCGCCACGCGCGGTGGCGTGAACTCCACCGGCATCGACCAGGCCGCCGCCATCAGGTTGCGCCGGCCCGCATGGGCGCTGCTCACCAGCACCGTGGGGCCATGGTTGATCAGGCGGCTTGCCTTGGAGAGTTCGACGGCTTCCTTCATGCGGTGTCAGGTCGTGATGCGCCAGCCGCGACGGTACATCAGCCCTACTAACAGCCCCACGAACGCGGCAAATACCACTGGCATCGCGCGCCCGGTGGAGCTCAGAAGTCGCAGGGCGAGGGCAGCGGCGGATCGGCCGCGGGCACGGTGTCCAGGTGCGCGCTGCCGGCGCGGCGCAGTGCGGCCACCTCGGCCTGCACCTGCTCGGGCGACAGCAGCCGGTCGCGCGCATGGAACACCCAGTCCACGTCTTCCTCGTAGCGCCGCGGCGCATGCGACTTGAGCAGGCCGCCGGGCGAGAACCAGACGCTGAAGTTGATCGACATCGGCACCACCGGCACGTTGCGCGCGCCGTGCGTTGCCAGCGCCTGGCCGTCGAGGAACCAGCGCACCGACGCGACGTCGGCCTGCATCACCAGCAGGTGCCAGCCATCGACCGAGGCCACGTGCTGCAGCGCCTGGTTGTAGGCCGCCCACGGCTCGAGCCGCACGGTCTGCCAGCTCACGCCGTACAGCCGCGTGCGCGCGTCGCCCCAGCCGCCGTTGGGCAGGTACTCCCAGTCGAGCTCGCTGTATTGGGGGTCGAAGTCGAAGCGCAGCGGGCTCACGGCATAGAAGGTCTGCACCACCACGTCACCGTCGGGGCCCGCGGCCGGCGTATCGCTGAAGCGCACGCGCGCCGCGTAGGTGCCGTGCAGGTACTTGCGCGCATGGCACAGCTGCGCCTGCAGCGTGCCCTTGGACGTGCCATCGCTGCGCGCGGTCAGGCGCAGCAGGCGGTTGCCGGGCTGCGCGGGGTCGTCGACCAGCGCGATGCCCTGCGCACTCCACGCCGCACCCTCCACGCCCGGGTGGCCGGCTTGCGTGCGCAGGCGCCAGCCGGCGCGCTGCAGTTGCGCGATGTCGCCCTGGCTGAAGTCATCGAAGAAGCGGCCGCCCTCGTCGGCCAAGGCCAGCGAGGTCAGCAGCGCGAGCAGCGACGCCGCCAGGCGCTTCATGCCTTCACCGGCTCGGCTTGCGGCTGCGTGGCCGGTGCGGCCGACAGCGCCTGCATCGGCACGAAGCGCGACAGCAACAGCACCGGAATGGCCGACAGCAGCACCCACAGGAAGAAGCGCTCGTAGCCCAGCGCCGTCTGGATGTCGCCGCTGATCGACTTGAACAGCACCAGCCCGAGCTGCATCACGCCGGTGCCCAGCGCGTAGTGCGCGGTCTGGTACTTGCCCACCGCCACCACCTGCATGATGAACAGGATCACGCCGACGAAGCCGAAGCCGTAGCCGAACATCTCCACCCCGAGTGCGGCCGAGATCACGCCCATGTCCTGCGGCCGCGCGACGCCGAGAAAGTAGAACGCGAGGTTGGGCAGGTTCAGCGCGAGGATCAGCCACAGCATCGCGCGCTTCAGGCCCAGCCACGAGGTGAAGTAGCCGCCGAGCACGCTGCCGACCAGGAACGCCGCGGTGCCCACGGTGCCATAGGCCAGGCCCACCTGGTCGGTGCCGAGGCCCAGGCCGCCGGCGGCGCGCGCCTCGCGCAGGAACAGCGGGCCGATGGTCTGGATCTGCCCCTCGCCGGCGCGGAACAGCACGATGAACAGGATCGCGAGCCAGATGCCCGGCTTGCGGAAGAACTCCACGATCACGTCCTTCAGCGTGTCGGCCACGTCGCCGGGCACGCGCGCGGCGCGCTGCGGATTGGGCAAGGCCCAGCCGTGATAGGCGCTCAAGCCCAGCATCATCAAGCCGAGCACACCGAAGATCAGCGTCCACGCCTGCGCGGCCGGCATGTGCTTCTCGAAATGGCCGGCCAGGATCACCAGGCCGCCGAGCGCGATGAACTTGGCTGCATTGAAGAACGCGCCCTGCCATCCGGCATACGCCGCCTGCTGCTTGTTGCTGAGGCTGGCGATGTACAGGCCGTCGGCCGCGATGTCGTGCGTGGCCGAGGCGACGGCGACCAGCCCCAGCACGCTGATCGCCAGCGCAAAGTACGCCGGCATCTGCAGGCTCAGCGCCACGCCGAGCAGGCACACACCGCCGATGGCCTGGAACAGCACGACCAGCTTCTTCTTGCTGGGCGCGGCTTCGAGCAGCGGGCTCCACAGCGGCTTGAACACCCAGGCCAGGCCGAGCAGGCCGGTCCAGCGCGCGATCGCTTCGTTCGATTCGCCCAGGCTCTTGAACATCAGCCCCGCGATCAGCGCGACCGTGTAGAACGGCAGCCCTTCGGCGAAGTACAGCGTGGGCACCCAGCGGATCGGCGAGCGCGGGGTGGATACGGTGGGGTCGCTGGGCATCGCGGTCTTTCGTTGGAGGGCCGTGTTCGGTCAGTGCCGGTGGGGCAGGTGCAGCGGCACCGGCGCACGACCCGGCGCTCTGAGCCGCCCTTCCAGCCAGCCGCGCAATGCGGCCAGCGCCCCGGGCGCGTAGCCCCAGCTCACGACGGCCGGCGCGGCCACGTCGAGCACCTGGAACGGGTTCCACAGCGCCAGGTGCAGGTCGGGCCGCCAGCCGTGCGCGGCCGCGCCAAAGCGCGGGCGGTGGTTGGAGGCCACGATCGTGAAGCGGCCGTCGCGCGGCAGCTGCGCCCAGTCGAGCTCGGCCAGGCGCTGCACCGGTTCGAACGCCACATCCGTGAAGGCAGTGAACAGCGGCGCCAGCGCGTCGGCCGAGGGGCCGGCTTCGGACACGCCGTCGGACGGCACCGCGCGCTGCGTGATCACGCGCAAGGGCTGCGCCAGTGCGGGCGGCCGCGCATCGCCCACGCAGGTGAGGCCGAGCGCCCAGGCGCGCGCCATCAGCGCCTCGTCGTCGTCGCACTGCTCGACGGCGTAGCCAGTGGCCTGCGCCGGGTAGCGCGCGGCCAATGCGTCGAGCCGCGCCGCGGCACGCTGCACCTGCGGCCGCGTGAGCGCGCCCCCGGCGATGGCCTGGTCGATTGCGCGCAAGGCGGCGCGCTGGTCGTCGGCGCTGCCCAACGCCATCACCATGTCGGCGCCGGCCTGCAGCGCCAACACGGCCGCGCGCTCGTGGCCGTAGCGCGCGTGGATGGCCTTCATCACCAGCGAATCGGTGATCACCACGCCGTCGTAGCCCCAGTCGTCGCGCAGCAGCTGGCCCAGCAGCTGGCGCGACAAGGTGGCCGGGTGGGCCGCGTCGATCTGCGGGTACACGATGTGCGCGGTCATCACGGCCGGCGCCTCGCGGCGCAGCTCGCGAAACGGCACCAGCTCCAGCGCTTCCAGGTCGGCGAGCGACTTGTCCACCACCGGCAAATCGTGATGGGAGTCGACGTGCGTGTCGCCGTGCCCCGGGAAGTGCTTGACGCAGCAGGCGACGCCTTCGCGCAGGCTGCCGCGCATCCACGCACCGGCCAGTCGTGCCACCTCCAGCGGCTCGGCGCCGAAGCTGCGCTCGGCGATCACCGGATTGGCGGGGTTGTTGTTCACGTCCAGCACGGGCGCGAAGTTCCAGTTGATGCCCAGGTGCTTGAGCCCGCGCGCCACCGCCGCGCCGACGCTTTCGGCCAGCGCGGCATCGCCCGCGGCACCGAGCGCCATCGCGGCCGGCGGCTGCGGCACGAAGGTGGCGCGCACCACCGAGCCGCCTTCCTGGTCCAGCCCGATGAGCGCATTCGGGCCCATCACCTCGCGCAGGTCGGCGGTGAGCTGGCGCACCTGCGCCTCGGTGCCGAGATTCCAGCGGAACAGGCAGACCGCGCGGATGCGCTGCTCGCGCAGGAAGCGCGCGGTCTCGGTGCTCAAGGCGATGCCGGGGATGTCGACCATCACCAGCGGGCCGGCCGAAATGTCTCGGGAATTCATTGCGTCCTCGTCACCTTCGCCAGGTGGCGCGGCTGGTCGGGGTCGAGGCCGCGCGCACGGGCCAGCGCCTCGACCATCGGGTAGAAGCTCTGCACGGCGCTGATCGGGTCGAGGTCTTCGCTCAAGGTGCTGGCGATCGGCAGCTCGCTGCCAGGCGTGCCGGCGGGCGCGGCCAGCAGCACGCGCGCGCCGCGGCGGCGCATGTCCTCGGCCAGGGCCAACAGCCCCGGCAACGCGGGGCCGCGCGGCGCGAACACCAGCAAGGGATAGCCTTCGTCCACCAGCGCCATCGGTCCGTGCTTGACCTCGGCGCCGGAAAAAGCCTCGGCCTGGATGCCGCACACCTCCTTGAACTTCAGCGCCGCCTCCATCGCGATCGCCTGGCCGGTGCCGCGGCCGATCACGAACAGCTTGTCGGCGCCCACCAGTGGCTGTACCGCGGGGCTCCAATCCTGCCGCGCTGCGCGCTCCAGCGCGTCGGGCAGGCGCTCCAGGCAGGCCAGCAAGTGCGCGTCGTTCTGCCATTGCGCCACGAAGCGCACGCCGGCCACCAGCTGCGCGATGTAGCTCTTGGTGGCCGCCACGCTGGTCTCCGCGCCCGCGTGCAGCGGCAGCAGCCATTCGGCCGCCTGCGCCAGCGGCGACTGGGCATCGTTGACGAAGGCCACCGTGCGCGCACCGCCCTGGCGCAAGAAGCGCGTGGGCGCCACCAGATCCGGGCTCTGGCCCGACTGCGAGAACGCGAGCGACACCAGCCCGTCGCATTGCAGCCGTGATTGGTAGAGCGTGACCAGCGACATCGGCAGCGAGGTGACCAGACGGCCCAGCCGCGCCATCACCAGGTAGGCCATGTAGTGCGCGGCATGGTCGGAGCTGCCGCGCGCCACGGTCAGCATGCCCTGCGGCGGCTGCGCGCGCAGCGCCGCACCGAGCGCGGCATAGGCGTCGCCATCGGCGGCCAGCAGGCGCGCGGCCACGCGAGGCGCCTGCAGCGCCTCCTCAAGCATGCGCGAGCTCAATCTCGTCTCCTTCGGCGATCACGCGTTGCAGTTGCAGCTCGGGGTCGAGCACCACGATGTCGACGCAGGCGCCGGGCGCGAGGCGACCGCGCTCGGGCAGACCCATGTAGTCGGCGGCAAAGCGCGACACGCGCGCCGACGCGTCGGCCAGGTCCAGCCCCAGGCCCACGAGGTTGCGCAGCGCCTGGTCCATCGTGAGCGTGCTGCCGGCCAGGGTGCCGTCGGCCAGGCGCACGCCGCCCAGGCACTTGGTGACCACATGCCGGCCCAGGCGGTATTCACCGTCGGGCATGCCCGCGGCCGCGGTGGAATCGGTGACGCAGTACAGGCAGGGGATCGCGCGCAGCGCGGCGCGGATCGCGCCCGGGTGCACATGCAGCAGGTCCGGGATGATCTCGGCGAACTGCGCATGCGCCAGTGCGGCGCCCGCCATGCCGGGCGCGCGATGGTGCAGCCCCGTCATCGCGTTGAACAGGTGCGTGAAGCCGCCGGCGCCCTGCTGCAGCGCGGCCACGCCGTCCTCGTAGCTGCCCAGCGTGTGGCCGATCTGGACGCGAAAACCGGCGGCGCGCAGCGGCGCGATGAGCTCGAGGTTGCCCGGTACCTCGGGCGCCAGCGTGATCAGGCGGATCGGCGCCAGCGCGTGCAGCGCCTCGATCTCGGCGATTGCCGGTGCGCGCGCGAAGTCGGGTTGCGCACCGAGCTTGCCCGGGTTGATGTACGGGCCTTCGAGGTGCACGCCGAGCACGCGCGCGGCGCCCGGTGCCCGTTGAGCGCAGGCGGGCCCCAGCGCGCGCATCGCGGCCTGGATCTCGACCAGCGGCGCGGTCATCGTGGTGGCCAGCAATGCGGTGGTGCCGTGGCGCGCATGCATGCGCGCGATATGTGCAATGGCGTCGCCGGCTTCCATGGTGTCGGCACCCCCGCCGCCATGCACATGCAGGTCGATGAAGCCGGGCAGCACCAGCGCCTTCGCGTCGGTGCGCGCGGCATCGGCGCCCACCGGTGTGCCTTCGATGCGCTGCACGCGCCCCGCGTCGTGCTCCAGCACACCGTGCACGAAGCCCTGCGGCGTGAGGATGTGGCCTTCGATGCGCTGGCTCATGGGTGGCAAATCAGGATCATGTGTTGGCAGCCTCGCGCCGCATCTCCACCACGAAGCCGTAGTAGTCGCTGCGGCAGTAGGAATGGGTCAGCTCCACCGGCTGCCCGCTTTCGAGATAGCCCACGCGGGTGATGAACAGCACCGCGTGGCCCTTGGGTACTTCGAGCAGCTCGGCCAGCTGCGGTTCGGCATTGAGTGCACGCAGGTGTTGCAGCGCGCGCACCGGTGCCTTGCCGCGCAGCGCCAGGTATTCGTACAGCGAGCCGTCCACCTGTGCGGGATCGGGCAACACCAGCTCCGGCATCACCGTGATCTCGTAGGCCATTACCACGTCGTCGGCCAGGCGCAGGCGCTCCAGCCGGCCCACGCGGGAGCCGGGCGACAGGCCGAGCGTCATCTGCTCGTCGGGCGCAGCCGCGCCGAGCTCCTTGGTGAGCCAGCGCGACGACGGCGTGAAGCCGCGCTGCTGCAGTTCCTCCGAGAAGCTGGTCAGGCGCGACAGCGGCTGCTCCAGCTTGGGCGCAATGTAGTTGCCCGAGCCGCGGCGGCGCACCACCAGCCCCTGCTCCACCAACTGGTGGATCGCCTTGCGCGCGGTCACGCGCGACAGCTTCAACGAGTCGGACAGCACGCGCTCCGACGGCAGTGCCTCGTCGGGGTGATAGCGCCCGTCGCGGATGGCCTGCGCGAGCTTCTGCGCCAGTTGCACGTACAGCGGCGACGCGGCCCGCACGTCGGGGCGGAAGTCGAACGCGAGCTTCTTCACCGTGCCCCGCCCTGCAGGGCCTGACGCACCAGGAACAGCGCCCCATCGGCCGAATCACCGGCCGGCGCCACGCAGCGGGCACGCAGCGCGGACGCCAGCCGCGGCTGCAGGCGCAGGCCGATGCTGCCGGTGATCACCAGCGGCAAGGCGCCGGACGGGTCGAGCGCCCCGGCCGTCTGCTCGAGTGCGCGCACCGCGTCGGCCAGCAGCGCGGCGGCCACCGGGTCGCGCCACTCCAGGTCGAACACCAGCGGCGCCAGTTGTGCGTAGGTGGCCTGGCTGGCGCCCTCGCCCCAGGCCAGCAGCGCCTCGCGCGTGCGCCCGGCCAATTGCCACACCGCCTCGGCCAGCGGGCCGGGCGGCACGCGGCCGTCCTGTGCACGATGGGCGTGCCGCACCGCGCGCAGGCCCAGCCACGCGCCGCTGCCTTCGTCGCCCACGCCGAAGCCCCAGCCGCCCACGGTGATGCGCTGCCCATCGGCACGCAAGGCCTCGCCGATGCTGCCGGTGCCGGCCGCGATCACGGCGCCGGGGCGGCCTTGCAGCGCGCCATACAGCGAGGTGCTGCCGTCGTCGTGCAGCGCGATGTGCGCGAAGCGCGGTGCCGCCTGCGCAAAGGCCGCGCGCCGACTGCCCACGTGCGCCCCCGACAGGCCGAGGCCGAGCGCGCATTGCGCGGGGTCGGCCACGGCGAGCCCGGCATCGGCGAAGGCCGCCGCGACGGCCTGCTGCACATGCACCCAGGCCTGCGCCACACCCTGTCCGAGGGCCGAAGGCCCGGCCTCGCCCTGGCCGAGCATGGCGCCATCCGGCGTGGCCAGCCGGGCCCGGGTGCCGCTGCCGCCGCCGTCGATGCCGATGAGGTAACGAATGTGCACCTTGCCGTCCAGCCGGTTCGCTTCAATGATACCAGTATGGTACCAGACATACCAGCTCGTCAAGAGAGTGATCTCGAGAGCAATCGCGTGCTGGTGGACATATCTAATACCAATTTAAAACCATCATGCACGGTCATCGCGCGACGGGCGTGGCGCGTTGTGCCACTCTCGATGCGGCAACAGGAGTGGCGATGCGCTTAGGAGCTGGGTGGGGGGCCATGGCCTTTGCGGTGCTGGTCACGGCCTGCGCCGCCACGCCGCACACCCCACCTGCACCGCCCACGCCACCCACGCCTGAGGACGTGGCCTGGCTCGACCGCCTGACCTGGGGCGCGAACAGCGCCGACCTGCAGGTGCTGCAGCAGCAGGGCCGCGACGGCTGGCTGCAGGCACAGCTGGAGCCTGCGCCGCACGCACGGCTGCCGGCCGCCGTGCAGGCGCAGATCGACAGCTTCACGATCAGCAGCACGCCGCTGCCCGTGCTGGCCCGCTCGCTGGAGGCGCAGCGGCGCGCCGCCGATGCGCTGGTAGACGACACGCAGAAGCAGGCGGCACGGCAGGCGCTGCGGCAACAGTTGAACGGCATCGGGCGCGAAGCCGCGTCGCGCACGGTGTTGCGCGCGCTCTATTCACCTCAGCAGCTGCGCGAGCAGATGGCGTGGTTCTGGTTCAACCACTTCAACGTGCATGCGGGCAAGCCTGCCGTGCGCGCGGCAGTGGGTGACTACGAGGAGCAGCTGCGCGCGCATGCGCTCGGGCACTTCGGCGACCTGCTGCGCGCCTCGGCGCTGCACCCGGCGATGCTGCTGTACCTGGACAACGCGCGCAACACCGCCGGCCACGTGAACGAGAACTACGCGCGCGAGCTGCTGGAGCTGCACACGCTCGGCGTGGACGGCGGCTACACGCAGCGTGACGTGCAGGAGCTGGCGCGCGTGCTCACCGGACTGGGCGTGCGGTTGAACGAGGCCGAGCCCCACGTGCGGCCGGCGCTGCGCGCCTATGCATGGCAGCAGGGGCTGGTGCGCTTCAACCCGGCGCAGCACGACTTCGGCGACAAGCAGGTGCTGGGCCGCACGGTGCACGGCGCCGGCATCGGCGAAATCAAGCAGGTGCTGGACATGCTGGCACGCCACCCGGCCACCGCGCACCACGTGAGCCTGCAGCTGGCGCAGTACTTCGTGGCCGACGACCCGCCGCCGGCGCTGGTGCAGCGCATGCAGCTGCGCTTCCTGGCCACCGATGGCGACATCGCCGAGGTGCTGCGCACGATGATCGACAGCCCCGAATTCAATGCGTCACTCGGGCGCAAGTTCAAGGATCCGATGCACTACGTGCTGTCGGCCGTGCGCCTGACCTATGACGGCGACACGGTGCGCAACACCGGCCCGCTGCTGGCGTGGCTGGGCCGGCTGGGCGAGCTGCCGCACAACCATCCCACGCCCGATGGCTATGCGATGGACGCGCAGGCCTGGTCGGGCCCGGGGCAGATGAACACCCGCTTCGAGATCGCGCGGGCGCTCGCCGCCGGCCGCGCCGCGCTGTTCCGCGACGACGGCGCGCCGGCGCAGGCCTCGCCCATGCCGCGCTTCGACGGGCCGGCGGTGCGTGAGGGCCTGCTGCCGCGCCTGTCCGCCGCCACCCGTGACACGCTGGCACAAGCCGCGTCGCCGCAGGAGCGCGGCGGCCTGCTGCTGGCCGCACCCGAATTCATGCTGCGCTGAAGGCCTGCGATGCAACGACGACACGCTCTGCAACTCGGCCTGAGCGCCGCCACGCTGCTGCACCCCGCCACCCGGCTGTGGGCCGCGCCTTCGGACAGCGGCGCACGCCTGCTGCTGGTGTTCCTGCGCGGCGGCTACGACGCCGCCAACCTGCTGGTGCCGCACGGCAGCCCGTTCTACTACGAGGCGCGGCCGCAGATCGCCATCGCGCGCCCGGGCAGCGGCGCGAACGCGGCGATCGGCATCGATGCGCAATGGGCGCTGCACCCCGCGCTTGCCGGCAACGTGGCCGACCTGTTCGCGCGCGGCGAGGCGGCCTTCGTGCCCTTCGCCGGCACCGAGGACACCTCGCGCAGCCACTTCGAAACGCAGGACCGCATCGAGCTCGGCACCAACCCGGGCGCGGCGCAGGGCTATGCCAGCGGCTTCATGAACCGGCTGGCCGGCGTGCTGGGCTTCGACGCGCAACGGGCGCTCGCCTTCACCGACCAGTTGCCGCTCGCGTTCCGCGGCCCGCAAACCGTGGCCAACCAGTCGCTGCGCGGCGGCATCGGCGGGCGCGGCATCAACGGGCGGCAGGCCGCATTGATCGAGCACATGTACGCAGGCACCCCGCTGGCGCCCGCCGTGCACAGCGGCTTCGAGGTGCGCGAGGAGGTGTCGCGCGAAATGGCCGGCGAGATGCAGGCGGCCAACCGCAACGCGATCGGCAGCCGCGGCTTCGAGCATGAGGCGCGTCGCATTGGCCGCCTGATGCGCGACCACGTGCAGCTCGGCTTCGTGGACGTCGGTGGCTGGGACACGCACGTGGCCGAGGGCGGCGCCAGCGGCGCGCTTGCGGCACGCCTGGGCGAACTGGGGCGCGGGCTGGCGGCGCTGGCCGATGCGCTCGGGCCCACGTGGCGCCAGACCACCGTGGTCGTGCTGAGCGAATTCGGCCGCACCTTCCGGGAGAACGGCAGCCGCGGCACTGACCACGGCCATGGCAGCGTGTACTGGGTGCTCGGCGGCGCCGTGCGCGGCGGCGCGGTGCGCGGCGAGCAGCAGGCCGTGAGCCGTGCCACCCTGTTCCAGGATCGCGACTATCCGGTGCTCAACGAATACCGCGCATTGCTGGGCGGGGTGTTCCAGCGCCTGTGGGGCCTGAGCGCCGCGCAGTTGGCGCAGGTGTTCCCCGGCACGCGGCCACGCGAGCTCGGGCTGGTGTAGCTCAGCGCTGCCCGTACGGCAGCGGCTCGGCCGGCGCCCGCAGCGGCTGCAGCGTCTTCTGCCACCAGCCCACGTCGCGCCAGGCGCCCATCTTGTAGCCCACGTTGCGGTACACGCCGATCGGCGTGAAGCCCACCGCCTCGTGCAGCCCCACGCTGGCCGCGTTGGGCAACGCGATGCCGGCAAAGGCCTGGAAGTAGCCCAGCGGCACCAGCGCATCGAACAGCGCCGCATACAGCGCGCGCCCCACGCCGAGGCCACGGCAATCGGCACGCACATAGACGGTGGTGTCTACCGCCCATTGGTAGGCGGCACGCTCGCGGTGCCGGCTGGCATAGACATAGCCCTGCACCTCACCGGCGCTGTCCACGCTCACCAGCCACGGCAGGCGCGGCAGCACCGACTGGATGCGCGCGCGCATCTCGTCGGCCGAGGGCGGCTCCAGCTCGAACGAGATCGGCGTGTCCTGCACGACGGGTGCGTAAATGGCCGCGATGGCGGCGGCGTCGTCAGGGCGGGCGGTACGGATTGTCATGCGGCTCATGATCGTCTGTGGCTTGCGGCGCACCGGGTGCGCTGGACGCGAAAGCGTGAATTTGCACCAGCCCGCACTGCAGGAACAAACCGTTGCACCGTGTACGGTGAGCCTGAAGCGGCTTCGCACGTAGCATCGATTCCCCAGGCGGTCCGCCGCCCACGACAGCCAACGTCGAGGAATCCCGCAGCATGTCCTTCGTCATGATCGCCACCGGTGCAGCCAGCCGCTCGCGCGTGCGCACGCTGTCGCTGCGGCATCTGGCGGCCGCTGCATCGCTCCTGGGGCTGGGCCTGCTCGGGGCGGGCGCCGGCCTCGGCTACTGGATCGCGCGGCCCGCGCGACCCGTGACCGCCGTGTCGGCCGAGCGGCCGCGCGCCGCCATGTCGTTTGCGCTCGACCAGCTCGGCACGCTGTCGGGCCGCCTGTTCCGCCTCGAGAGTCAGGCCGCCCAGCTGCGTCAGCGCCTGGGCCTGCAGCCCGCCACCCAGAAGGGCGCGCCCGCGCCGGCCGCCCCCGCGTCCACCGCAGCAGCGGCGGCCACCGGCGGCCCGCTGCTGCCGCCGCACCGCGCCTCCGAGCAGGTGCTCGACAGCCTGGGCACGCTGCAGGACCAGATCGCCGAAGTGGAGGCGCAGATCGCGCAGCTTTCGGAGGCCACCACGCAGCACAGCCTGGACCAGATGCGCATGCCCACCCGCCTGCCGGTGGACAACGGCGGCGAGCTCGCGTCCGGCTTCGGCAACCGCGAGGATCCGTTCACGCATCACCTGGCCTTCCATGCCGGGCTCGACTTTCCTGCTCCGCGCGGCACGGCCGTGCACGCAGCCGCCGGCGGCCGCGTGATCTACGCGGGCTTCCGCCCCGACTACGGGTGGAACGTCGAGATCGACCACGGCAACGGCCTGATCACGCGCTATGCGCACGCGTCGCGCCTGCTGGTGAAGGCCGGCGCGGTGGTCACGCCGGGCGAGACGATCGCGCAGGTCGGCTCCACCGGCCGCTCCACCGGCCCGCACCTGCACTTCGAGGTGCTGCGCGACGGTCAACCCACCAATCCGCGGCACTACCTGGCGGGCCTGTAGCCGCAGGAGACCGCGCGATGGCAAAGATCTCGGGTCGCAGCGTCACGCAGCGGCTCACGCACGCGGGCCTGGTGCTGGCGCCGCAGCGCGGCGGCGCCGGCTGGCTCGGCGCGCTGGTACTGGCCGCCGGCACCGCGGCGCTCGGCGCCAGCGGCAGCTACTGGTACTGGCACGAGCAGGTGCAAGGCGCTGCGCAGTTGCCCGGCGTGCAGCACGACTACCAGGCGCTGCAGCAGCAGCTCGAGCAGGCCCGGCTCAGCCTGCGCATGCAGCAGGCCCAAAGCCAGGAACTCGAGCACCAGATCGACGCGCTCAACCAGCGCCTGCGCCAATGCCAGGAGGAACTGACCTTCTTCCGCAAGACGCCCGGCGGCACCCACTAGCAGCAGGAGACCATCCCATGTTCGGCAAGCGCAAGAAGACCGCCTTCATCGAGGTGACCAAACTCTCCAGCCTGGTGGCCGAAGGCGTGGAGATCATCGGCGACGTGGTGTTCCCCGCCGGCATGCGCATCGACGGCCGGGTGCGTGGCAACGTGATCGGGCGCAGCTTCGAAGGCCGGGCGCCGGCCCTGCTGGTGCTGTCCGACAAGGGCCACATCGAGGGCAGCGTGCGTTGCGGCGACGCGGTGATCAACGGCACCGTGATCGGCGACCTCGAGGTCGAGCACTTTCTCGAGCTGCAGTCCAACGCGCGCGTCACCGGCACCTTGCGCTACAAGCAGCTGCAGATGGACGTGGGCGCCGTGGTGCAGGGCCAGCTGCTGCAGGTGACGGCAGAGGCCGCCGACGCCGAAGGCGTGGGCAACGTGATCGAGCTGGCCATGGACAAAGCCGCCGGCGGCTGAGCGCCGCTGTGCCGCACGCCGCCTTTATGGGCAGCCGTGCGTACCGCAAGCGATGAGCCGGGTCACTGCGTCGTTTTCCTCATACGCGGTATGCGCCTGGTCGGGCCGCTCGACCCATCCGAACAGGGTGCTGGCATTCGAGACGATGACATCGACCACGTCGAACGATGCCGGCTCGGTGGACCGAGCCAGCGCGTAGGACAACAGGTCGTTGGGATCCGTGAAGGCCACTACCTGCAAAGGCCGGCCCTGGAGAAGCGAGGGGCGCGCCTTGCGGCCGCACAGAAGAGCGCTCAAAGGATCCGCCGGGCACTGGCCCCCGATGTTCGCCTTGGCCCCCGCGCCCACCTCCTGGTCCGCGAGCGCCAGGATCGGCAACTGGTTGGCCTCCATGAAGATCTGGGCGAACCGGTCGAACAAGCGCGTGCCGGCCGACCGCTCGGCCGCCACCGGGCTGCGTTGCAGCTGCAGGATGGCATCGAACGCCACCTTGCTGCCCAGGCTTGCGGAAATGAACACGATGGGCCGGGCCTGGGCACTCGCCGAGGCCAGCAGCCGCTGCGGGGCCAAGCCGGCCGCATGAGGAACGGACGCCGCCAGCAGTGCCTGCTGCACTTGCGAGCTGATCGCTTCGCGCGACTTCCCCTGGTAGATCAGCGCGTCGGCCAGGCAGTCGTCGAGGATGTCGTCCTTGAGTGCGCGATTGACGCCTGCCCTCTCGTAGGGATAGGGCGGTGCGTCCGGTGCCACGGCGCTGCACATCTTTGACTTGCGGCTCTGGTCATAGCAAAGCTGGCTCTTCAAGCCGGCCGTGATGGGCGACCAGACGATCGCGCTGGCCTGCACGGCGCCGTGCGGTGTGGTCAATGCGGACCGATAGAGCATCACCTTCGTGCCGGCGACCGGCTCCGGCGTGATCGCAGGCGCCGACGGGCCGCCGAGCAAGCGGCTCAGTCGCGCGATGCTGGCGCGCGCCCAGGTGTCGTCGTGGGTGCACATGCCATGGATCATCACCACGTCGGCCGACTTGTCCTTCGTCGCGGCGACGATCTGCGCGACACCCGGAAAGTCGGCGCGCTCTGCGGGGCGAGAGTCGAAGGCCGGCGTCTTGTACGGCGTCGAGCACGCCTGAAGGACCCAGGCCGTGACCACCAGAGCAGTCCGCAGATCGCGCTTTGCCATGATGCTTCCTTCTTGTTGCGCCAGGCGACGACACCCCGCCGGCGGACGCGCACGCCGTCACGCCGCCGGCATTTCGGCGGAAAGCGGCACCCACAACCACGCCTCGGTGCCGTCGCCGGGGATGCTGTGGATCTCGAAGCGCCCACCGATGAAGCCCAGCCGCTCCTGCACGCTCAGCAGGCCGAAGCCCCCCGGACGCGGCGCGGTCGCCGGCTGAAAGCCCACGCCGGCATCGGTCACCTTGACCAGCATCGTGTCGTCCTGTTGCTCGACCTGCACCTCGGCGCAGTCCACCTTGGCGTGCTTGGCCACGTTGATAAGCAACTCCCGCACTGCCCGGAACACGATCGAGCGCGCTTCTTGGGACAGCGGCTTGGACCGGCCGTCGTCATCCACCCGGATGCGCAGCCCGAAGGCCGCGCCCAGCTCCTCGGCCAGCCGCTCCAGCGCGGGCACCAGGCCCAGCTCGTACAGCACGGCGGGGGCCAGCTGTGCCGCCAGCGAGTGCGTTGCGCGCTGCGCTTCGTCCACCAGTGCAGCCACCTCGCGGGCCGCGGTGCGCACGTCGGCGCGCCGGTCGGCGCACAGCCGCGTGAGGCGGATGCGCACGGCCGCCAGCGTCTGACCGAGGTCGTCGTGAAGGTCGCGTGCGATCTGACGACGCTCGCGGCTTTCCGCCGCTTCCAGCTCTCCCGCCAGGCGCCGCAGCAGCGCGGTGCGCTCCACGACGCGCCGCTCGAGCTCCTGCGTGAGGTCCCTGGCCGCGCGCCGCTGGCGCCGGCTCTCGGTGGCGTCACGCAGGAAGCCGACCCAGCGTCCATCGGACAGCATGCAATCGCTGACCTCCACGACGACCAGGCTGCCATCGCCGCGCTGCAGCGTCCACTCGCGCACATGCGCGCCGCCCCCCTGCGCCTGGCTGCCCGCGACTCCGAGGCGGACCTGCTCGAACGGGGGCCCCATCTCGGCGATGGTGTGACCGATGATCTGCGCTCGATCGCGTCCCAGCAAGGCACAGGCAGCCGCATTGACGTCGAGGTAGCGGCCACCGGGGTCGGCGATGACGATGCCGTCGGTGGCCCGCTCGAACAGCGCACGCCAGGACGCCTCGTCGTGGCGCAGCGCGCTCACTGCGCGCCGGTGCACGACGAGCGTTTCCACGCGCGCATGCAGCTCCTCCACGGAGAACGGCTTGATGAGGTAGTCGTCCGCTCCCTCGCGCAGCAGGCGGGCCCGCTGTCCGGTGTCCGCCTTCGCGGTCAGTATCACCACCGGCAGGTCGGTGAGGGCGGGCGCGGCGCGCAGCGCGCGAAGCAGCTCGTCCCCGCCCATCCCCGGCATCATCAGGTCGGTGAGCACGAGGTCCGGCTTGAGCGCCAGCGCCTGCTGCAGGCCCTGCGCGCCATCCAGCGCCAGCGCCACGCGGTACGCGGGCTCCAGGCTGCTGCGGATGAAGTCACCCATGTCGGCGTTGTCTTCCACCACCAGCACCAGCGGTGCGCCATGCGAGGCCGCCGCCGGTGGCACGACCTCGGCCTTCCTGAGCGCCTGCACCTGGGCGACCACGTCGCCGGGCGCCTCGCGCGTGGGCCCCTTGGCCACCTTGGCGCCGCGCGGCGCCTGCAGGGGCAGCTGCACCACGAACAGCGCGCCGCCTTCCGGCGCCTCGTTCACCTCGATGCGGCCACCGAGCAGCAGCACGAACTCCCGGGCGATGGCCAGCCCCAGGCCGGTGCCGCCATGGCGGCGTTGGGTGCCGCCTTCGAGTTGGCGGAAGCGCTCGAACACGGCTTCGCGCATCTCGGGTGGAATGCCTGGTCCGCTGTCGCCCACCTCGATCGTCGCCTGGCCGTCCGCGTGGCGCAGGGTGATGCGCACATGGCCACCGGCCGGCGTGAACTTGAACGCGTTGGACAGCAGGTTCAGCAGGACGCGCCGCACCATGTCGACGTCGGTTTCCATCGACAACTCGCCCGGCGCCTGCACCTCCCAGCGGATGCCCAACTCCTGCGCCAGCGAATCGAAGTGCTCGGCCACCATGCGCACCACGGCGGCCAGGTCCGCCTTGGCGTAGCACGGTGCCAGGCTTTGCTCGTCGAGGCTGGCCACGTCGAGCAGGTCGTTCACATGCCGCAACAGGGTGCGGGCGTTGCGCTCGATCACCTCGAGTTCGCCGCGCACCCGCGGCTCCGCTGCGCCGGCGAGCAGCCGCTGCACCGGCCCGACGATCAGCGTCAGCGGCGTGCGTAGCTCGTGGCTCACGTTGGCGAAGAACTGCGTCTTCAGCCGATCCAGCTCGAGCGTCCGTTCATAGAGGCGGCTGACTTCGGCATTGGCCTGGCGCAGCTGCTCGTTGGCGAGCTGGATCTCGTGTGCACGCAGGAACACCTCGGCCTCCATCGCCTCGGCGCGCAGCCGCAGCTCGTCCGTGAGCTTGTCGCGCTCGACGCCGCGCTGCTTGAGCAGCACGAAGTCGGTGACGTCTTCCACGCGGTGCACGATGTAGTCGAGCGATCCGTCGGTGGCGGGCACCGGCGAATTGACGGGGCTCCACCAGCGCTCCTCGAAGCCGCCGCCCAGCTCCGGCGGTCGGCGCACGTCGTACTTCTGGATCGCCATCGCGTCCGGTGCGTGGGTGGCGATCACGCGTTCCAGCGACTCGCGCAGATTGCGCTCGCCGCTGGCCTGCGGGTCGTCCGGGTTGTCGGGGAACACCTCGAACAACGCGCGACCGAGGATCTGCTCGCGCCGCGTCATCGTGGCGCGAGCGTAGGCGTCGCTCACGGCGACGATCGTGAACCGCGGTGAATCGGGCAGCAGCGCCAGGTACAGGCCCGGCGAGCTTTCGAACAGCGCGCGGAAATCAGGAGCCTGCATGCGCAAATGCTAAGGGCCGCCCGGCGGCGCGGCCTGAGATCCATCAAATCGCATGACCCATTACCTGGTTTCCGGCAGCCCACTCTGCGGGGAGCGGGGATATCCGCGCCGCGGGCAGCGGCCTAGAGTGACCCCCGAAATGAGTGCCGACATCGTTGATCTCGACATGCTGATGGTGGCCGCCGCCCGCGCGGCGTTGCCGCAGCTCAAGCGCCGCGGACTGCGGTTCGCCTACGACTGCCGCCTGCCCTTCTCCCGCGTCACGACCGACGCGAAGCCGCTGCTCGGCAGCCTGCAGCGGCTGCTGGACGCCGCGCGGGAGCTCATGCACAACGGCATGGTGGTGTTCGACGCGGAGGGTCGCGTGTGCGGGGGCAGGCTGGCAACGCGGGTCATGATCGCCGCCGGCGGCCGACCGGTGACCGAGTCGGCACTGCGCGAGGTGCTGCGGAGGCTGGACCTGCAGGTCGAAGGCGGCACCGACACCAGGCTGCGCAGGGCAAAGGGCCGCTGCCCTCGCACCGACGCCGAAGTGCAGGCCATGGCGCTGCGCGGCGAAGGCGTGCTGTTCAAGATGCGCCATGTGACGCCGCTGGCGCCCGGGGCCGAGCCCATGACCCGGCCCAGCGCACAGGCGGCGCGAGCCTGGCTCATCGACCCCGACGCCGCTGCCGCACAGGTGCTGGCGCGCCGGCTGCATCGGCTGGGCTGGGTCACCTCCCATTTCGACTCGTCGAACGCGGCCCTTGTGCAGCTGAGGTCGATGCCGCGCGCCCACGCCCGCCCGGCGTTGGTGGTGAACGCGCTTCCCGCCAAGGCGGATGCAACGGCGTTCGGGCGCCTGGCCGCATTGCTGCCGCCGGCGTCGCGCTGCGTGCTGGCGGAGCTGCCGAACGCGCAGCTGGCCGTGCCCCCCGGCGAACGCACGCCGGATCGCCACGCCCTGCCTTTCAGCGAAGGCGACCTGATCCAGTTCACGGCCGCGCTGCGGCCCGCGCCGGTGCCTCGTGCGCAGGAAGAGGCTGCCGATGTCTGACGATGCACTGCCGCTGCGGCTGCAGGATCTCGCCGGGCGGCTGTGCGGCACCCGGCGCCGCTTCCGTTGGGCACACCGGAACGGTGTGCGGTGAGTGTCGCGCGGTGCTGACCGGGCGCCGCATCGGGGGCCTGTCGAATACGATGCCGCTCCTTCGTCGTGGAGGATGCGCCGCGCGGTGATGTGACCGCGGGCGCCCTTCCCCCAAGGAGCTCACGATGCCGCCTGCCGTTTTCACGCCGCCCGTCGCCGCACGCGACCCCCATCACGAACGCCGCCGCTGGTGGGCCCTGGCCGTGCTGTGCCTGGGCGTGCTGATGATCGTGCTCGACACCACGATCGTGAACGTCGCGCTGCCCTCGATCCGCGCCGACCTCCAGTTCGACGATGCCTCGCTCGTGTGGGTGATCAACGCCTACATGCTCACCTTCGGCGGTTGCCTGCTGCTCGGCGGCCGGCTGGGCGACCTGTACGGGCACCGCCGCCTGTTCCTGATCGGGCTGCTGATCTTCACCGGCGCATCGCTGGCCTGCGGCCTGGCGCCCACGCGCTGGCTGCTCGTGGCTGCGCGCGCGGTGCAGGGCGTGGGCGGCGCGGTGGTGTCGGCGGTGTCGCTGTCGCTGATCATGAACCTGTTCACC
>CAMLIZ010000073.1 GCA_946480245.1 uncultured Pseudomonadota bacterium
GTGCTGCGGTGTGGGATTGAGCGGAGGCGGCGCTGGGGAGCGGGGGTTTCCTGAGCTGCTGGCGCGTGGCATTCGGAGCCTGCCGCGAATTCGACCTGAGGTGGCGTGCACCTGGTTGCATGCCACCGACCGTGCCGCAAAGGCGCGGGCGGGCAGTCGACGGGGCGCCTGTGCGCAGCCGAGAAGCACAGGGCTTGTGGCCGCGCGCGCAGCGCGCATCACAACTGACTCGTGGCGGCTGTTCGAGCGCAGTGAGCGAAGCGAACGAAGCGAGTTCGGCCACGGGCCACAAGCCCGAGCATCGCAGGGAACCCTCGCGCAGCGAGGGCAAGCAGATGAAGCCCCGACGGCTGCCCGCCCGCGCCTTTGCCCGCCCTACGCCACGCGCCCCAACAACCCCCGCACCGCCGCCTCGAACGCGTCAGGCGCCTCCGCCACGCTCAGGTGCGCCGCGTCCGCAAGCAGCGCGAACTGCGCCCCCGCAATCCGCTCGGCGATGGCCTGATTCATCGCCGGCGGCGTGCCGGCGTCCTGCCCCCCGGCGATCACCAGCGTGGGGGCCTGGATCTCGTGCAGCCGGTCCAGCCAGTCCACCGCGCGCACGCCGTGGCAGCAGGCCAGGTAGCCGTTGGTGTCGCAGCGCAGCACCTGTTCGCGCAGGGCCCGCGCGATCGCCGGATGCGACTCACGGAACGCCGCGCTCAAGTAGCGTTCGATCACGGTGTCCACGATCGCCGCCATGCCGCCCGCCTGCACCTTCACGATGCGATCGGTCCAGCCCGCCTGGGCGGCCTCCGGATAGCGCGCGGTCGTGTTGGCGAGCACCAGGCCGCGCACGAGATCGGGATGGCGAATGGCCAGTCCCTGGCCCACCATGCCGCCCATCGACAGTCCGATGAACACCACCGGCCCGCGGCCCCATTCGCGCAGCAGGCGCGCGGCATCGTCCACCAGGTCGTCGAGCGACAGCGCGACGTGCGGCTGCGCCGAGCCGCCGTGGCCGCGATGGTCGTAGCGCAGCACCGGGTGATGCGTGCCGAGCGCGGCCGCCAGGTCGTCCCACATCGTCAGGTCCAGGCCCAGCGCGTGGCTCATCACCACCGGCACACCCTGCTCCGTGCCCTGCAGCGCCACGCGCAGCTGCGGCTGGCTGAAGGTGTGGTGCCACTGCACGCGCGGGCCGGCGGTGAGCGGCGCCGCGGCCGGCAGCAGGCCGTCGGCCTTCAGGATCTCCTGCGTGATCTTGAACGCGGTGTTGGCCGCCGGCACGCCACAGTAGATGGCGCCCTGCATCAGCGTCTCCTTGATCTGCTCCAGCGGCACGCCGCCGCGAATGGCGGCGCGGCAATGCAGCTCGAACTCCTCCCAGCGCGCCAGGCCCATCGTCATGCCCAGCACCAGCAAGCGGCGCGTCACGCGGTCCAGCCCCGGTCGGCCCCAGATGTCGTGCCACGCGTAGCGGGTGATCAGGGCCTGGAAGTCGGCGTTGAATTCGGTGGCGCCGGCGGTGGACCGCGTGACCCAGTCGTCGCCCAGCACCTCGCGACGGTTTTTCAGGCCGCGGTCGAAATCGTCTTGTCGGTTCATGCGGTGTCTCCCGGTGTTGGCAGCCAGGGCGCCCACGGCTGGGCGCCGGCCAGCGCTGCGGCCTGGGGGCGCAGCCGCTGCAGCAGTTCGTCGGCCCGCGCCTGCGCGGGCTGCATGAGCATGGGGTCGAACAGCGGGTCGCGTGCCTCGAAGGCGGCCATGTTCTGCCGCATGCGCGCCCGGTCCACCTGCAGGCCGGCGGCCGCGTCGGCCAGCGCGCTCAATGCGCCGTGCAGGGCCAGCCACAGCGGCGGCCACTCGGCCAGCTCCGCCTGCCAGTTGCCCAGGCCACGCTCGTGCTCCTGGGCCATGCCACTCATCAAGGCGGCTACATGGTGTGGGGCGCGCTGCGCGGCCGACAGCGCCACCATGCAGGCCACCGGATTGCGCTTGTGCGGCATCGCGCTGGAGCCGCCGCGGCCCGGCGCGCTGGGCTCGGCCAGCTCGGCGATCTCGCCCTGGCTCATCAGCGACCAGTCGCGCGCGATCTTGCCGAGCGAGCCGCACAGCAGCCCGGCCTCGCAGGCCAGGCGCAGCCACTCGTCGCGTTGCGTGTGCCATGCGCCTTGCGGCTCGCGCAGGTGCAGCAGCGCGGCCGTGCGGCGCGCCACGGCCGGGCCCCGGTTACCCATGCCGCTCAGGCTGCCGACGGCCCCACCGAGCTGCGGCACCAGGGCCTGCGCGCCCACCGCATGCAGCCGGGCCTGCGCGCGCACCAGCGGCGCGGCCCACTGCCCCAGCTTGAGGGCGAACGCCGTCACCGAGGCGGGCTGCATCAGCGTGCGCGCCAGCACCGGCACGTCGCGATGCTGGTCGGCCAGCGCGATCAGCTGTGCGATCAGGGCCGTGAGATCGCGGTCCACCAGCGCCAGAGCCTGGCGCGTGCACAGCACCATCGCGGTGTCGATCACGTCCTGGCTGGTGCTGCCGCCGTGCACGTGGCGCGCCGCCTGCGGGTCCTGCGCGGCCACCTGCGTGCGCAGCTGCTGCACGAGCGGAATGGCCAGGCTGCCGGCACGGCGGCCGTCGGCGATCAGCACCGGCACGTCGATGCGCTCCACACCGCACAGGGCCGCGATGGCCTGCGCCGCGGACGCATCGATCAGCCCTTCGGCGGCTTGCGCGCGGGCCAGCGCCGACTCCATGTCGAGCATCGCCTGCACGAGGGCAGGCGTGCCGAACACTGACGCCATCTCCGGCGTCGACAGGAACTGCTCGAACACCCCGGCGTCCACGGCGCCTGCCTTACTGCTGGGGCGCGTCGCGCTCCACGCGCCACTCCACCAGGCGGCGCATCAGGCCCATCGAGATCTGCTGCGCGTGGATCAGGCCCAGCATGCCGTTGCGATGCCACTCCACCACCTTGGCGTCGGGCAGCTCGGCCAGCTTCTTCTCGTCGATGGCGAGGAAGCCATCGACGCTCACCTTCTGCCCGTCGGGCAGCGTGGCGTCGAAGCGCATGTCCTGCAGCAGGCCGGCGTCGCGCAGGGCGGCACAGAACAGCCGCGTGCGCTGCACTTCGGTCTCGAAGCTCTCGACGAAGCTGCGCACGTTCTTCATCAGCTCGGTCGGCTCGCCCTTGGCGTCGAACAGCGGGTCGCCCTCGGTCTCGGAGAAGCCCTCCCAGCCCATGTCGATCACGATCGCCATCTGGTCGTTGCCCACGCCGGCCATGCCGAACGGATAGCGGCGCAAGAATGCCGGCATGTACGACGCACGCCATGCGCCGCCCTCGACGAGGTACAGGTTCTCCTGCTGCGCCACGCCCAGCACCGCCATCGGCGCGATGTGTTCCTCGCCGGTCTTGTCGTCCTTGCCGGCGCGCACGAACACGATCGGGTACTCGCGGCACACATCCGCAAATTCCACGGCGGAGACGAACACCGCGTTCATCTGCCCGGTGCGCGTGAAGTCGGTAAAGGGCGCGCGGATGCGCAGGTTGCGGTGCTGCACGCGGTCCAGCGCCACGACGTTCTTGTAAAGGGCTTCGACGATCATGGTGTCCTCGGTTCTCCAACTTCATCACTCGGGCTGCGCTGCACCAGCACCTTGTCCACACGCTTGCCGTCCAGGTCGACGACCTCGAACGTCCAGCCCTCCCACTCCACCTTGTCGGCGGTGCGGGGCAGGCGGCCAAGCAGCAGCATGATCATGCCGGCCAGCGTGTTGTAGCGCCCGCGGTCTTCCTCGGGCAGTTCCTTCAGATCCAGGCGGTCCTTCAGCTCGGG
This sequence comes from uncultured Pseudomonadota bacterium, assembly GCA_946480245.1. The sequence goes on from CAMLIZ010000073.1 coordinate 3,816, forward strand.
CGCGGGGATCAGCCCGTCGAGCAGCCAGCTGCCGTCCTCGCGCTGCACGGCCCAGGCGTCGTCGGCACTGGGCGTGCTGAACTCGCCGGTGATGGCCTCCAGCACGTCGCGCACCGTGATCACGCCCTGCACCTCGCCGTATTCGTCCACCACGAACACCAGCTCGGCGCCGGAGGCGCGAAAGTGATCCAGCAGCTCCATGCCGCTGAGCGTTTCGGGCACGAACACCGGAGGCTTGAGGTGGTCGAGCAGGTTGGGCTGCATGCCGTGCGACAGCGGCTGCAGCAGGTCCTGCGCGCTCACCACGCCCAGCACCTCGTCGAGCCCGCCGCGGCACACCGGGTAGCGCGAGCGGCCGCTCTCTGCAATGGCACGCAGCACGTCCTCGAACGGCGAGCCCGCGTCGAGCCAAACCACGTCGGCGCGCGGGATCATCATCGAGCCCACCTGCCGGTCGTCGAGGCGGAACACGTTGCGCACCATCTGGTGCTCCTGCGCCTCGATCACCCCGGCGTCCAGGCCCTCTTCCAGGCTGGCGGCGATCTCCTCCTCGGTGACCAGCCGGTTGCCGGCGGCATGGATGCCCATCAAGCGCAAGGTGGCCTCGGTGCAGGCGGACAGCAGCTTGACCACCGGCCGCGCGATCAGCGAGAGCCACTCCATCGGCGGCGCGAGCAGGCGCGCCACCGTCTCCGGGTACATCTGCCCCAGGCGCTTGGGCACCAGCTCGCCGAAGATGATGGTGAGCAAGGTGATGATCACCACGACCAGCGCAGTGCCCGTGATGTCGGACGCGCGATGCGGCAGCCCGAAGGTGTGTTCCAGCCACTGCGACGCGGGCGCCGAGAACGCCGACTCGCCGACGATGCCGTTGAGCACGCCGATGGAGGTGATGCCGATCTGCACCACCGAGAGGAACTTGGTCGGGTTGTCGTGCAGGTCGATCGCGGCGCGGGCGCCTGACTCGCCGCTTTCCAGCAGCACCTGCAGGCGGGCCTTGCGGCTCGCGGTGAGCGCCATCTCGGCCATCGCGAACAGGGCGTTCAGCAGGATGAGAAAGGCGAGGAGCGCGACGTCCATGCGGCGGAGGTGGGGCCGCGGGGCGCGGCCGGAGCGCCCGACAAGGGCGGCGAAGGACGGCAGCGTAGCAGAATCATGCGATGGAATATCTAGTGGGTGACCTGCAGGGCTGCTGCTCCGCGTTCGACCGGCTGCTGGCCGAGCTGCAGTTCTCGCCCTCGCGCGACCACCTGTGGGTACTGGGCGATCTCGTGAACCGCGGGCCGCAGTCGCTGGCCACGCTGCAACGCCTGCGCGCACTGGGCGACGCAGCCACCTGCCTGCTCGGCAACCATGACCTGCACCTGCTGGCCGTGGCCGCCGGCGTGAGGCCCGAGCACCGCAACGACACCTTGCGCGACATCCTCGACAGCCCCGAGCGCGACGCGTGGATCGGCTGGCTGCGCGAGCGCCCGCTGGCCGCCGAGGCGCACGGCTGGCTGCTGGTGCATGCCGGCGTGGCGGCGCAATGGGACCGCGCGCAGGCACTGGCACTGGCAGGCGAGTTGCACGAGTTGCTGCGCGGGCCCGACCTGCGCGCGTTCCTGCAGGTGATGTACGGCAACGAGCCGGCGCGCTGGCGCGACGACCTGCAGGGCAGCGAACGCTGGCGCTTCGCGATCAACGTGTTCACCCGCATCCGCTTCTGCCATGCCGACGGCACGCTGGACTTCAAGGCCAAGGACGGCGCGCGTGCAGCGCCGCCCGGCTTGATGCCGTGGTTCGAGGTGCCGGGCCGGCGCACGCAAGGCGAGCCGATCGCGTTCGGCCACTGGTCCACGCTGGGCCTGGTCGACCGCCCGGACCTGCTGTCCACCGACACCGGCTGCGTGTGGGGCGGCCAGCTCACCGCGGTGCGGGTGGACGGCGGCCGGCGCGAGGTGGTGCAGGTGGATTGCGAGCAGGCGCAGCAGCCCTAGAAGCGCCACCGGCCGCTGCCCGCTTCGCCGACGCGCAGCTGACCACCCTGCAGCACCCGCGCATACACCCCGAAGCGCACCGGCCCGCCCGGATGCCGCTCGGCACTGAGCTCGGTGATCGTGCGCAGCGGCTCGTCACCGAGCTGCGCCGTGACGAGGTCCACGTTGGGCACGATGCAGCGCACGCAAGGCGCCACGACTTCCAGTTGCAGTGCAGGCCACGCCAGCGACTCGAAGTGATCCTCGTCGAACGGCTGCAACGCGTCGTGCGCGATCACGATGTTCGGGCGCAGGCGTTCGACCGCGACCGCGTATTGCCCGCGCGCGGCCAGCCGCGCGTTCAGTGCGGCCATCGACGCGGCCGAGACCACGTGCAGCGGCTGCAGCGTGTCACGCCGCAGGGCGTCGGGGCCCAGGCGAAGAAGGCGCAGCGGCTCGCCGGCCGCCTGCTCCAGCCATGCGGCGACTTGGGCGCCTGCATCGTGCGCCGCAAAGCGCTCGTGCAGCGCGCGGCCCTCGTTCCAGATCCACGCGTCGCAGGCGATGCCCGGCTCGGGCACTTCGATGCCAGGTAGACCCGGTGCGTTCAGCAAGAGCCGGCCTTCGGCCACTTGTGGCTGCACCAGCGCCAGGCGCGGATGCGAGCCCTGCCACACCAGCTCGCCACGCGCATTGGCCACCGCCCACTCGCGGTCGCCGGCGATGCGGCCATCGCGCGTGAACTGCAGCGCCTGCACGGACACCCCGGCACAGGCTTTCACAGGGTACAGCGCAAGCGCTTGCGCGCGCACCGCCAGCTCGCCCTGCATCATCCTGCGGCCGCCGCCGGCTCCCGCAGATGGCGTCCCTGCGCATCGAACACGAAGAGATGGCCGGGCGCCGGCAGCAGGCGCACTGCACTGCCGCGCACCAGCGCCGCAGCGCTGCCCGGGCCGGTCTTCACGCACACCGGCTCGTCCACGTCGGGCAGGCGCACGTGCACCAGCACCACGTCGCCCAGGTGCTCCACCAGCTCCACCTGCGCCTGCGCGCCGGTGTCGCCGTCGGCCGCATGCAGTTGCAGGTGCTCCGGGCGGATGCCGAGCGTGCTCACGGCGGACACGTCGGCCACGCCGTCGGGCCGCCAGGGGAACGCGCCGGCCCGCCCCAGGTCGAGCAGCCAGCCGCCCATGCCGTCGGGGCGCGCTCGCGCCGGCAGGAAGTTCATGCGCGGCGAGCCCAGAAAGCCCGCCACGAAGCGGTTGGCCGGCGCGTTGTACAGCTGCAGCGGCGTGCCCACCTGCTCGATGCGACCCTGGTTGAACACCGCGATGCGGTGGCCCAGCGTCATCGCCTCCACCTGGTCGTGCGTGACGTACACGATGGTGGCCTTGAGGCGCTCGTGCAGGCGCGACAGCTCCGCCCGCATCTGCGTACGCAGCGCGGCGTCCAGGTTGGACAGCGGCTCGTCGAACAGGAACACCTGCGGCTGGCGCACGATCGCGCGGCCGATGGCCACGCGCTGGCGCTGCCCGCCCGACAGCTCGCGCGGCTTGCGCTGCAGCAGTGCGCCCAGCTGCAGCGTCTGCGCCGCGGCGTGCACCGCCGCGTCGATCTCGGCGCGCGGCAGGCCGGCCATCTTCAGGCCGAAGCCCATGTTCTGCGCCACCGTCATGTGCGGGTACAGCGCGTAGCTCTGGAACACCATCGCCACGCCGCGCTCGGCCGGCGCGCGGTCTGTCACGTCGGCGCCGCCGATGAAGATCTGCCCGTCGCTCGGCGCCTCCAGCCCGGCCACCATGCGCAAGGTGGTGCTCTTGCCGCAGCCCGAAGGGCCCACCAGCACCATGAACTCGCCGTCCTCGACCTCGAGGTTCACCTCGTGCACGGCATGCGATCCGTTGTCGAAGCGCTTGGCCAGGCCGGCCAGCCGCAGCTGCGCCATGAGCTACTCCTTCTGCCCGGTCAGCGCCTGCTGCCGGATGAAATCGCGATACCAGTGCGCGCTGTCCTTGGGCGTGCGCAGCTGAGTGTCGTAGTCGACATGGAACAGGCCGAAACGCTTGGTGTAGCCCGAGTTCCACTCGAAGTTGTCGAGCAGGCTCCAGTAGAAGTAGCCCCGCACGTCGGCGCCCAGCTCGATGGCGCGCGCCAGCGCCTGCAGGTGCTCGCGCAGGTAGGCCACGCGCGCCTCGTCGTGCACCTGGCCGTCCTGCACGATGTCGGCGTTGGCCATGCCGTTTTCGGTGATGTAGATGGGCGGCGGCGAGTACTCGCGCGTGATGCGCACGAGGTGCTGCGTGAGGGCCTGCGGCACCACCTCCCAGCCCATGTCGGTGAAGCCCATCTTGCCGGGCGCCGGCAGCGCCGGCACGGCGGTGCTGATGTAGCTGCGGGTGTAGAAGTTGACGCCGAGGAAGTCGATCGGCTGCGCAATGCGCGCCATGTCGCCGGCCTGCACGCGCGGCGCGTCGGCGCCCAGGTGCTCGATCACGTCGGCCGGGTATTGGCCGCGGAAGATCGGGTCCATGTACCAGCGCACGTTCAGGCCGTCGTCGATGCGCGCCGCGCGGCGGTCGGCCTCGGTGGGCTCGGCCGGGAACGCCGGCGTGTGGTTCAGCACGATGCCCAGCGGCGCTCGCGTCGCGGCACGCATCGCCTGCAGCGCGGTGCCGTGCGCGAGCAGCAGGTGGTGCGACACCTGCACGGCCGCCGCGCGGTGGGTCATGCCGGGGGCGAACTGCGCCGTCTGGTAGCCCAGCGTGGCCACGCACCACGGCTCGTTGAGCGTGGAGATGCTGCGCACCCGGTCACCGAAGCGGCGCGCCACCTCGGCGGCATAGTCGGCGAAGCGCGGCACCACCTCGCGCGACAGCCAGCCGCCGAAGGCGTCGTGCAGCGCCAGCGGCAGATCCCAGTGGTAGAGCGTGACGTGCGGCTGCATGCCGGCGGCCAGCAACTCGTCGATCAGTCGGTCGTAGAACGCGAAGCCCTTCTCGCTCCATCCGCCCTGCCCCTGCGGCTGCACGCGCGGCCAGGCGATCGAGAAGCGGTAGGCCTGCAGGCCCAGCCCGCGCATCAGCGCCACGTCCTGCTGCATGCGATGCACGTGGTCGCAGGCGATCGCGATGTTCGAGCCGTCGACGATGCGCCCCGGCTCGGCGCAGAACCGGTCCCAGATCGACAGGCCGCGCTGGTCGATCGCGCCTTCGATCTGCGGCGCGCTGGTGGCGGCGCCCCACACGAAGCCGGGCGGGAAGCGGGCGGGGTCCAGGGTGGGCGGCGTGGCCGCGGGCGTGTCGGTGAGGTTCATGAAGCGTTGGACGTAGTGGCCGTCAGCCGCGCACGGCGCCGGCGGTCAGGCCCGCCACCAGGCGGCGGGCGGAGAAGAAGAACGCGACCAGCAGCGGCAGCATCGCGATCGCGCTGCCGGCCATCAGTGCGCCCCATTCGGTGTTGTTCGGGCTTTGCATGCTGCGCAGCGCCAGCGGCAGCGTGTAGTTCTCCACCGAGCGCATCACCACCAGCGGCCCGACGAAGTTGTTCCAGCTGTTGATGAAGGTGATGAGCCCGAGCGTGCCGAGCGCCGGCCCCAGCAGCGGCAGCACCACGCTCCAGAAGATGCGGAACTCGCTGCAGCCGTCCATGCGCGCGGCGTCCAGCAGGTCGCGCGGGATCGCGCTGCCGATGTACTGCCGCATCATGAAGATGCCCAAAGCGCCCGCGGCACCGGGGATGTACAGCGCGCGCGGCTGGTCGATCCAGCCCAGCGCGCTCATCACCATGAAGCTGGGAATCATGTTGAGGAAGCTGGGCAGCATCATCGAGCCCAGCACCATCGCGAACAGCGCGCGCTTGAAGCGGAACTCGTACACCGCGAACGCAAAGCCGGCCAGCGAGCACAGCAGCAGGTTCAGCGCCGTGGTCATGCCGGCCACGTACAGGCTCAGCCCCAAATTGCGCCAGTACGGCAGACGCTCCAGCAGCAGCTGCAGGTTGGAGAAGAACGCGCTGCCGAACCACAGTGGCGGCGGTGTGTTGAAGATCTCGCTGCGCGTGTGGGTGGCGAACACGAACGTGAAGTACAGCGGCGCCACCAGCACCAGCGCGCCGAAGCCCACCAGCGTGAGTTCCAGAGGATGGCGGCGGCTCATGCGTGTTCGCCTCCTTCCGAACGGAACAGCCGCGCGTTGATCCAGCTCACGGCCACGATCACCAGGAACAGCAGCCACGAGATGGCCGACGCGGTGCCGAAGTCGCCGTCGGCGAACGCGGTGCGGTACATGAAGATCGCGGTGGTCTGCACCGACTGCGCCACGCCGCTCTCGCCGTCGATCAGGATGAAAGGCTCCTCGAACAGCTGCAGGTTGCCGATGATCGTGAGCGTGACCGCGAAGTACATCATCGGCTTGAGCAGCGGCAGCGCGATGTGGCGGAACTGCTGCCACTGGCTGGCGCCGTCCAGCGTGGCGGCCTCGTAGAGATCGTTGTCGATCACCTGCAGCGCCGACAGGTACAGCACCACGTTCCAGCCCAGGTAGCGCCAGAACACCACGAAGGCCACCGCCGGCTTGGTGAACACCGCCTTGCCCAGCCAGTCCACGTTGCCGGCGGGCAGCAGCGCGCCGAGGCCGGGCACGTGGCGCAGCGCGTCGATGGCCGCATTGATGGCGCCGTAGTCCTTGGAGAACAGCGTGGCGAAGATCAGCGCGATGGCCACGCTGGAGGTGATGTACGGCACGAAGTACGCGCCAACCACCGCGTTGCGGCTGCGCTTCAGGCGCCGGTGGATGAAATACGCCAGCGGCACCGCCACCACGTGCTGCGGCACGCCGGACACGATGGCGAACCACAGCGTGTTGTACAGCGACTGGTGGAACCACGGGTCGCCGAGCGTGAACGTGTAGTTGCCCAGGCCCACCCAGCGCATGGCCTGGAGGCCGGCGGCCGGGTTCCACTGGTGCAGCGAGAGCCAGATCGAGAACAGCAGCGGGAACAGCCCGAACACGAAGAACAGGATGAAGAACGGCGAGATGAACACGTAGGGTGCCCACCTGCGGCGGTCGAAGCGGCGGCGCCGCGCCGGCGCGGTGGCGGCCGCCGATGCGGGCATGGCAGAGGGCGGCAAGGTGCTCATGGTGCGGGTCGCGTCAGCGGCGCAGGCGCCGCTCGAGCAGGTGGCGCGCGTCGGCCAGCGCCTGCGGGATCGGCTTGCCTTCGCTGACGACCTGCTCGAATTCGTCGCGGATCACGCGCGTGGCCATCGCATCGTCCTTGTTCACGGGAATCGGCGGCACGTGGCGTGCAATGTCGCGCCACAAGAGCCGCGCGCGCTGGCCGCCCAGGTAAGGGATGGGATCGGCCATCATGGGGTCGTCCTGGGCGGCCAGCAGCGCGGGAAAGGCGTCCATCACGCGCAGCGACTCGAGCTGGATGTCGCGGCGCGTGGTCATGAAGCGGATGAAGTCCCACGCCGCCTGCTTGTGCTCGGCCAGGCGCGGGATCGCGTAGAACGAGCCGCCGTAGGAGGCGTACTGGCCGCCGGGCAGCATCGCCGAGCGCCACAGGCCGGCCGAGTCGGGCGCGAGCCAGTTCTTCAGGTGGCCCACCAGCCAGCCGCCCATCATCTGCGTGGCGATGCGGTTCTGCTTGAAGCCGGCGGTCCATTCGTTGCTCCAGCTCACCGCGTTGGCGTCGAGCCCCAGCCGGCGCACCTCGCGGCCGAGCTCGAACGCGCGCACGAAGCGCGGCGTGTCCACCAGCACGCGACCGTCGCGCGAGAAGTACAGGCCCTCGCCCTCCTGCACGCCGGTGCGGATCAGGATGTCGCGCAGGTCGGCGGCGTCGGCCATCAGGTAGGCGCCGGTGGCGGCCTTGATCTTCCGGCCCGCGGCGATGTAGGACTGCCAGCTCGCGGTGAGCTCGGCCTCGCTCACGCCGGCCTTGTCGGTCATGTCCTTGCGGTACAGCAGCGTGCCGGGGCCGATGTCGGTGGGCAAGCCGATCAGCTGGCCCTGCTTGTTGATGCATTGCGCAAACGCGAACGGCACGAACAGCGGCTGCAGCGCCATGCCGTTGAACGGCGGTTTGGACAGATCGGCGAGGCCGCCCGATTCGGCGAACTTGCCGAGGAAGCGGAAGTCCAGCGCCATCACGTCGGGCACGCCGGAGCCGGTGGCCAGCACCGTGGTCATCGCGGTGTGGTGGTCGGCGTACTGCAGCGACGCGATCTTCACCTGCACGTCGGGCCGCTCCTGGCGCCACTCGGCGAGCGCGGCCTTGGCGGATCGGTCCAGGTCCGGAAAGGTGGCCACCGTGATGACGGTCGGCGCGCCCGCCGCGCCCGCCGCGGGTGCCGCCGGGCTGCAGCCGATGCTGGCCGCCGCGGCCAGCGCGGCCACCGCCCAGCGAGCGAGGCGGCACAAGGTCAAGGCGTTGTCTCCATGATCATGGCGAGCGAGCATGACAACGGTGTCAGTACGGGTCAATCTGCGGTCAACCCGGATGCCGTCGCGATCGCGCGGCGCCGCGCAACGGGCGCGGCCGCACTCGAGTCGCGCAGCAGCAACTTGTGCGCGATCACGCATTCGCTTGGCGCCTTGCCGTCGCGCCCGACCAGCATGTCCACGGCCGCAGCCGCCATCTCGAACACCGGCTGGCGCACCGTGGTGAGCGCGGGCCACACCAGGCTGGCGGCCGGTGAATCGTCGAAGCCCACCACCGACAGTTGCGCCGGCACGTCGATGCCCATGCGCTGCGCCACGGCGAGCACGCCGAGCGCCATGTCGTCATTGCCTGCGAACACCGCGGTGGGCCGCGTGCGCCCGCGGAACAGGCGGTGCGCCGCCTGCACACCCGAGGAGAACGTGAAGTCGCCGTCGCACAACCAGCGCTCCTCCACGGCAAGCCCGTGCGCGCGCATGGCACGCAGAAAGCCGCGCAGGCGCGGCGCCGACGCGGCCTGCTCGCGCGGCCCCTGCACGAAGGCGATGCGGCGGTGCCCCTGCGCGATCAGCACGCGGGTGAGCTCCTGCGCGGCACGCGCTTCGTCCATGCGCACGTGCGGCAGCTTCTGGCCGCGTGCATTGGGCGACAGCAGCACGCACGGCGTGCCCGCAGCCTGCAGTGCGGCCAGCACCTCCGCGTTGTCGCAGATCGGCGGCGTGAGGATCATGCCGTCGGGCCGCAGCGCGGCCAGCATGTGGTCGAGCCGCGAGGCGATGGCCTGCCGATCGTTGCCCAGCGACTCCACCACCAGGTGGTAGCCCCATTCGCGGCAGCGCATCGTGGCGCCGCGCTGCACGCCGGCCACGAAAGCGGCGCTGGGGTCGTAGTACAGCAGGCCAAGCATGAACGAGCGCGCACCGGCCAGGCTGCGCGCCGACAGCTTGGGCCGGTACTTCAGCTCGGCCGCCACGGCCAGCACGCGCTCGCGCGTGGCCGGTTTCACGTTGACCTCGTGGTTCAGCACGCGCGACACGGTCTTGATCGACACGCCCGCGCGCTGCGCCACTTCGACGATGGTGGGCGCTGCGCCCCCGCGTTCGCTCACGCGTGCTCCTTCAAACGACAAGGGGCCGCCGAATGGTGGATCGGCGGCCCCACGGTGCCGTTGTGCGGCACCGCCAACTCTCACACTCTGGCCTGCGGCCCGCTCAGAAGAAGTCCACGCCCACGTTGAATCCGTAGGTGCGCGGCGGCAGGTACTGCGACTGCCATGCGCCGAAGGAGTTCTGAGCGTTGGTCTTCACCAGCTCGTTGCCGGCGTTGCGCACGTAGCCGTCCACGTACCAGTCCTTCCTGGAGGTGTAGCGCAGGCCCACGTCGGCCAGGGTGTAGGCCTTCTGTCGGTCGCCGTCGCCCAGGTTGAACACGCTCAGCCAGCTGCCGGTTTCGTGGTGCACCATCAGGCGCGGTGCCAGGGTGTCGCCGTTGCCGAAGTGGAAGGTGTGCTCGTACTGCACGGTGGCGGCGAACTTCGGCGCATGCGGCAGCTGGTTGCCGGTGACGTTCAGGCACTTGATCGTCGCATCGAGCGGGCACACGGGCAGCGAGTAGTCGTTGCTGCCCGCGTACAGCACGCCGAGCTTGGTGTGCGTGTAGGAGAACGTGGCCTGCACGCGGTCGTCGTCGGTCAGCTTGTACGCCAGCTCCGACTCGAAGCCCGACACCTTGGCGCCTTCGGCGTTGGAGGTGGCCAGCGCATGGTTGCCGCTGGCCAGCGTGACCGGCGCGCTGAACTGGAAGTCCTTGAAGCGCTCGTAGTACGCGGCGTTGTTCCAGCGCAGCTTGCCGCCGAGGAAGGTGTTCTTGGTGCCCACCTCGTAGTTGGTCAGCGTCTCGGCGCCGTAGGGCACGCCGCCGTCCTGCAGGCCGCCGCTCTTGTAGCCGGTGGACACGCTGCCGTAGACCATGAAGTCCTTGCTCACGTCGAAGGCGGCCCGCGCCAGCCAGGTGACCTTGTTCTTGTGGTACTTGCCGTCGTTGTTCTGGTACGTGCTGAAGTTGGATCCGGCCGCCAGCGGGTCGAGCCCGATGTCGATCGGCACGCCGGCGGGCGTGCCCGACCAGCCGTTGTTGGTGCCGCCTTCGTTCTTGCGCGTGTCGTCGGTATAGCGCGCGCCGCCGGTGAGGTGGATGGCGTCGGTCACGTTCCAGGTGGCCTGGCCGAACACCGCCTTCGACTCCACGGTCTCCTTCGGCTGGATGAACGATCCCTGCCAGCCGACGGTGCCCTCCTGGGTGCCGTTCATGATCGGAATGTCGAAGCGGATGCCGTTGTCCTCGGCCGCGTAGTAGGCGCCCAGGATCCAGTCGACCGCGTGGTTGCCGCGCGACTGCAGCCCCAGCTCATGGCTGTAGTTCTTGTACTTCGACCAGTTGGTGCGGTCTTCCTGGTAGGTGGCACCGGTGGTGAAGCTGGTGGGCACGGTGGCGCCGCCGGCCTGGTCGAAATCGCTCTGGCCGCTGTAGTGCGAGTAGCCGGCGATGTAGGCCAGGCTGAGGTAGTCGCTCAGGTCCCAGTCGAGGCGGCTGCGCAGCGTGTTCACGTCGCGCTTCAGGTACGGCGCCACCTGGATCAGCGCAGACCACTGGCTGGTGCCGTCGCGCGGCGTCTGCAGCAGGTTCATGTTGGGCGTGCCGCGGTCCAGGAACTGCTCGTACGACAGGTTCCACTTGATGTCGCGCGTGGGCTTCCACAGGAAGCTCAGGCGCGCGGCCGTCTGGTCCTGCGCGTTGTACTTGGGGCCGCCCTGGATGAACAGGTTCGGGTTCAGCGGAATGAAGGGCTTGTCGGTGATGCCGGAGGCGTTGTAGGCGGCCTGCTGGTCGGCCAGCGACGGATGCGGCGCGCGCTGGTAGTCCACGTAGCCGTCGTGCTGCTCGTGCACGAACGCGAAGCGCATCGCCATGTCGTCGCCGATCGGCACGTTGAACGCGCCGCGCAGGCCCTGGCGGTTGTAGTTGCCCAGGCCGCCTTCGATGTTGCCGAACTTGTCGTGCAGCACCGGCTTGGCGGTTTGCATGTTGACCGCGCCCACCGTGGAGTTGCGGCCCCACAGCGTGCCCTGCGGGCCGCGCAGCACTTCGATGCTGTCCATGTCGAACAGCAGCGCGGCAGCGCCTTCCGCGCGCGGCGCGTAGATGCCGTCGACGAACAATGCCACCTCGGGGTCGGCGTATTCGGTCTTGGCGCTGTCGTTGCCGATGCCGCGCATCGTCATCGTGATGACGCCATGGTCACCTTGCGTGGTGGCCTGGAAGCTGGGCACCAGGCGCACCACGTCGGCCACCGTCTGCACGTGGGCCTTTTCGAGCTCGGTGGCGCTCAACGGGGTGACGGCCACCGGCGTGCGCTGCAGCGACGTGGAGCGCTTGGTGGCGGTGATGATCACCTCCTGCGTGCCGCCGTCGGCGCTGCCGACGACCGCCGAGGCCGCGGTGGCGGGTGCCGCCGCGGCGGTGCCCTGCGCATGGACGGCACCGGCGCCGGCCAGCAGCAACACCACGGCCGCCTGCACGGGCGACGCCATGGCGATGCGAAACTTGGGTGTACGACTTCTCATCTTGTCTCCTCGCGTGGGGGTGGAAGCTGCTGTCCGGCCCATGAATCGATGGTCTCGATGGTCGATCTCCGCCGAAAGCAGGCGCATGATGCCAACCCGTTGACAACGCTGTCAACTGCAGAATGACAACGTTATCGTTTCACCCTATGGCCGCTGTGCGCGGCGCGCGACACGCTGCGCGGATGAACGCGATCCGCCATGTCCTCATCGTCGGCGGGGGCACCGCCGGCTGGCTCACCGCCGCCTTCCTGGCCCGTCAGCTCGGCACCGCCCGCGGCGGCGTGCGCGTCACGCTCGTGGAATCCAGCGACATCGGGATCATCGGCGTCGGCGAAGGCACCTTCCCGTCCATCAAGGGCACGCTGGCCACCATCGGCATCGACGAGGCGCGCCTGATCCGCGACAGCACGGCCACCTTCAAGCAGGGCGTCAAGTTCGTCGACTGGGTGCGCCCGCCGGGCTCGCGCGGCCCGGACCATTACTTCCATCCGTTCAGCGCGCCGAGCCAGCGCCCGGGCGGGCCCGAGCTTCTGCCCTATTGGCTGCTCGGCGCGGCCGGCGACACGCCGTTCGCGCAGGCGGCCACCTTGCAGAAGCAGGTGGCCGACGCGGCCCATGCGCCCAAGCGCATCGGCGACGCCGACTTCACCGGTGCGCTGAACTACGCCTACCACTTCGACGCCGGCCGCTTTGCCGCCCTGCTGGGCGAGCAGGCGCGCATGCTCGGCGTGCAGCATGTGCTGGCCACCGTGGAGCGCGTGGAGCTGGCCGAGGACGGCGCCATCGCCGGCGTGCACACGCGCGAACGCGGCCTGCTGCAGGCCGACCTGTACGTGGACTGCACCGGCTTTCGCGCGGCCCTGATCGGCGACGCGCTGAAGAGCCCGTGGCGCAGCGTGCAGCACACGCTGTTCGTCGATCGCGCGCTGGCGGTGCAGGTGCCCTACGAGCGCAAGGACGCGCCCATCCCCTCCTACACCGTCAGCACCGCGCACGAGGCCGGCTGGACCTGGGACATCGGCCTGCATCAGCGGCGCGGCATCGGCTATGTGTACTCCAGCGCGCACACCGACGACGCGCGCGCCGAGCAGGTGCTGCGGCAGTACGCCGGCGCCGATGCGGAACGCGCCAGCCTGCGACACCTGAAGCTCAACCTCGGCTACCGCGACGTGCAGTGGGTGAAGAACTGCGTGGCGGTGGGCCTGGCGGGCGGGTTCCTGGAGCCGCTGGAGTCGTCAGGCATCGGGCTGATCGAGACGGCGGCGTACTACATCGCCTACCTGTTCCCGTACGACGGCCACACAGAGCCGGCGGCACGCCACTTCAATGCGCTGATGCGCGGGCGCTACGAGCGCATCGTCGACTTCATCAAGCTGCACTACGCGCTCACGCAGCGCACCGACAGCCCGTTCTGGATCGACAACGCGGACCCGCGCAGCATGAACGACAGCCTGCGCGAGAAGCTGGCGATGTGGCGCAGCCGCCCGCCGCACCGCCTGGACTTCATCGCCGACATGGAGATGTACGCCACCGCGAGCTGGCAGTTCGTGCTCTACGGGATGGAGTACAAGACCGCGCTGCAGGCCGCGGGGCATGCGCGCATGGAGGAGGCGCGGCGCGAATTCCAGACCCTGGCGCAGGTGTCGAAGCAGGCCGTGGCCGACCTGCCCGAGCACCGCGCGCTGGTGAGCCACCTGTGCGCGCGCCAGCCGCGCGCGGCCGGCGCGCTGGCCTGAGCGCCGTCAGCGCGCGGGCACGGCAGACACAGCGCGACGGCCCTTCACGATGGCGCCCGTGGATTCGCGCAGCACCAGCTCGTAGGGCAGCACGCGCTCGTGCGGCCCCGGCTCGGCCTCCTGGACACCGGGCCGCACCACTTGCGCCAGCAGCATCTCCACCGCGGCCACCGCCATGTCGAACACCGGCTGGCGCACGGTGGTGAGCCCGGGCCAGACGAGACGCGCAGCCGGCGAATCGTCGAAGCCGGCCACCGACAGGTCGCCCGGCACCTGCAGGCCGCGCCGCTGCGCGGCTGCCAGCACACCGAGCGCCATGTCGTCGTTGCTCGCGAACACCGCGGTGGGCGCGGAGCGGCCGCGCAGCAGCTGCTCGGCCGCAGCCTCGCCGGACGGGAAGCTGAAGTCGCCGTTGCACACCCAGGCCTCGTCGATCGGCAGGTCGTGCGCCTGCATCGCGCGCTTGAAGCCGCGCCAGCGCAGGGCCGATGCCGGCTGGTCGGCGGCGCCCTTCACGAAACCGATGCGCCGATGGCCGAGTGCGATCAGGCGCTCGGTGAGCTCCTCGGCGGCCCGCACCTCGTCCATGCGCACGTGCGGCAGGCGCTTGCCGCGCTCGCCCGGCGACAGCAGCACGCACGGCGTGCCGGTGGCCCGCAGGGCGGCCAGCATGTCGGCGTTGTCGCACAGCGGCGGCGTGAGGATGATGCCGTCGGGCCGCAGCGCCGCCAGCATGTGATCGAGCTGCGACACCATGTTCTCGGCGTCGCGCCCGAACGACTCGACCACCAGGTGATAGCCCGACTCGCGGCAACGCAAGGTGGCGCCGCGCTGCAGGCCGGCCACGAACTCGGCGCTGGGGTCGTAGTACAGCAGGCCGATCAGGAACGAGCGCGCACCCGCCAGGCTGCGCGCCGACAGCTTGGGCCGGTACTTCAGCTCGGCCACCACGCGCAGCACCACGTCGCGCGTCTCCGGCCGCACGTTGGGCTCCTGGTTGAGCACGCGCGACACGGTCTTGATCGACACGCCCGCCTGCTCCGCCACCTCCACGATCGTCGGCGCCTGGCCGCTGCGCTGGTTCACGCTGTCTCGCTCTCGCTCCTGCCCACCGGGCCCACCCGCGGCACTGTGCCACAAGCGCTGGCGGCCGCGGCCCGGCCGCTACACTTGCGGCCTGCCTTCTGGAAGCGTGGCCGAGCGGTTTAAGGCACCGGTCTTGAAAACCGGCGACGGGCAACCGTCCGTGAGTTCGAATCTCACCGCTTCCGCCAGAGGTGCAGCGCCCCCGCAGTCCCTACACCAGCCGCTCGATCCGCCGCTTGCGCCACACGCCGCGGTAGTAGGCCGACTGCAGCACGAGCATCGATACGAACGTGACCGGATAGGCCATCCAGACGCCGCCGAGGCCGAAGTGGTGCGACAGCCCGTAGGCCGACGGCACCTCGATCGCGGCGATACAGAAGATGGCGATGCCGGTGGGCGCCAGCACCGCGCCGGAGGCCCGCATCACGCCACTGACCACCGAAGCGCAGCCGAACACCACGCTGCTCCACAGCATGATGTGCAGCAGCGATTGCGCCAGGTCCACCACCGGCGCGCTCGTGATGAACAGGCTCATCAGCGCGCGCGAGAACAGGTAGCCCACGAGTACCAGCGTGCCCGTGATCGCCACGTTCATCAGCAGCCCGGTGCGGGTGATCAGGCCGAGCCGCTCGGGCTTGCCCGCGCCGATGGCCTGCGCGCCGAGGATCGACGCGGTGATCGCAATCGACAGCGCCGGGAACTGCACGTAGTTGACCACCTGGTTCACCGCACCGTAGGCGGCGGTGGCGTCCGGCCCGTAGCGGTTGACGAGCGCCAGCAGCACGATCTCGGCGAGCGAGATCACGATCATCTGCAGCCCGGTGGGCAGGCCGATCCTGACCACCAGCCGCAGGATGTGCGGGTTCACGCGCAGCGCGCGCAGCAGTTCGGCATCGGGTGCCAGCGGGTGCTGCACGCGCCGCATGTGCCAGGCAAGATAGAGCAGCGCGGCCACGAAGGACACGATGGACGCCGCTGCCGCACTGGTGACCCCCAGCTGCGGCAGGCCGGCCCAGCCGCGGATGAACGCCGGCGTGAGCAGGCACGACACCGCGGTGGACAACAGCAGTGCATACAGCGGTGTCACGGTGTCGCCCACGCCGCGCATCAGCTGCGTCGTCAGGATGAACACCAGCAGCCCGGGCATCGCCAGCATCATCATGCGGGCGTAGCCGATGGCCTGCGGCAGCACCTCCGGCGGCGTCTGCAGCCACTGCAGCAGCTTGTCGGTGAAGGCGCCGCCGAACAGCGCCACCGTCACGCCGAGCATCAGGCCGAGCGAGATGGCGGTGCCGGCGATCGTCTTCACCTTGTGCGTCTCGCGCGCGCCCCAGGCCTGTCCGATCAACACCGACGCGCCCGCGCCGATGCCGATGACCAGCGAGATGAAGAAGAACAGGATCGGGAACATCGCCGACACCGACGCCAGCGCGCGCGTGCCCAGCATCTGCCCGACGAA
Organism: uncultured Pseudomonadota bacterium; assembly: GCA_946480245.1. The sequence goes on from CAMLIZ010000073.1 coordinate 20,122, forward strand.
CACGTTGTTGAAGGTGCCCGACAGCGCCTGCAGCACGTTGCCCAGCACCATCGGCCCCAGGAAGGCGAGGAACACGCGCCACAGCGGCCGCCCCTCCAGGCGCGCGGCCCGCGAGGCAGCGCCGGGGGCAGGCGGCGGCGCCGCCGGAGCATCGTCGGTCATGGTCAGATCAGGCTTGCCGCGATGTTGACCAGCAGCGCCAGCACCATCGTGTTGAACAGGTACGCGAGCACGCAGTGCAGCGTGCCGATGCGCCGCATCGGCTTGCTCGTGAACGCCACGTCGGCCGTCTGCCCGGAGGTGCCGATCACACAGGCGAAGTAGAAGAAGTCGCCGTAGTCGGGCGTGTCGTCGCCTGGAAACTGCAGGCCGCCCGGGCGATGGGCACCGAGCGCGGCGTAGTAATCGTGCGCGTAGTGCAGCGTGAACATCACCTGGATGAAGGCCCACGACGACAGCACCGTGAGCCCGGCCAGGGCGATGTGCGCGGTGCGCTGGGCCCCATGCAGGTCCCGGGCCACAGCCAGCTGGCCGGCGATCGCGGCCAGGCTGGCCACGGCCGACACCACCACCAGCACCAGGATCACCAGTTGTCCGTCGTCCTGCCACTGGGCGCGCCGGCGCATGTGGTGCTGCGACGAGCGCAGCATCATCACTGCGGCCAGCAGCACGTACAGCAAGGCGCCGGCGTTCCAGGCCACCAGCAGCCGGGTGACGGCGTGATGCGCCAGTTGCTGGGGCAGCGCCAGTGCCACGGCGAGCGCCACGCCGGCCGCGATGAGCAGGCGCGGACGCGCACGCAGGGCACGCAACAGGCTGGCGCGGCGCGCGATCACAACTCCCGCAGCGCGGTGGTCACCGGCAGCCGCGCCGCACGCACCGCCGGGAACAGGCCGCCGATGAAGCCGATGGCCAGGGCCCACTTGAGGCCTGTCCACAGCAGCTCGGGCGTCACCTTGAGCTGGAAGCTCAGCTGGCCCACGGTGCCGGCGGCCAGCGTGGAGGCGCTGTAGCCGTTGAACAGCGCCCACGCCAGCACCCCGCCGATCACGCCGCCGACCAGCGCCAGCAGCATGGTCTCCAGCATCACCGCCACCACCACCGGCAGCCCGGGGAAACCGATCGCGCGCAAGGTGGCGATCTCGCGGGCGCGCGCGGCCACGGCCGCAAACATGGTGTTGAGCGCGCCAAACATCGCGCCAATCGCCATGATCACGCCCACCGTGATGCCGATGATGCGGATCACCTGCACCATGC